>CAYSPU010000006.1:0-47808 GCA_964432995.1 uncultured Verrucomicrobiota bacterium
GGTGAGCAGGCCGGCTCGCTCGGTGACGTCGGTGAAGGTGCCGTCGCCGTTGTTCCGATAGAGAACGCTCTCACCATAGTTGCAGACGTAGAGATCGAGATCGCCGTCGTTGTCGTAGTCGGCCGCCGAGGCGGCCATGCCGTAGCTGTCCTCGCGGCCGGCCACCCCCGCCTTTTCGGTGACATCGGTGAAGGTGCCGTCGCCGTTGTTGCGGTAGAGCGCGTTCCACAGCTTGCCTTTCAGCGCGCGTCCCCGGTTGTCGCTGATGTCCGAGTGCCAGCGGCCGTTGACGAAGTAGATGTCCGGGAACCCGTCGTTGTTGAAGTCGAACACGGCGCCGCCCGGTCCGGTGGCTTCGACGATGTTGCTCATGTCGAAATCGCCGAGACTGTGCTTGAACCCGATCCCCGCGGCCTCGGTGATGTCGGTGAACTTGGGCCAATCGGGGTCGGCGCCGAAGGCCGACGGCGTCGCCGCAAGCAGGCTCAGACCGACGGCCATCGCCAGGCCCAATCTCGGACTCCGGAGTCCGGAGTCCGGAGTTCGGGAAGAACAGTCTGGAGCCTGGTGAACTCTGGGGTGCCAGCCCTTGCGCCAATTGAATGCAGCCGTGGACGTACGTCCGCGCTGACTGTCGGCGACGGAGGAGTGCGCCGACTGACGTCGGCGGCTACGAGGTTTCTGGAGAGCTTCGCCATCCAGGCGCTGAGTGCTCTCCGTGACCGTGAATCCCCCTGCCCGTTCTGGGATACCACTTCGCAGGCAAGGCCCTCCGGACAGAGGAACGGACAGCAAATCGGTGATCCGTCTTCCGACTTCCGACTTCGGACTTCGGACTTCGGACTTCGGACTTCGAGCGCGGGTTTTCATCGAATTCCCGTTACTGCCGGGTCGGCGTTTGGTGGTGGGGTGGCGTACTGGGCGCCCATGTCGATCCACTGGATGACCGTGCGGAGTTCCACGGGACTGAGGGGCGCGCCGCTGCCTGGAGGTGGCATGGGACGGATCTTTCGGGGCGGGGTGGAGGCGGGCGGCTCGGGGTGGTCCCAGGGGCGGGAAGTGTCTTCGCCGGTGAGGCGCCAGACCAAGTGGCTGGTCCGGGCGCGGCCGGGATCGACGTACCTGCCTGGCTGGGGCGGCGATTCCGGCCTCGACACCGGCCTGCGCGCCGGAATCAGCAAGGCGGCAAACGCCTTCTCGAGGTCGCGATCCGCGGAGCGATCGGCGGGCAACGGAAGCTGCAGGGGCGTGGTTCCGCCGCCGTGGCAGTCCGCGGAGGCGCAGTGCTTCTGAAGCAACGGCGCGATGTCCTCCCGGAACGAAAGCGTTCGTCGCTGGGCCGGCGGCAGTACCAACCGGTTGGAAGGGCGCCGAAGCGCCATCACGTACTCGTTTTCCGGGGTGCGTTCGGGGTCCTCGTGGCAGCCAATGCAGCCACGCGATTCCTTGGGCTTGACCCAGACCCAGCCGCAGGTTGCCAGGGCGAGGCCGCGTTCATCGAGTGTCTGCAAAAGCAGCGGGGTGTCGGCGGGAACCTCGACGTTAAAGGAGCCGTCCGGTTCGACCGGGGCCTCCCCGATCAACCGCCGGGGCACGAACGGCCACGTCTCGCCTTTCGCAGTCGCGTCTCCCGGAGCGGGCTGGGGGATGCCTTCAATGAAGCGCACGCGTTTGACGGTCCCGGTCCGAAGATGAGGTGCCATGCGGGCGTCCGCATCATAGGCGTTCAAACCGTAAAAAACACCCGTGTCAAATTTGGGGTCAACAACCGTCGAGTGGCCGTCGGGGCGTTTCCGAGCCCGGAGGACAACGGCCTGGACGTCGTGATGGTCCGGGCTGTCGAACACCGGCTCGCACCGGCCGGAATCGGCGTCAAAGCGGAACACGCCGCACGTGTCGTGGCCGTCGGCGGAACGACGCGAAACGAGGAGGCGGTTGCCCTCGAGGGGGGAAGGGTGCAGATAGAGGTGGGCGGGGTCTTGGGACAGCCGGCGGTAGGTGGTGTGCGGACGGCTCTCATGGACACCAGCGAGCTGGCCGGCCCCATCCCTATTCCCCGGCTCTGGTTCGACAAAGACCACCAGCCCGCCTTCGGTGGCGCACGGCATGTGCCGGATCCGCCCCCCCTGTCCACCACCGTAAAGCTCCATGTCCGCCCCTTCCACATGGATGCCGTAGAGGCCCACATGCCCCTCCCGCCCGCCGGGCTCGTTCGGATAACGTTCCGCCGCGTAGATGACCCGCCCGTCCCACATCTGGAAGGGATCGAAATTGCCGTTGGGATTGAAGGTAAGCCGGCGCAGTTCCGTGCCGTCGAGCTTGATGTTGTACAGACTGGAAGCCGAAGGGCCGCCCGACTCGTTCAGCGTCCGCTCCTGCCCGACGAACACGCCGGTGAACCAGGGTTCCGGTGATTCCAGGGTGAACAACGTGGAAACGTGAATGGGACTGCGGGCGTCGATTCCTTCCGGGCTGATCGGGCGCAGCCCCTGGCCATCGAGGCCGATCTCCCAGATGCGCCAGTGAGAGCCGGATTCCTTCCGACCGGCAAAAAGCACCCGCTCCCCGTCAAAGGAGAGATTCGGGTCCGCAGCCGAATGGAACCCCTCGGCGACGACGCGCACCTGCTGGTCCGGAGAGACGACGACGATCCGGGCGCCCGCGAACCAGTCGCCGCGCACCAAGGCCCCGGGGTTCGGTGTGGTCGACGGCCCTGTTGTTGCCCGGGGCACCTGCGTCATGAGCAACGGCATCTCGAAGGCGGCGGCGGGAGCCAGTTCCGCCAAGGCGAACACCAGTGAGAACACAGATCCCCGGACCGCCCACGGGCCCCACCGCGTGCGCCCCATCGGTGGAGTCCAGGCCGCAGAACGGGCGCCCTCCGCCCAAGAACCCCCAGCCGGTTCAGGACCGAGGAACAACGTCATGTGCCTCCTATACCCGGCATATTTCACACCTTCCGGCGCGGTTTTGCCTGAGCCCGGAAATCTCAGGCACCAGTCCATCGTGAGATTTCCGGGCTAGCGGACCATGATGGCCAGGGCTTCGATCTCGACCAGCAGATCGCTGCGGCAAATCCGCGCCTGGATCCCCGTGCTCGCCGGGAACGGATCGAGCCCCAACGCACTGAAGAACTCGTTGCGCACCGCGTTGAACTCGGCGTAGTCCCGTTCGATGTCGCGAATGTAGCAGGTGGTGCGGACCACATCGTGCCACGTGGCACCCTCGCTCTCGAGCAGCTTGGTGATGTTCCGGTACGTGCGCCACATCTGAGCCCGGAAATCCCCGGGATGGAGGGTCTCGCCGTTCTCTCCCACGCTGGCGGTCCCGCTGATGAGCAACTGGGTGACACCGCCAGGCAGATCCACCCGCAGCCCCCGGGTGAAAGCGCTGCCGTAGACCGGCGCCTCGTTCAGGACGCTCGGGGCGCGGATCGCCTTCTTGCTGACCGGAGTGCGACCTTTCGGCAGCCTCTTCAGAATCCCCGCCGGGGCGCTCTCGCACGGCGGCAGGCCCAAGGCACGACGCTCCGCCTTCTCGGCTTCAGTATAGGTCACCGGCACTTCCACCCCGCTGCTGACCACGGGAACGATTTCTTCGATACGCGAGGGACACGACAATGGGTTATTCATACAGGGCACAAATAGTAACGTGGTTCGGTCGGGAACTTGCGCGCGATCATCGTGGCTCCGGGGGCGGAACTCAAACGTTTGGGGGTAGACCGGCCTTTTCCTGAGGCGAACTGGCTAATCCGCTGGGCCGATAGCGCGATTCAGCCCAAGAACCGATGGTCCACCACAGCCAAACGGCCGCCCGGACGAGGGCCCACAAGGGTAGTGGTGGGCTGTTTCGGCGGCAGCCCTTGGCGGCGCCCTCGGAGAGGTCGCCCCACCTTGGGTGCGCACGGTGCAGGGTAGGGCGCGCGCTCCGCCGCGCGCCGCCAAACGCAGTCACCGAACACTGACACCGGTCACCGTTCTTCGCGGCCCCCTCGGAGAGGTCGCCCTACCTTTCATCCGAAGTGGCATCCCAGAACGGGCAAGGGGATTCATGGAAAGACAAACAAGGGGCGGCCCGATACTGCCACCTGGTTCCGACGCTCGGCAGAACCAAGGCCAAGATATCAGGCCGCCCCGCACCCAGACCCGAACGGCAGGCTCATAACTACCGTTGAGTCACCACCAAAAGGCGGGCGCTCCGGATCCGTTCCCAGTCGTGCGAACCCGCATCTGCTTGAAGTTCCTCCACTCGGTGTGACTGTCCAGCATCAGGAGGTTGCCGCCTGCGGGAAGTCTCCCCTCGAGATGCGGGGCTTGATGCCCGCGCCAGCCGCCGTCGATCCCCGTGTAAGTGTTCTTCGTCCGATCCTGCTCGTTGGCTCCGTTCGAGAGCGTACCGTCAGCAGCGACGACCCGGCCGGAGGGGCCCGGATCTTCGATAGGGGTTCCGTCGGACATCTTCCATGTCGCCGGGTTCAGAGACTCGGTGATATTGGTGGTCGCCACCCGGCCCGAGTTCTTGAACGCCACTGCATACCCGATGACGCGATAGCCGTCCTGGTTGTCCTCGGCCAACTCGTTCGTCACCCCGGTCGTGAACGCCCATAGCTCGTCGTTGTTCTGCTTGGAGAAGGCCGGGCAGTAGAGGATGTTCCGCGTGCCACCGTTCTTGACGAAGGCATTGGCCGCTCGAACCGGCAGATCCCACGGCCAATAGGCGCCGGAGCAATCGGGGAACCGGTCGGTGTTCTCCTCCGCATACATGCGGATGGCGAGACCCAACTGGCGCATATTGCTGTTGCACTTGACGCGGATCGCCTTGGCTTTCGCCTTGGCCAGTGCCGGCAAGAGCATCCCCGCAAGGATGGCGATGATGGCGATCACCACAAGCAACTCAATCAAAGTGAAAGCCCGGCCGGCGATCCGCATCCTGGCCAGCCGACGATACAGGGGTACACCTGCGTTCATGTCATCAATGTAGGGGCAGGAAGGAGCGGCCCGCAACGCCACTTTGCGGAAAAGAATGGCCGTTTTGCGAACCCCCTGCCCCCGGGCTCGCCGCCCTTCGTGGCTGCTGGACATGGGACCTGAACGTCGAACGTCGAACATCCAACATCCAACATCCAACATCCAACTTCGAACTACTGCCCCCGTTCGACGTTCGTTCCATACGGGCGTGTAAGGCGGCAGTCACTGGGACGAACCCAGCCTTGAGGCGGTTTCGCGCGGCAACTACTTGCGGCCGTAGCGCCTGCGGTAGCTGAGGGGCGTCATGCCCGTTTCCTGACGGAAGTAGCGGGCCACGTGTTCGCTCCCGGTATAGCCCAGCGTATTGGCGATCTGGGCCACGGGTTGGTTGGTCTCGGCCAGCATGCGAGAGAGCTGGCCCACGCGGACGCGGCGGATTTCGCTGAGGACGGAGCGCCGCAGCAGCCGCCGGAAGCGTTTCTCAAGGACGCGCCGCGAGAGACCGCACGCCCGGGCGACGTCGGGAACCGCAATCGGTTCGCGGGCGTGGTCCCGGACGAAGCGCAGCGCCACGCCGAGCTGCGGGTCTTCCACCGCGACAGTGTCGGTGGACCTTCTGGTGACGATGTGGGTGGCGGCGACCAGGATGCGTTTGCCGGACGTGCGCTGACCGGACATCAGTTGATCCAGCACCTGTGCGCTCTCGTATCCCGCGCGCTCGAAATTCAGGGCCACGCTCGACATCGGCGGGTCCGAAAGGTCGCAAACCAGGTCATCGTTATCGACGCCCAGGATGGCGACCTGGTCCGGGACGTGAATTCCGGCGGTTTTGCAGGCCTCGATGACCTGCTCGCCCCGGTCATCGTTGCAGGCCATGAGCCCAATGGGCTTGGGCAACGACCGGAGCCAGCCCGCCATCACGTCGCGCTCCCCCCGCCAACTGGGGTAATCCCGGTGTGGCGGCGTCGGATAAAAATGCACGATCCCCCCGGCGATGCTCAGGCGGCGACTGAAGCTCTCCCCGCGGAGAACGGACCAGGGGAAGCCTTCGATGCCGCAGTAGGCGAACTGCTGGAAATTGCAGTTCAGGAGGTGCTCGGCGGCCATCAAGCCGATCGCCTCGGAATCGGTAATCACGTTGGCCAGACCCGGAATCTCCTGATGGCTGTGGCCTACCACCACCGCCGGCAGACCATACTCCATGACGCTCTCCAGCTTCTCCACGTCGCGCAGGATGATGCCGTCGGCGTCCAGGGTCTTGAGCTGCGGCCAGGCCTTCTCCAGCCCCCCGGGTTCCCAGTAGAACGCCCACGGCCCATGATGCCGGGCATAGTCGGCGATGCCGCGCAGCATGCTGCGGCCGGAGGAACGGGACGATTCGATGAGCAGGACCACCTTGGGGACCCGCGTTGCCGCAGGCAGCGTGCGGCGTCGGGAGCGTTCGCAAGATGGTTGGGCCATGGCGCAAATTGGCGGTCCCCAACCCAACACGTCAAGCGGAAAGCAGCAGCACGGATCTCACTTGCCTTTCGTCCGCGATTGGCTTTCGCCCAGCGCGGCCATCGAATGGAACATCAGGTAACTCAGGAAGAGAAAGACCGTGAACAGCCCGAGGAAGATGGCCGTGTGGTGATCGGCGGGCAACCGGGCCATCCACCGAAGCAGGTCCTTGATCAACTGCAGCGGGCGGAGGAGCGCGTCCCAACTGTTCCAGCGGAGGAAGCGTCCGATGGCGACGCCGGCGGCGCCCATGACGCAGCTTGCCGCGACCACACCCCAGCCGGCCCAGGGGCCGTAATGCCGGCCGACCAGCGACTGCATCCGATGGAGCGACAGGAAGCCCACCACCAGGCCGGTCATCGCGAACAGCAGCACGATCCCCAACTCCACCCAGACCTGCGGATCCCTCCACGGCCCCACATGAATCATGTCGGTGAAGATGTAAGGGGCGTTCGGAAAGAACAGAACCCAGAGCACGGCCCAGCCCCAGCGATCGCGCCGGCGGAGGTCGGGGCGTTCGGCCAGCAAGGCGAACCCGAGCGGCAGCCAGGCCAGAAAGAGGTTCCACACCAGGAAACCGCCGGCGCGCCGGCCCGTCAGCAGGAAGGCGACGACCACGAGCAACACGCAGGTCAGCGAGGCAACCGCGACGGCCACCAAAGGCCGGGGATGAATTTCGTTCTCGTTCATGGTTCGGTCGGTCGCAGCCAAGCAGCCGAGAGCGGGAAGGCTACGAATTCGCTGTCGCCAGTCAAACCGAAGACACGACAGGGCATCCTCCGCAGCGCTGGCACTGGTCGAATCGTTGAGACTTGGCATGGATCCCCCCATCACGCGGCCGACACCGGCGCCCGTGCCGCCAGCCCTTTCGCCACGCGCCGCATCCATTCCTCCACCTCGTCGATGATGGTGTCCGGCGTCGACGTGCCCGCCGTCAACCCAGCGCGGTCGTCCGGCCCAAACCAGTCCGGCTGCAGATCGGAGGCCGTCTGCACGTGGTAGACCCGCGCACAGTGGCGCCGGCAGGTCGCCGCCAGCTCGCGCGTGTTGTTGCTTTCGGCACCGCCGATCACCACCACCACGTCGCAGCGCTGCGCCAGGTCCGCCGCCGCGTGCTGGCGCAGCTTCGTCGGCTGACACACGGTGTCGATGAATCGCACCTCCGCCCGCGGAAACCGGTGGCGCAGCCTGGCCACCAGTTGCCGCACCCGCTCAATCGGCTGGGTCGTTTGGGCAACCACACCAAATCGCGCGCGTTCGTTCAAGGCGTCGATGTCCGCCTCGGTCAGCACCACATCGCTCTCGACCAGGTCTTCGGTCAGGCCGAGCACCTCGACGTGCCCGCGTTTCCCGACAATCACGGGGTGAAAGCCATCGCGGACGAGCTGCGCCACGGCCCGGTGGACGGAGGCCACCAGCGGGCAAGTGGCTTCCCGCACCGTATGGCCCCGGGCCCGGAGTCCGGCCTTGCGCGCCTCCGAAGCCCCGTGGGCCGTGACGAGGACGTGTGGGGTGCGGACGCCCCGCGGGTCGTTGACGATCGACACGCCGGCCGCCCGGAGGCGGGCCAGCACGGTTTCGTTGTGCACCAGGTCACCGAAGATCGTCAGCGGTGCCGAGGCGGCTTGGGCCAAGGCCATTTGGATGGCATGGCGCACTCCGCAGCACATGCCCAGATGTTCCGCGCGCAGGATGATCATATATTGTCTTTGTAATGCAAAGCTTTCGACCAATTGTCTGCTCCAGTGTTCCATCGCCCGAAGCTCATACCTCCCGTTTGGTCTGCTGCACGATCGACTCCAGCAGGCTGATATACTGGGCAAACGCCTTCCGACCCGCGTCGGTCAACGCGAAGGTCGTCAGCGGCCGCCCCCCGTGGTAGGTCTTGGTCACCGCCACGTACCCCGCTTCCTGCAGCGCCCGCGCGTGCGCCGTGACATTGCCGTCGGTCATCTGCAGCGTGTCGCGCAACTCGGTGTACGCCAGCGCCGGACTGGCCGCGAGCATCGACATGATCGCCAGCCGGCCCTTCTCGTGGATGACACGATCGAGTTGGAGAAACGGTTCCGGATTCACGCCATTGGCTTGCGGGGTTCGGTGACGAGGAGGTAGATGCCGTAGACCAGGTGAAGGCCCCCAAAGGCCGCCCCCATGACGCCGTGGCCAAGGAGTGCACCGGGCAGGCCCGGGGCCTGGCGGCACCCGGTCAGCAGAGCCAGCAGCGCGCAGCCGAGCAGCACAAAGACCCAACCCAACAAACGGATGCCCCGCGGCATGAAGAACCCCGCCGCGTGCAGCGCGCAACCGTAGAGAATCATCCAGATGGGCGGCAGCCACCAGGTGGGCATCGCCTCGCGCCCGGAAGGGAGCACGGCCAGCAGCCCGACCACGGCACCCGCCGCCAACGCCGGCACCATCGCCTGCACCACCCGCCGCGCCGGGGGCGACCAGAACGGCTCGGCATCGCGAAGTGCCTGGCGCCGCATCAGCCCGAGAGCCCCCGCCGCCGCCACCGCCGCCACCGCCATCCAGAACCCGGCGAAGGCGCCCGTCGCATTCAGGCCCAGTAACCAGCCGACGGCCGCCGCGAGAATGCCGACGCCACCGGCCAGAAGGGAGGTCGGGGCCAGGGCACGGCGGTAGACAGCCGTTCGTTCCATCAGGGTTCGAATCACCTCGAGGTGTTGTTGGGCCCATTGCGGATCCATGGGTTCACTTTGCCAGACAAAGACCGAATGTCAAGGACAGGAGTCGCGGGGCGGATTCTCGCGCCTTGGTTGTTCCTCTCCCTTGCCGACTCGATCGCCGGGAACCGAGGGAGGGGGAGAACAACAAAGGCACGAAGACGCGAAGGGACGGGCCGGTCAGGCTATCCAAGACCTGATAATCGGATCCGTGGAGAACCGGCCGGCACTGATTCGCTGTTCGGCGAGCTTCCGATCGGTGTGCGGAAAAGTGGCGCCGGGCGTTCCCTGCTCTTTGATTTCCACAGAAGATCGCGAAGAACCGCAAAGGACGGGACATTGGGAATCCTCTCTTTGCGGTTCTCTGCGGGCTTCTGTAACAACCCGGGACCAGGTGCGGTCGGCGTTCACCTTGATCGAGTTGCTGGTGGTGATCGCGATCATCGCGGTGCTGGCGGGTTTGTTGTTGCCGGCGTTGGGCGCGGCCAGCTAAACGAGCCAAGCGGCGGTCTGCCAGGGGAACCTCCGTCAGCTCCAGTTCGCTTGGATCTGGAGGACACGCGCAGGCTGGCGCAGCACGGTGCCGCTTGGCAAAGGGTGTTCGAGTCAAGGCAAGCAACGCTCGGCACGTCATCTGTCCCACCGTCCGACCGTCGCACCGTCGCACCGTCGCACGGTCCCACCCGCCTTCGCGCAGCGCTTCGGCGGGCAAGCCGTCCCACCGTCCGCTCCTGGAGTTGCGTGACCGCGCGGTGTCGGGCACGATGGGGCTACTAAACCGATGGACTCTCTGTTTGGCGAAGTCAGTCCGGTGCGGACGCGGGCGGCAGGCCCAACCGGGCGTTTGCCGTTGACGGCCGAGGAACTGCGTGGGCGTCCGAGCGGTGACGTGTTCGGGATGACCCAGGACGCCGGCATGGGTTGGGATCCGGCCGAGTTGGGCCGTCGGCAGTTCTTGATCCTCAGCACACAGGGAGGGGTGCGGGCACGGGACGGCCAACCGATTGCGCTGGGGTATCACACGGGGCACTGGGAAATCGGTTTGCTGGTCGAGGTAGCGGCGCGGGAGTTGCAGCGGCTGGGCGCGCTCCCGTTTGCCGGTTGCTGCTCGGATCCCTGCGACGGTCGCACCCAGGGGACGCCCGGGATGTTCGACAGCCTGGCCTATCGCAACGACGCGGCTATCGTTTTTCGGCGCTTGATCCGGTCACTCCCAAGGCGGCTGGGCGTCCTCGGGGTGGCGACGTGCGACAAGGGGCTGCCGGCGATGATGATGGCGCTGGCCGGGTGCGGAGACCTCCCGAGTGTGATCGTGCCGGGAGGAGTGACGCTTCCGCCGACGGAAGGGGAAGACGCGGGGGCGATCCAGACGCTGGGCGCACGGTTCGCCCACGGGTTGATCACGCTCGAGCAGGCCGCCGCGCTGGGGTGCCGGGCGTGCGGAAGTCCGGGAGGCGGCTGCCAGTTCCTCGGGACGGCGGCGACGTCGCAGGTCGTGGCGGAGGCGCTGGGGATGGCGCTGCCGCACACAGCGCTGGCGCCTTCGGGTGAACCGGTCTGGACGGAAGTGGCGGCGCGTTCGGTGCGGGCACTGGTCCAGCTTCAGGAGCGCGGCCTGGTGCTGCGGGACATCCTGGGCGCGGCGAGCATCCGGAACGCGATGGTGGTGCACGCGGCTTTTGGGGGTTCGACGAATCTGTTGTTGCACATTCCGGCGATTGCGCACGCGGCCGGGCTGCGGCGACCGACGGTTGAAGATTGGATCGAGGTCAACCGTCGCGTGCCGCGGTTGGTGGACGTGCTGCCGAACGGTCCGGCGGGGCATCCGACGGTCCGGGTGTTCCTGGCGGGCGGTGTTCCGGAAGTCATGCTGCATCTGCGTCGGCTCGGATTGCTCGACACGTCGGCGCTCACCGCGACGGGTCTGCCGCTGGGGGCCGTTCTGGATCGGTGGGAACGGAGCGAGCGCCGGACCCGGTTCCGGGAAGCGCTGCGCGCGGCCGACCGGGTTGACCCCGATGACGTCGTGTTGCCGCCGGAGCGGGCCCGGGCGCGCGGGTTGGCGAGCACGGTGACGTTCCCCCGCGGCAATTTGGCGCCCGAGGGTTCGGTCATCAAGAGCACGGCCATCGATCCGGCGGTGGTGGATGCCGACGGTGTCTTCCGACACGAGGGGCCGGCCCGGGTCTTCGTCCGGGAGAGAGACGCGATCGCCGCGGTGAAGGAAGGACGGATCCGGGCAGGGGACGTGATCGTGTTGATGGGCTGCGGACCGATCGGCACGGGGATGGAGGAGACCTACCAGGTGACGTCGGCGTTGCGGTACCTGCCGTTTGGCCAGCGGGTCGCCCTGGTGACGGACGCGCGCTTCTCCGGAGTCTCGACCGGCGCCTGCATCGGGCACGTCGGCCCGGAGGCGCTGGCCGGCGGGCCCATTGGGAAGGTGCGCGAGGGCGATCGCATTCGGGTCGTCGTGGACCGCAAGCGGCTCGAGGGCTCGGTAGACCTGGTGGGAGACGACACGCAGGGGTGCACGCCGGAGGAAGGGGCGCGGTTGTTGCACAAGCGCCCGCCGCATCCGGACCTGGCGCCGGACCCGGATCTGCCCGCGGACACGCGGTTGTGGGCGGCGCTCCAGCGGTTGGGGGGCGGCACCTGGGGCGGCTGCGTCTATGACGCGGACGAGGTCGTCCGGTGCCTAGCCCGGAAACCTCACGATGGATGAGTGCGTGAGATTTCCGGGCTCAGGGCTGAATCCCGGAGGTCAACATGATTGAATTCTGCGAACAGAAGAACCGTGCGGAAAGGCAAGGGGGCCGATGGGCGCTCTCGGTTCTTCTTGGAATCGTTGTGCTGCTTCCCGCGATGGGAGCGGGGGACCGGCGGGAACGGTTGCACGGCGGGAGGAAGCAGCGCACGTTCTGAGGCGGAGGAGCAAACTATGGCGACGAGTTCTCTGGCACAACTGCGACAGGCGGCGATCGTGAGTTCGCTGCGCGGATGTGAGCTCTTCGCCGGCCTGGCGGAGGCCGATCTCGAGGAGGTGTCGCGCATCACCGTGGTGCGAACGGCGGAGAAGGGCGAGTACCTGTTCCGGCAGGGCGAACCGGCCACGGGCTTCTACGTCGTGCAGCGGGGCACCATCAACGTCCACCGGGTGAACGCGGCCGGCAAGGAACAGGTCATTCACGTGTTTCGTCCCGGCGAATCGTTCGCGGAAGCGGCCATGGCGATGGAGAAGGGCTATCCGGCAAATGCGCGCGCCCTGGAGTCTTCTCAGGTGTTGTTGATCCAGAAGGCGGGCTTCCTGGCTCTGCTCCGGCGCGCACCGGAGCTGGGCTTGCGGATGTTCGCGGCGATGAGCTTCCGCTTGCGGACGCTGGTCGGACAACTCGAAGACCTGACGCTGAAGGATGTGGAGACGCGATTGGCGAACTGGCTGGTCAGGCGATGCCCCGATCCGGAGAGCGACGAACCGGCCGTCATCCACCTGTCGCTGACCAAGCGGGTCCTCGCCGCCGAGCTGGGCACGGTGAGCGAGACGTTCTCGCGGACGCTGGCCAAGCTCCGGGAGCAGAACCTCGTCCGGGTACAGGGAAGATCGGTGACGGTGGTGTCGCCGGCGCGGCTGGCGGCCGTGCTGCGAAGAAACCTCGGCGACTGATCGGCTACGTTCGGGTGGCCCAGCCGTCGGTCACCATGGCGCGGAAGCCGCCGATGATCGAGCATGCGTTCCCGTAGCCCAGGCGCCGGGCGGCGTCGGCGGCCAACACCGACCGGTAACCCCCCCGGCAGTACATCAGGATTTCCGTCCTGGGATCCGGTACCGTTCGCTCCAGATCGCGCTCGAGCACGCCTCTGCCCAGGTGGATCGCCTGGACCGCATGGCCTTCCAACCACTCGGTGTCTTCGCGAACGTCCATCAAAATCGCCGCGGGATTCCGGGCCAGCCGGGAACGGGCTTCGTCGACCGTGACCTCGCGGATGCGGGGGCGCGCTTCGTTGACGATCGTCAGGTAACCGGGCGAATGAACCATGCCGGGAGCATATCGCAGCCGGGGCCCGGGTCAACGGCCTGTCGGGGCGGGGGATGGTGCATGGGGGCAACTCGAATCCGGCAGACTCCGTCTTGAACTCCGGCCCGGAAACGCCGATAACCTCGACGGATGCTCGACTCACCCGTCTGTCGCCGGCCGGATCGCCAGGCTCGCTGCGGGCCGCGATGGCTTGCGGCGATGCTCAGCGCTTGGGGCGGACTGGCGTCGGTGGCGGTGAGTGGCGGGGCCGGGGCCGGCGAGGAGATCACGAACTTCGCCGGTTTCTACGCGCTGTCCGCCGCGGAGTCAGCCGAAGGCCGGCCGGTGCGGTTTGCGGGGGTGGCGCTGGCCTGCGACCGGGATTGGGGGCAGTTCTATGTGCACGACGGCCGGGAGGTGCGCTGGTTCAACCCGCGGGAGTTCACCACCCGGCCAACCCACGGGCAGCGCGTCGAGATCACCGGAACCACCACCGTCTTGGGGAGGGATCATTCGCTGACGAACCTGAACCTGACGGTGCTGGGGCCGGGAGTGCTGCCGGCTGCCAAACCGCTGGCACTCGACCAGCTCGCCACTGCCTTCGGCCAGTGGGTCGAAACCGACGGGCGCGTGCGGGCCGTCGACTTCGATCGCGGGCGGATGGAACTGTCGCTGTTCGAACGAGAGCAGGGTTGCCTGGCCACCGTGCTGGGCCCGCCGCAGACCAACGAGGCGGGACGGCTGCTGGGCGCCAGAGTCCGCGTTCGCGGCATCAACGCCAGCAAGACGGCCGACGGTCGCCTCGACGAGGCGGCCGTGTTCGTGCCGGGCATGGACGAGATCACCGTGGCGGAACCGCCCGAGGAGCGCCCTGTGCCGCCGCGGGTCGTGTCCATCGACTCCCTCTTGAACCGTGAGCTGGGCGATTGGACAAACGAACTGGTGTGCATCAGCGGCGCCGTCATTTCGTACCAGCCGGGTCGAACGTTGACCGTGAGGGATCCCACGGGCGTCCTTCGGGCCCGGGTGGTTCAGTTTAGCCCGGCCCGGATCGATGACCGCGCGAAGGTCTCCGGCCTTCTAAGAGTGACCCCCGAGGAAACCGTCCTGAGCGGGGCATGGTTCGAGGTCCTCAAGCCGATTGCCCCGTCGGCCGGGGCCCGCGTCGCGCCTCAGGTGCCCGCCAGACCGGCGGCGGAACGCGCGGAGGTCCTGACGAGGGCTTCCGAGGTCCGGAAGTTGACGCCGGAGGAATCCGCCTGGCGACGACCGGTCCGCCTGCGCGGCGTGGTGCTGTTTGCCGACACGGAATGGCGTATCGGCTACCTCCAGGACCAGCACGCCTCGATCTTCTTCGACCTGAACCAGAGCAACGTGCGCGCCGGGGACTGGGTCGAATTGACCGGAGAAACGGATGCGGGCGGTTTTGCGCCGGACATTGTGAATGCGACGGTGAAGGCACTGGGCACGACGAATCTGCCGCCGGCGGCGAGAGTGGACCTGGGAGACCTGGCGAGCGGCTATCTGGATGCGCAGTGGGTTGAGATCGAGGGCGTCATCCAGCGCGCCAGCCTCGAATGGGGGCACCTGCGGTTGCGGGTGATGACGCCCAAGGGGAGGTTCGAGGCGGTGATCCCCGGAATCCAGGATGAAGCGGCCGCCGCCCGTCTGGTTGATGCGCTGGCAAGCATCCGGGGCGCGTGCAGCCTGGAAACCAACGCCAAACGCCAGCTAACCGGTGTCACTCTGCACGTGCCCGGGCTGGATCAGATCACCATTCTGGAGCCGGCACCTCCGGATCCCTTCGCGCTCCCCGCCACACCGATCAGTGAGGTCGCCACGTTCGACCCCGATCGCCTCGCCGGGCGCCGGGTCAAAGTCGCCGGCACCGTCACGCTGAAGAGCCCCGACCAGGGGTTCTTCCTGCAGGACAGCTCGGGCGGCATCCGCGTGCGGCTCATGCACACGCAGGGGATCGAGGTGGGCGACGCGCTCGACGTGCTGGGCTTCCCGGCTCTGGGCGAGTTCTCGCCCGAGTTGGACGAGGTCAGCTACCGTCGGACGGGGTCGGCCGCCCCGCCGGTGCCGCGTCCGACCAGCGCGGAGGAGATCCTGTTGCAGGGCGCTCATGACGGTGTGGTGGTGACGCTGCAGGCCCGGTTGGTGCAGAGCGTGCGGCGCGCCGCCAATCCGCAACTCCTGCTGCAGGATGGCGACGTCTACTTCAGCGCCCGGCTCGAGGACGTCCGGCAGGGCCGGGACATCCCCGCGCTCGAATCCGGGAGCGTGGTTCGGCTCTCCGGCGTCTGCTCGATCCAACGCGGGGAGCAACGCGAGGCGAAGGGCTTCCGCCTGCGGCTGCGTTCGGCGGCGGACGTGGTCCTGGTATCGGCCAGTCCCTGGTGGACCGCGCGGCGCGCGCTCTGGGTGCTGGGCGGGCTGGGCGGGGTGTTGGCGCTGGCGTTGGTCTGGGTGCATGCCTTGCGCGGGCAGGTGGCCCGCCAGACGAGGACGCTGCGCGAGCAGATCGCCGAGCGCGAACGGATGCAGGCGCAGATCGAGCAGACCCACAAGGAACTCGTCCAGATCTCGCGCCAGGCCGGCATGGCGGAAGTCGCCACCGGCGTCCTGCACAACATCGGCAACGTGCTCAACAGCGTCAACGTCTCCGCCAACATCGTCGCCGACCGCGTCGGCGAATCCCGCCTCGAACGGCTGGCGGACGCGGTGAGGATACTGGAGGCGCACGGATCCGATCTCGCCGGGTTCCTCCGCGACGATCCCAAGGGCCGGCGCGTCGTCCCGTACCTCGGCAAGCTCGTCCACCATCTGGGCGAGGAGCAGGCGACGACTCTCCGGGAACTGGAGTCCCTCACCAAGAGTGTCGAGCACATCAAAGCCATTCTCGCCGCGCAGCAGGGCCTCGCCCGCGTCTCCGGGGTCATCGAAAAGGTGTCCCTCGCCCCCCTGTTCGAGGACGCCCTCCAGGTCAACCGGATGGGGCTCGAACGTCACGGCATTCGCGTGGTGCGGGAGTTCGAGCCAATCCCGCCCATCATGGCGGACAAGCACCGGATCCTCCAAATCCTCCTCAACCTGATTCGCAACGCCAAGGAGGCGATCAAAGCCGCCGCCCCGCCGGACCCCGTCCTCTACCTGCGACTCCAGGCACACGGAGCCGACCGCGTCCGCCTCCAGGTGCAGGACACGGGCGTGGGGCTCAAGCCCGAACACCTGACGAGCATCTTCTCGCACGGTTTCACCACGAAACGCGACGGGCACGGCTTCGGCCTCCACATGGGCGCGCTCGCCGCCCGGCAAATGGGCGGAACGCTCGTGGCGGAAAGCGCCGGGCCCGGCCGGGGAGCGACATTCACCCTGGAACTCCCGCGGCAGTTCGCGTCCCCCGCGATTCCGCCCGCCGCATCATGAACGACTCCGACCCTCAGCAGCCCAACCACCGGATCCTCATCGTCGACGACAACGAGGCCATTCATCTCGACCTGCGCAAAGTGCTCGTTGGCACCAGCCCCGGCGAGGAATCCATGCGCGAAGACGAAGCGGTGCTCTTCGGCGAGGTCAGCCTGCCCACCGCACGGTTTGAGGCGGACTCGGCCTTTCAAGGCCAGGAAGCGCTGGACCTGGTGATCCGGGCGGTTGCCGAGCAGCGCCCCTACGCCGTGGCCTTTGTCGACGTCCGCATGCCGCCCGGATGGGACGGGGTGGAAACCGTCACCCACCTCTGGCGAGCCGCGCCCGAACTGCAGGTGGTCATCTGCACCGCCTACTCGGATTACTCCTGGCACAAGATGGTCCGGCAACTGGGGCATTCGGACAACCTGATCATTCTCAAGAAGCCGTTCGACAACATCGAGGTGCTGCAGTTGGCCCACGCCCTGACCCGCAAGTGGCAGTTGACCCGCCAGGCCCAGCTCCGCCTGGAAGACCTCGACCGGTTGGTCGCCGCGCGCACCGCCGCGCTGCAGAGCGCCAACGAGCAGCTCCGGCTCTCCGAGGAGCGCTTCGCGAAGGCGTTCTCCGCCAGCCCCATCCCCCTCGCCATCCAGGACGCCGCCACCAGCCGCTTCGTCAACGCCAACGAGCGCTTCCTGGAGGTCACCGGCCACGCCCGCGCCGAACTCACCGGACGCACCCCCGCGGACCTGAACCTCTGGCCGGAGGGCACTGCGGCTCCTCCGTCTCTCGAGGCGGCCTTGCACGAGCACGCATGCACGTTCCGAACGCGAGCCGGGGAAAGCCGCCAGGGACTGGTGTCGACGGAAATCCTCCAGCTCGGCCAGGGGTCACACCGGTTGGTGATCCTGCAGGATGTCTCCGAGCGCGTCCGGATGGAGCAGCGGCTGCGGCACGCGCAGAAGATGGAGGCGGTGGGCCAGTTGGCCGCCGGCATCGCGCATCATTTCAACAACCTGCACGCCGCCATCCAGGGCAACCTGGACTTCTGCCTGGAAGACACCAAGGAACCGCACGTGCTCGAAATGCTCCGCGACATGAAGACCGCTTCGAAGCGCGCCGTCGCCCTGACGCGGGAGTTGCTCGCCTTCAGTCGGCGCCGGATGCTCCGGTTCGATCCGGTGGATCTCAATGAAGTGCTCACACGGCTCCGCCCGCACCTGGGCCGGGTGCTGGGGCCGCACGTGCAACTGGTCCTGGAACTCGCGCCCGACCTGCCGCGCCTCATGGCGGATGCCGACAGCCTGGAGTGGATGCTGAATCACCTGTGCGCCAATGCGCGCGACGCGATGCCGCAAGGTGGTCGCTGGACGTTGCGGACGGATTGGGCGCCGGCGGGCGAGCCGAGCGGCGGGGACGCCGCCGGCGGTCCGTGCGTCTGCCTGAGCGCGACCGACACCGGTGTGGGCATGCCGCCCGAAGTGGTGGCTCGGGTGTTCGACCCCTTCTTCACCACCAAGGACGTGGGCCAGGGCAACGGCCTCGGCCTCGCCGCCGTCTACGGCCTGGTCAAACAACAGCAGGGCAGGGTGGAAGTGGCCAGCCAACCGGGTCAGGGAAGCACCTTCCGCATCCTCCTGCCCCTGGCCGGACCCTCGGCGGAACTGCCACCGTGATCCCGGCAAGTCCCGGCCGGACGCAGCTCCAGGGCGGAGTCACCGGGGCGCTGTGGTCTTTGCTTTCGCCAACCAACAGTCCATTCTTGCTGCGCATTTCGCGCGATCCAATGAGACATGGGAAATCGTCGAGGCAGCGTTGCGTGTTTCAGCGTTACGCCATCCGCATTTCGGCAGCGGTGTTCTTCACCTGCCAGGCACTCATGGCCCCCGCTGCCTGGGCCGGGGACAACCTGGTGGACCAGAAGTTCACGGCCAAATGTGACGGTTCAACGCAGTATTACGTCGTGGTCTACCCGGAGGGCTCTGAGACCATCCAGCCATGCGACCTGCTCATCGCCTTGCACGGACACGGCAGTGACCGCTGGCAGTTCGCCAAGGGTGAAATCGCCGAGGCCCGTGCGGCCCGCGACGTGGCGGCCGCCCACCGCATGATCCTGGTTGCTCCCGACTATCGTGCGAGAACCTCCTGGATGGGGCCCAAGGCCGAAGCCGACCTGGTGCAAATCATCGAGGAGATGAAGTCGCGGTGCCGAGTTGGCAGAATCGTGCTTTGTGGTGGATCGATGGGTGGAACGTCCGCGTTGACCTTCGCCGCCATGCACCCCGAGCTCATTGACGGCGTTGTTTCGATGAACGGCACGGCCAACCATCTCGAATACGAGAACTTCCAGGAAGCCATCCAGGAATCCTTCGGCGGCACCAAGGCGCAGATCCCTCTCGAATACAAGAATCGGTCTGCCGAGTACTGGCCTGAACGCCTGGCCATGCCCGTGGCCATCACCACCGGCGGTCGAGACGATCTTGTCCCCCCCGCAAGCGTCCTCCGCCTGGCCAGCGTGCTCCGGAAGCTCCAACCGAACGTGTTGCTGATCCACCGCGAAGCCGGCGGCCACAGCACCACCTACGAAGACGCCAAGCAAGCCCTCGAGTTTGTCATTGAGAAGGCAGCGCCGGCTGGCGCCAGACCCAGCCTGCCAGAAAGCAAGAAACGGACAGACAGGAAGTGAACGTCAGCGTTGGCCCGGCTAACGTTGCGGACGCTGCCACGACTCATCGGCTCTGGGGCCCCTTCCCGACCAAGAGCCAGGCGTGCATCTGCTCCAGCGCGACGAGTAGGGCAGTATCACTTCGGATACGTGGTGTATCCAATCAGATACAGGATTTGACCCCCTGCCACGCTCGTTTGGTGCATGCACTGTAACTGCATTCAGCACTCATTCCCTTGAAGGAAAGGGTTGCGCTCGCACGCTCGGCCCCGTTCAGCGTGAACTGGCACAGATGTTGCCGGTGCACTGGCAGCAACCGACTGCCTTTGTCCCGAGAAGGGCCGAGAGCGAAGCCGTTGAATATGAACACCACGAGCCGACCGAAACGAAGAACGTTGTCTGCGCCCATACAGACAACCTGGCCGTTCGGTGACGGTCCTGGTTCACGGATTTCTCCGTGCGTCGAGGCAGCTCGCTGCCAACCCAAACGGCCTCAGCCCTTTGACAGGCCGCCAGGCAGGAATCGGTGATTTGCGTGTCTGAATCCTATGGCGATCGATCGACTTCTGGGAGTCGAGGGCAGTGTCATCCGTCATCGTCTGATGAGGCGCGACGAAATCGCAATGAAAACCCTTATGAAATCGACCACGTATTCCTTCCGCAGGCTGCTGGTGGTGGGCGGCGTCTGGCTACTGCCACTGCTCTGGTTTTGGTGTTCCGCCGCCACACTCACTGTGGGCCCGTTCGGCGACAAGAACTACATGCTTATCGGGGATGCGGTGAAAGCCGCCGCCGCAAATGACATCGTCGAGGTGTATCCCGGTCAGTATGACGAGCCCACCATCGAACTCGACAAGACCATCACGGTGCGCGGCAAGTACGACCCCATTCAACAGCGAGTCATCGGCTCAGGGGACGGATTCAGCATCACGGCTGGGCATCCGATTCTGGAAGCGTTGACCGTCACCCGGAGTGGTAACGGGGTTACTCTGTCAGGCGCTTATGCGAAATGCACCATCCGAAACTGTCTCGTATTAGCCAATGGCGAGAACGGCGTCGAAACCACGTTTAATCAACCCTGTTTCATCCTCAACTGCGTGCTCGGATACAATAAGGGTTCTGGTGTGGTCGATACGTTTGGCATGATCGGTACTAAGCCTGTCTACACCGTGGCGAACACATTGCTCATAGGAAATGCCGAGTATGGAGCATCCGTGGTGGGTTTTTTCTCCGGGCCGGCGACCGTTGACTACAGTCTGTTTTTCGACAATCACCAAGGGGTTGCTTCAGATAGCGATCTCCTTGGCAGCCATGTGCAACAGGCTGTGAATCCCAAGTTCCGCGATGTCGATCGGCAGGACTTCCGCTTGCAGGCTGATTCGGCTGCGGTGAACGCCGGTGATCCGTCGCCCGGCAGCCAGGACCCCGACGGAACCCGGAACGACATCGGCGTCTATGGCGGTCCTTATGCAAGGAGTTTCTGGTATGGGCCCGGCCCAGGTCCGACTGTGCGGGACTTGGTCGCGATCCCGCCGGTTGTGAAGTACGGCCGGACCTTCCGGGTCGAAGGTAAGGCCCAGGTCGAGCCCACTCCGTAACCGTTTCCCGGCCATGAACGCGCGATCGATCGCACTGGTATTGTCGTTCGCAATCGGGATGACCGTTGGCCCGGCCCAGGTCCTGGGCGCAAGCAGCGTGACGTCCGCGGAGTATTTCATCGACTCCGATCCTGGGATCGGGAAAGGGAAGCCGGTCGCGGCTGCCGATGGGGCATTTGACAGTGCGGCCGAACTCCTCAAATCGGTTGCCATTAATACGACCGGCTTGACGATCGGACCGCATCGGGTCTTTGTCCGGGCGCAGGACATTTTCGGCAAGTGGGGCAGTCCGCTGTTTGTCCAGTTCATGGTGACCGGCGATGTGCAGTTGAGCGAAGCCGAGTACTTCATTGACTCGGACCCAGGTGCGGGAAAAGGCACGGCCACAAGCCTGGCTGAGGGTTACTCGATGCCCCCAGGACAACGGCCCATCCTGAGTGAAGTTCCCACCCAGGGACTCGTGGTGGGCCCCCATACTCTCTATGTTCGTGTCAAGGACTCCCAAGGTCTCTGGGGTTTGGTCCGGCAGGTGCCGTTCGAGGTGGTTCCCGAACCCGCGATTACCTCGGTTGAATATAATGTCAGCTATGGCGCTGATCCCGGGGTCCAGTGGCGGCCCGCCGTGAGCGTGGACGGAGCGTTCGACAACCCTGTGGAATCGTTCCAGAGCCTGGAGATCGAGACGTCCGATTACCTTGAGATGGACTACTTCGTCTACGTCAGGGCCCGCGACAATTACGGTCGCCTGGGGGAACCCGGCATGATCAAGGTGCCTCTGGGAGAGTCGGCGGTGCCCGAGCCCGCCCTGATAACGGGAGTCACGATCAACCAAAACCAGATCGACATTCGGTGGTCGGAAACTGGCAACACTTATCAAGTGCAACGCACCTTTGATCTCTTGCGGGGCACGTGGCTCAATCTCGGCTCTACCACTACCACGCCCGCCATCGTCGATGCAGTCGTGCCTAACACCAACGCGTTCTATCGAATCCTCACGCTCGATTGAAGCAAATCCCGGCCGACCCCACCAACCCCATGCAGCAGTATGCATTCGGACTACGGCAATCAATTGGCGTGGAGAGGGATGTAGGCGTGGGATGCCACGACGGGTCAGGAGACGCACCCTTGACGTCTAGCGGGGGTGCGGTTGCGGTTACTGGGGCAGTACCATTTCGGATACACCCTGTATCCAATCGAATACTGGGTTTTACCTCCTGCTACGCTCACTTCGTACGTGCCATATGAGTAGGCTCAGCGCTCATTTCCTTGGCGGAAAGGGCTCCTCTCGCAGACTCGGCCCCGTTCAGCGTGAACTGGCACAGATGTTGCCGGTGCACTGGCAGCAACCGACTGCCTTTGTCCCGAGAAGGGCCGAGAGCGAAGCCGTTGAGTATGAATACCGCAACAAGCTCGAAACGAAGGGCCCTGCTTACGCCCGTCCAAACAACCTGGCTGGCCAATATGGCAGTGTGGTTACAGACCGTTGGCATCGCTCAGACGCCGCCGAGTTTAAGCGTACAGATGAACGCGGGGTGCACCGGGCTCATCGTTACGGGAGAGTCAGGCATGACCTGTCAGATTCAGTGGAGCGACAGCCTGTCCAACAGCAGCCGCTGGTTCCACCTCGGTCATCGTGTTCTATCTGCGCAGCCCTCTTCCCTTTCTGATTTCACTTCTTCGTCCCCAGAAACACGGTACTACCGCGCCGTCCTCACTCCGAGCACCAACTTCGTCTGGATTCAGCCTGGCACATTCACGATGGGCTGTTCCGCGACCGAAGTGGACCGGTCAGCCTGGGATGGTCCGCAGACGGTGGTGACGCTGACGAAAGGCTCCTGGATGGGAAAGTACGACGCGACCCAAGGGGAGTATGCGGCGGTGATGGGCAACAACCCAAGCTACTTCTAGCCTCCAGACTTCGCCGAAGACCTCTCTCGTCCGGTGGAACTGGTGACTTGGGACCAAGCCCGCGATTTCTGTGCCGCGCTTACGGAGCAAGAACAGGCGGCAGGGCGGATTCCGACGAACTCTGCGTATCGGCTGTCGACGGAGGCGGAGTGGGAGTACGCGTGTCGGGCAGGGACGAAGACGCGGTTCAGTTACGGAGATGATCCGGGTTACACGCTGCTGAGCAACTACGCGTGGTATGGGGTGCACACGTCCGGCGAGTCGCATCCAGTGGGGCAGAAGCTGCCCAACCCTTGGGGGCTGTATGACATGTATGGCAATGTGTGGGAGCAATGCCAGGACTACTGGTCGGATGTGCTTCCAGGCGGCTCCGCGGTCGACCCGCAGGGGCCGGACACGGGCGCAGTCAACGTGATTTGTGGTGGCGGCTTCCGAAGCTACCCCGAGTTCTGCCGATCAGGGTGCCGCTTTTTCGGCTACGGCCTGGATTCCCTGGCTACCGACATCGGCATCCGGGTGATGCTGGACCCGGGTCAGCCGTGAGCGACGTCGCCGCTGGGAGTCTCCGCAGCCCCCCCAACGTTCACCGTCCGAACAACGTAGGACACTTATGAAGAGAAAACTGAAAGTTGCCGTGGCCGTACTCACGATCGCGTCGGTTGGAGGAGTCTCCACGTTTGCCCAATGCACGACGGAGTGGCCGCTCTCGAACGGAACTCCGGAGCAAACGCGGTTTTCGGACATCTCCTACCCAGCACCCGGCCAGGGGATACTCTGGAGGGACCCGTTTTGTGTTGGAGAATACTACGCCAGCACGCCGGTGCTCGCAGACGGGGTGGTGATCTTTGGGACGAGCGGCCCCGGAAGCCAGAGTGGCGGCACCCGATTCGTGGACGCCCGGACCGGTCGGTTGCGGTATGTAATCACTCTTCCGGGTCTTGGCACACGGCAAGCCGTCGGGAAGGTCCTGCTCGGAGATGGATCTTTGCTCACGCTGGCCTTTCTTGCCACCATCGTGCCCACGTCGGTTACAGGCCAGTACACCTTGATGGTAAGCGCCTACGACCTGGACCAGCTCCCCGCGAGCCCGGCGGATCCCTGGGCACCCGTGTGGTCGAGGGAAGACTTGACGATCAGCTCGGGGATCGACGTGAACTTCGCTGAAGACTGCGGCGATTCCCAGGCAGCTTTCTTCCTCGTAGGTCGGCAGGGACCCAGCGGGGACGCTCTCTACAAGTTCGCAGCAGCCGATGGGGAATTGCTCTGGACGATGCCAATCGGCAACTCCCAAGGAACACTTGCTATCGGGGAGGTTGACTCAGAGACGGGCAAAAGAAAGGTGGTAATCACTGCCGGTCTCAACGGTGTCATGGCTACGGGCGCGACTGATGGCAGCCTGGTGTGGAAGCAGGCCCGATACGAAGCCAAGGATCCCACGTTTGTGACAGCACCTGGAGGCCTCCACCGTGTGCTGGCGTCGGTTTGGATTCCGACGGGCGGGAAGAAACCGAGTACCAGACCGGGGCTCGTCTGCCTGGATGCAGATCGCAACGGCGACATCATCCCCCCGTGGCCTATCACCCTGTACCAGGATAGTTGGCAGAACCCTGCCAACGGACCTGCCTCGGTAAGGTACGCTCCAACATCGGATGGCGCGTACGATGTGGCGATCTACCACACGCCAGGGAGTCACTCCCCGCAGCAAGAGAACGACCAACCGCTCTGGGCTTTCAAGCTGGACGGGACCAGCGCTTGGCCCGATGGCTTGCCCAACCCGATTCTCCTGCCGTGCGGGACCTGGAACGAGACCATGATCACTCAGGACCGGTTGATGTTGCCACTCTTCAATGGCGACCTGTTCTCCGTCGATTTGACATCCGGCCAAGTGGATACTGCTCCACTCGAACTCTGTTACTACGGCGGTCGCGCCATGGCGGTGGACTTCGGCGATGGCTCTGACCCGGTCTACTACAGCTACAGTCTGCGCCTTGGATTATTGGCGATCGTTCCCAAGCCAGTGCATAATCTGAGCCTCACGAGCTGCTCACTCACGGAGACGGTTCAAGGGGGACAACCGGTCACGATTTCCGGCACCGTGGAGAATCTCGGCAACTACCTCGAGGACACAGAAGTCGTTCTTGAAGTTGATGGCGGTGCCCCCGAGTCTATTCCCATCCGAGTTGCGCCGAAAGCAACTGGCGCTTTCTCTTTCGACTGGACCCCTGCCATTTCCAGTGGCCCGTACACCGTTCCGGTCAGGGTGTGTGTGATGCCTCACCCTGATGAAGTGGGTATCTATGACAATGATGTCAGCAAGATGGTAACGGTGCTCCCGACTGATGTCGTGACCGTCACCGCCGCGTATTGGATCCAGAGCAAGAAGAAGCTGCAGGTGGAAGCCACCTCCAGCACTCCCGGCCAGGCCGTGCTCTACGTTTATTATCCCGACAAAGCGACTGACGGCACTCCCGGCAAGATGAATCACAGCCCAAGTACCGACACCTACAGCTACTTCGGAAACGAGCAATCTTACTACAGCACGGTCTATGTCGAGTCGTCGTTGGGAGGCTCAGCGACGTTCAGCAAGGTCGGCCTGCGTCCAAGGTAGCGCCGCGCCGAGGTGTTGCATGTTCTGTACGCGACAACCGAGATCCTCGCCGCGCGAGGGTGGGGGGGCGGCATGCCGGTACACGCCTGGCGCCTGCACCCGGCGCAAAGGCTGTGGACGCCCCGCAGAAGCAATGGCCTCCCCCAACGGCGGCTCTCCGGCCGCAAAATCGGCGCCCTGGATTTGCCCGCCGTGAATGCAGCGGCGGCCGCAAAACGCGGAATATCTTGAGTCCGAGCAGTGGTTGCGTTGAGATCAGGAAGCGCCCTTTATGATCGGGAGTGGGTCACGCACTCCGAAGAACTGGAAGGAGCGGGAGTTGGTCCCGGCTGCGGGATGCAGCTCTCCGCGGCAGCAATCCGCATACGGGGGGCTGTGGCAAACCGCCGTCACCGGTGCTGCCATCGTCTTGGCACTCCAGTGCCTGCGAGGTGATGTTTATACCTTTACTGCGCAGGACGGCCTGAATGCCGCCCAAGTGGCCGACATCGCCGAATCCCCGGATGGCAACATTTGGGTCGGATCCACGGGTGGTGCGTATGAGTTTGACGGCCGGTGGATCCATCATTCCGAAACCAACGGCCCCGGCGGCAGGGTGGTGCTCGCCATTGAGGCGGACAGGGCAGGCACTGTCTGGGTCGGGTCCGAGAATGGGATCTACAGGTGGGCTACGAACCGTTGGGACCATTTCGAAGAGGCCCGCATGGGGCGCGGCAAGCTGTTCTGGGGGACGGGTCTGGGCTGCACCCCCAACGGTGGCGTGTGGCTGACCGGTGCGGACCACCGGATTCACCGGTACCAAGACGGTTCCTGGAAAAGCTATGGTACCGAGGCGGGCTTGCCGGATGACTTCGGGACGAGCTTGACCTGCGATGCACGGGGACAGGTATGGGTCACGTTTGAAATGGGCGACGTCGCGCGGTTCGACGGAGAAGCCTGGCGCGTTTGGAAAGTGGAGGAACGCCCCTGGAAGCAGGGCAAGTGGGGCGACACCGTCTATGCCACGTCCGTCGCGGTCGACCACCGCAACAACGTTTGGGTGGGAACTTGGGATGGGCTCTACGTTTTTGACGGCGAGCGGTGGCAGGACAAATCCCCGCGGGCACTAACCGCAGGCGAGGGTTTGTGCGTCGTGTGCGTCACGGCCGATCGGTACGGCCGGGTTTGGTACTCGAGTTTCAGCCAAGGCGTGTTCAGTTTCGATAGGGAAAGTTGGCATCGGCTGAATAGAGCGAACTACTCCCTCCCTGGGGATTTCATGCAGACGCTTTTCCCGGATTCGAGGAATTACCTCTGGATCGCAGAACGGGACGCCGGTCTGCATCGTCTGGCGTTGGGGGCGCGGGCCACACCCTTGCGCCTCCAGGATCTCCAACTCGTGGCGCACCAGGTCGCGCGCACCGCAGAAGGTGATATGTGGGTGGCGACCGGATACTCCTGGGTGAGTACCTACTTGCACCATGGAGCCGACCTTCGTCGTTATCGGCCCGACAGTTCGGTCGAGATCTACGGTAAGGGTGCTTCGAATCTCCTGACCAAGGAGATTCGGGGCCTCGAGCTGGGACCGGACGGCACGCTCTGGCTGGCCACGGCGTGCGGCCTCTTACGCTGGGAAGAGAACCGCTTCCGGCCGTGCAGCTTGACGGTCGGGGACGAACTTCGGTTTTCCGGCGTGGCCTATCGCGCTGACCCTGCCGATGTCGGGCAGAAGGAGGCCTGGTTTCGCTCTTCTGGCCGCAGCGAGGAATGGAGCCACTTGGAATCGCCCGTCTGGCCGACAGCGGATTACGGTCTGAGAAAACCCGATGCGATCGGATGGTACTGTCTCCGGTTCGAGATGCCACGCGCCTACACGGGTTGGGAGCTATTGTTCGTGGGAGGCCAGGCACACGATCAGGATGAGGTATACTGCAACGGGGAGCAGATCGGCGGCAGCAGCATCTACACGAGGGGCAATATGGCTGACATCGTGTACGTGGTCCCCAGTTCAGCTGTCCGTGCCGGGGTGGAAAACTCCCTACATATTCGCCTTCAAGGGACGCTGCAGCCCGCCACGATTCTGCAGCAACCGCGTCTCATGCCCATCCGGCGGTTGACCGAGGCGATGGACCTCACGTCGCTGGCGGTCGATCAACTGGGGCGTGTCTGGGTGAGCACCAGTACTGGCCAACTTGCGCGGTACGAGGAGGGATCGTGGACAGAGCCACCGCTCTTCCTGCCGGAACTCTCGACAAATTCGTTTCGCCCTCCTTGCCTGCACGTGGATCGTCAAGGCTTCCTTTGGATCGGATCGGAGGGTGCTCTGAAAGTGCTGCCGCCTGGCGCCAAAGCCGCTGTCCAGCCGGAGGATCACCCGGGGATCACCCCTGCGTTCCCACACCTGGAGGGCGTGCGCTGCATCGGCGAAGACCGCACGGGCATCCTCTGGTTCGCAACCGACGTCGGCCTGGGCAAATGGTCTCGCTCAACCTGGCAGTTTGCGCCGTGGCCTTTTCCTGCGCATTGGCGGAGCTCGGTCTGTCTCGCCTTCGGCGCGCAGAATCGGGTTTGGGCCGGCACGTGCTGCAAAGATCTGGTTGTGTATGACGGCCGCCGCTGGTCGATCGCGGATGTGTTCAGACGCGCAGGCCCAGGGATTCGCGATCTGGCAGTTGACGGCGAAAAGGGGATTTGGGCCGCGAGCGATGTCGGAGGACTGAGCTACTGGCCTTTTGACTCGGCTCCTCCGCATGTGAAACTCACGTCGCCGGCCACGCAAGTGAGTTCCGCCGGGAAGGTTGCCTTCTCGTGGGAAGCCTGGGACCAGTGGCAACAGACTCCAAGGGCGGAGTTGAGCTTTGACTGGCAGTTGGATGACGGCCCGTGGACGTGGGCTGGACTGTCGAACCCGAACCTGGTGTTCCTGGACTCGCTCAAGCCGGGCCGCCACAAGTTCGGCGTGAGAGCTGTGGACCGCGACCTGAACTACTCCGAACCGGACGTGATCCTGTTCTCGGTAGCCTGGCCGGTCTGGCGTCAGGGCTGGTTCCTGGGATTGGTAGGCGGGCTGGCGACGTTGCTCGGAATCTCAGCGGTCTTCGCCTGGAATCGGCATCGGCGTCTTCAAGCGGCCTGGGTGGAGCTGGGGATGAGTGCGACCAAATTGGAGGAAGCCAACGTGCGGCTCAAGGAACTCGACCAGCTCAAGACGCAGTTCCTGTCGAACGTTTCCCATGAATTGCGCACGCCGCTCACCTCGATCAAAGGAGCCGCCGATAACTTGCTGGATGGGATTGTGGGGGAACTCAGTCCGGCTCAACGCGAGTACGCGCAGCTTGTCCGTGCGAGCACTCAACGGCTCATGCCCTTCGTCGATGAACTGCTGGACGTGGCGCGAATCGAGAACGGCCGTCTCACCCTCGTTTTGGGAAGTGTTGAAGTCGGCCACGTGCTGCAAGGGACGGTCAAAGCGCTCCAGCCACTGGCGTTAGAGCAACAGGTCACGCTGCGGTGTGAAGCGCAGGATGGCAAGATGAGGGTGCGCGCCGACGTGGACCGCCTCAGCCAGGTGCTGTTGAACCTGGGGGATAATGCGCTCAAGTTCACGCCTCCCGGAGGAACGGTTACGGTCAAGGCCGACGTGGCGTCCCCGGGCTTCATCCGGTTCTCTGTCACGGACACCGGTCCGGGTGTCCCCGAAGCCGAGCAACAACACATCTTTGACAAGTTCTACCAGATTCCCGGGCAGGCCCAAACTGGTCGGCGCGGGGCTGGACTTGGGCTGAGCATCGCCAAAGGCATCGTGGAAGCCCATGGCGGGGTGATGGGGATCGAAAGCAGGCCTGGCGCCGGGAGCACGTTTTGGTTCACAGTGCCGCAGGCCGGCAAAAGCGAAATGGAAAACAGCGAACCGGGGTTTTAGGGCGTGGCACAACGCATCCTCATCGTCGACGATGACCCGGGTATCCTCAAGGTTCTGGGCGACCGCCTGAAGCACCGCGGCTACGATGTCCGGACGGCCGCCGATGGTGCCCAGGCCGTCGCCTTGGCGGACAGGCTGCACCCGGATCTCATGTTGCTCGATCTCCAGCTTCCCATGCTCGAGGGAATGGAGGTGCTGAAGCAAGTCCGTGCTCGGGATCCTGACCTTGCGGTGGTCATTGTCACGGCATTCGGGACGATCCCGCGCGCGGTGGATGCGATCCGAGCCGGGGCGTACGATTTTCTCCTCAAACCGCTCGAGTTCAGCCTGGTGGAGCTGACGATCCAACGCGCTCTCGAGCACGTTGGCGTGAGGCAGCGGCTCGGAGAGCTTCAGGAGCAGGCCGCCGGCGAGTTTCCCGGCGTCATCGGCAGCAGCCGGGCCATCAAGAAAGCTCTGGAGTTGGCGCGACGCGTGGCGGGCAGCGATGCGACCGTGCTCTTGTTGGGCGAAACCGGGACCGGCAAAGAGGTGCTGGCGCGCGCCATTCACCACTGGAGTCCGCGCGCCAAACAGGCCTTTGTTGCCGTCAATTGCACGGCACTGCCGGAGTCCTTGCTGGAAAGCGAACTGTTCGGGCACGAAAAGGGCGCTTTCACTGGGGCCCACAAGCTGCGCCGGGGCCGATTCGAAATGGCGGCCGGCGGGACCCTCTTCCTGGACGAGGTCGGGGAGATGCCCTTGCCTCTCGAGGCCAAGGTCTTGAGGGTGCTCGAGGGACACGGATTTGAACGGGTTGGCGGGGACATGACCATCCCCAACGAGACCAGGTTGATCGCCGCCAACAACCGGCCGCTGGTCGACCTCGTGCAGCAGGGCAAGTTCCGCGAGGACCTTTTTCACCGGCTGAATGTGGTCACCATCGAAGTGCCTCCGCTGCGCGAGCGAAGGGAAGACATTCAGCCGCTGGCGGAGTGTTTCATCCGCAAATACTGCTCCATCACCAAGCAGCCATTAAAGACGCTGGCGAGTGAGGCGCTGGAGATCCTTACCCTCTACCCATGGCCGGGGAACGTCCGGGAGCTGGAAAACGCTTTGGAACGAGCCGTCGTGCTCACCACGGAAGCCGAAATCCGCCTCGACGATCTCCCCGAGGAGATGATCGACGCGGCGATCGCCAAACGCGACTCGGCTGCCAACTCGACGTCGGGTTACCATGCGGCCGTCGTTGCGTTCCGGCGCGAACTCATCCGTGAGGCGCTGTACAAGGCCCGTGGTAACCAGGCTGCCGCCGCCCGGGCCCTGGGGCTTCAACGCACCTATCTCGCCCGCCTCATTCGCAACCTCGGCGTCACTGCCGCGGGAAATGAGGGCGACTCATCTGCTCCCCAGGTGTCAAACGCCTTGAGGCCCAGGAGGCACTAAACTGGTCGCAGCGCCGCGGCGCTTCGTCGCGGCTCAGCCGATCAAGGCGCGGGCGGCCTCCACCATCCGCTCCGCCGTCATGCCGTGCTTCTCGTAGAGGTGCTCGGCCAAATAGGCCGATTGTCCGAACTCGCCGCGAATGCCGAGGGTCCGGATCCGGTGGGCGACGCCGGCTTCGCTGAGGGCGTGGGAGAGTTGCGCGCCCATGCCGCCGACGACCTGATGGTCTTCGATGGTCACGAGTCGACCGTGGCAGCGCGACACGGCTGCTCCCAGCGTCTCGAGGTCGATGCGGTTCACAAACGGATGGTTGACCACCGTCGCCTGAATCCCCTGGTCCGCGAGCGCCTTCCCGGCCTGAATCGCCTTGCCCAGCAGCGGGCCGCAGCCGACCAGGACCACGTCGGTTCCTTCCCGCAACACTTGCGCTTTGCCCCACGGGTATTGCGCCCCGGGCGACCAGGTGACGGGATAGTTCTCGCGGCCGACGAAGAAGACGCAGCTCTCGCCGTCCCGCCCCTCCCGCCGCTCCTCGGCCAGCCGCCGGATCGCCTCGTACATGAGCGCTTCGGCTTCCTCGGCGCAACTGGGGGCCACGACCACGGTGTGGGGGATGGCGCAGACGGCGGCGAAGTAGGTGGTCGCCTGGTGGCTGGCGCCATCGGCGGCATCCTGAAATCCCACATGGGAAAAGAGGGCGATGACCGGCGCCTGCGAAAGCGCCGCCATGGTCAGCGGCAGGTTCCCCTTGGTCACCCCAAACTGGCCGAACGTGTCAACGATGGGGATGAAGCCGAGCTTTGAGAACCCGGCGCCGACGCTGATCATGTTGGCCTCGGCAATTCCCACTTCGACGAACCGGTCGGGAAACGTCTTCTGGAACGGGCTGATGCCGGTCGAACCCTGGACATCGGAGGAGATCGAGTAGACCGGGTACCCTTCGGTGGCGGCGCGAATGGCGGCTTTGGCGAGGCCGGCCTGGATCTTGTCCTTCTTGACGGCCGGCGCGGCGGCAGGGGCGGCGGTGGCGGCCTTGGCCTTCTTCTCCGACTCCCTCTTCTCCCAGTCGGCGCGCAGGGCGCGAGCCCAGGCGATCAGCTCGGCCGGCGCCTGCTCCCCACCGTAGATCTCCGTGATCCAGTCGACGATCTTCTCGCCGTTGGCCAGGGGGAAGCCGTGACCGCCGGCGCTGCTCTCAACGGTGGCCTTGATTCCGTAGCCCTTGATGGTCTTCACCCAGACGCAGACGGGTCGGGTGGGATCGGCCTGGGCATCGGCCACAGCCTGCTCGATGGCGAGGTACACACTCTGGAGATCGTGCCCGTTGGGAACGCGCACGACGCGCCAGCCAAGGTCGTCCATGGCCTCGAAGCTCGGCTGCATCGAGAACGCGTCCTTCGTGATCCGCCCCGAAAGCTTGGTGTCGTTGTCGGAGAGGACGAGCACGAAGGGGTTCACGCGTCCCTTGGCGGCAAGGCCCGGGATGGCCGCGTAAGCTTCCTTGGCTTCACCTTCCATCGAGGCCCCGTCCGAAACGACCAGCAGAGTGACACGGTCGCGGCCGGCGACTCGATCGGCCATCGCCAGCCCCTGTGCCTGGCCGACGGCGTAACTGAGCGGGCCGTTGCTGAGGAGAACGCCTTCGGGATACACGTGGGACTCGCCGTGCCCCGTGAGCTTGCACTGGAGACCACGGAAGCCTTTGAGGTCCTCCAGAGTCAAACCATCGAAACCGAGGTTGGCGCGGAGGGCGTAGATGCCGTTCTCGGCGTGGCCGGCGTCGTTGACGAAGTTGTAGGCCTCGAACCAGGGCCGGCCCAGAGTGGCGAAGAGGAGCCCGTGAATGGCGGCGTTGATCTCGGCGAAGGCCGCGGGCCCGCCCCAGTGGCAGGCGGCACCACCGGTTACCGCGTGAACGTTCATCAGCGCGACCAGCGCGCGCGTCGCCCGGGGATCGCCCAGAACCACCTCGGCGGCGGCCAGGTTCCGGACGCGGGCAGCGAACCGGGGCGCGCCGGTCGGAGCGGGGGCCAGACGCGGCGAGACGGAGAGCGGTCGGAGAGGCGGAGCGGTGACCTGCTGAGCAGCGGCGTTGTCGACACCCATAATCAATCCTGTGGTTACCGGTTCAAAATGCGGGGCGCATGTTTTCGAACGCGGGGGCAAAAAGGAAGCCCATTCTGCAAAAGCACGCCATCGCCGGCGCACGACGGAGTTCTTCGCTCAGGCAGTTGTCTCGGCGACCCGAGACGAGCGGTGGTGCCCAAGCCGCGCTGCTTCTTGCCTACTGCCACTCGTGAGACCCTTCATGCCGCTCAAACCTGAGTGAGCGGACGATCTCCTTGGCGAGGGTAAGATCTGAATCATCCACGCAGTCAAAATGCGCCTTGAGGCGCGGACTCTCGATAGACCCAACAATCGAGTCGAGACCGTCAACGCTTTCTCTGTCTTGGATCGATGGAAACCTCGCTGCCATCAAAGCGGAGGCCGATAAGCGGTCCGGCGGAAAAACCGCCTTGGCGCGGTCTCGACAGCAGATCATGGGTGAGGAGCTCTTTTGCGGCGGCGAATTCAGGCAGCAGCTCGGGTTGGTCCGCGAATACGGGCGTGCTCTTCAGGGTCAGGGCTTTTGCGGACATCGTCAGCCTTTCGGGATCGATCGCGATGATCAGCGGCTCGGTGGAGCTGCTGGTGTCGTTTCCAAGCTTTCTCCAGTCGTCGTAGTTGATGTTGGTTTTCCCGTCAGCGACGAATCCGTAAGCCAGGTCACCGGGGTAGGAGGCAAAGAGATTCCGATCGGATTTGCTGGTGGCGTTGGGGAAATGGATCGCCACCCGGTAGGCGCCGATGATGTTGCCGTAGACCCGGAAATGCCGGTTCCACGCGGTGCCGCCGGTTCTCTCGGCGCTGCCGTTGGCGATATCGATGGCGTGATCTTCCCCGTTGAAGATAAGGTTCTGGAGGATGGCGACCTTTTCGGCGTCGTGGACGTGAAAGCCATGCGCGCTGTCGATGCCGGCATCCCATTTGTAGCGGTGCGTCTCGAACATGATGTTGTTGTCCACCAGATTGGGTCCCTGGTTGATTTCGAGGAAGATCTGCCCCCAAGTGCAATCAAAGCTCCTGAGGCATACGTTCTGCGTGATTCGTGTGTTGTAGATCTCTCCGTCGAGCCAGATCGACGAGCCATAATACGTGGTGACAATCACATTGCGGCGGAGGAGCGAATCCACGGCCCGGTGGATCTTGATGGCCGCATTCTCGCAGTGTCCCGGGACGTTCATCGTGCAGCACTCGCGAAAGAGGTTGTCCTCGAGCAGCACCTGCTCGTTGCTCATGTTGTGCCAGGCGGCAACTCCGCAGACTCCGAAGTGGTGGATGAAGTTTCGCCGGACGATGTGGTAGCCTTGGGCCTCACCTTGGCCGTAGTACCACCAGCCGCCACCAAGATCGACGGCGATGGTGTTGGCATAACCGATCTCGCAGTCCTCGATGATCCAGTGATGCCCGCCAAAGGAGCTGACCAATCCGCGTTGGGGCCAGGGAATCGGAACCGGATTCGCCGCGTGCAGCATCCTGAAGCCACTGACCCTGATGTAGTTCAGATAACGCGTGAGCGGGGCGAAAACCTGTTCCCTGGTGGTGATCTCGAAGGTCAGGCCATTGGGATTCCGATCCTCCTGCAGGCGGAGATGGATCGTCATGCCGTTTTCCTCGACCCAGAACAAGCCGACGTCCTGGGGCGTCAGGCTGGCCAACTGCTCGTATTTGGAGACCTGCCGCAACTTCGCTCCGGCCAGGAACATCATGCCCCGGCAGTGCTCGAACTCCTTGTTGTAGCCCCAGTCGGCGTCAATGCGCCCGTTGAGCAGGCAGAACGGGTTGGCCCCTTCGAATTGAGAGCCTTTCAGGGTCGCCTCGTAGCTGACGAATGTCCTCGATGGTCCATTACCAATGTAGCGGGTATTGACCCACTGCGGGTTCCATTCGTCCGAACCTTTGATCACGACCGTTTCGCCCTTCGCGGCATAATACCAGATCATCTCCCCGGGCGAGGTGCCTCCGTTCCGGGGTTTGATCCATTCGCGATAGGTCCCTTCGTGGACCTCAACCGCTTCACCGGCAAGCAGGACGGCGGCAGCCTTGGAAATCGTGCGAAAGGGAGCGTGGGTGCTACCCTCGTTGTCGTCGGAAGCGTTGGGCGCGTTCTGGGCCACATGATAGGTCTTCCGGGGCCGGAACTCCGTTTCCCAGCTCTTGAAGACCTGACCCATGGGCAGCTTGACCTCAATGAAGTCGGTCGTGGCCGCCGCGGAGCTGTCCGGGGCGCTGCCCGCGTCCGACTCCGACCTGACTTGCGCGGCGGCATCCAGCAGAACCAGATGCGAGACGAGAGCGGCCATGACGGCGGCTCGACAGGGAGATCGGGTGGCGACGCAGGTGTTCTTCATAGAGACGATTCCACAGGATGATGCCAACTGAGAGTCACCGTGATGCCGTGCGTATACCAGCCGGACCACTCCACGTCGAGAGAACCCTCTCTTCTCTCTGGCTCCCCCAAAACGCGAGGGCTCGGCCGGCACCTTGAGGCGCCAGACGAAGCCCTGCGGTCCGGCATCTCTGGGCGATGGCCCGCAAACACAACGGGCCACCCGCCGAAAAACGAGTGGCCCGTGTGGAGGAGGAACCGACTTCGCGTCGGCACCAAATCGTCAACTGCGCTTGGTTCTCGCTACTTCTTCCGCAGACCTCCGAGGCTTCGGCGCGGCAGCCTTCGTTCTCCGCGCTGCTCCGAGCAAAAGCTCGTGGCTGGGAACGTTTTGGTGTCCGTCCGAAGGGGCGACTCGCGAACCGCAAGCGGACCCCAGACTGACGAGGCCTGGGCAACTCAAATCGCTCTCTCGGCAGCGCCTTGGGCAGTGTAGGCGGTGGGAGGGGCGGCGTTCGGAGGTTGTGTCGTTCGAGGCTTGTCGCTCTGTTCCCGTCCGACTAGCATTGCCGGCATGAAGCTCCTGTTGGAGAATCTGCCACCGTCGCTACAGAACCAGCGCCAGACGTTGGCGGCATGCCTCGAGGCGATGGATCGAGTCCTGCCTCTGAAGGCCGTCTACCTGTTCGGTTCGCATGCCCGTGGTGATGCGCGTCCCGATAGCGACGTGGATCTCTGTCTGGTTTCCGAAGCTGGCGGCGACCAACTGAAGGTCGCCCAGATTCTTCGCCGGGCCATCTGGGACATCCGTCCCAAACCGGCTTTCACGTTGGTGCCCATCACCCCGGAGCGGCTGCGGGAGAAACAGGCCATGGGGGACTACTTCTTTCAGACCGTGCTCGGGGAAGGAGTGCCGCTTGCCTCGTAAGACCGATTCCCGGGTTCCGGCGGACTGGCTCTGGATCGCCGAGTCGGATCTGGAGATGGTGCGCTTGGCCGCCAGTCAGGAGGTTAGCTTTCAGGGATGCCGCAGCAAGCTTGCCGAAATTCTCGAGAAGGTGCTCAAAGCTGAGCTGATCCGTCTGGGCTGGCCCTTGGAGCGGACCCACGACCTCAACCGCCTCGTCGATGAACTGGCAGCGCGGAAATGCGATCTCTTGGTGACGGCGACACCGATAGCTCAGGCCCTGGCCGAGGTGTACTTTGCGGACCGCTATCCGGGCTTCGACCTGGACGATCCGGACTGGCCAGCGCTCCGCGCGAACATCGACGCAGTTGCCGAGTTGCTCAATCTGGTCAAGGCCCGCGTCGTGACGTCGAAGAGCTGATCATATCCGGAAATCCGTTCGAGGACATTGCGGCCAGGAAAGGCGCACCCGAGAGGATCCGATTCCCCGGTCGCCAGGTATTGGGCCACCTGTCGCTCGAGCTCCTCGTTTGGTCTTTCCGCGTCCATCTTCGCGCGCCGACTACCCGCATCAGGCCGTGCGACCGCCGAGCCTGCTAAGCTCCGCCCGAACGTCCTTCAATCGTGCGGGCACATCGAAGTCGTCGGTATCCTTGACTGGATAGGCCAGCGCTCGTTCCAGAAGCTGCCGCGCATGGTGCAAACACGCTGCCGGATCCGGATGGTTCGATGCGCGGCGAGTCAGCTCATCGGAGAGATGAATGTATCCAACGGCACAATCGGGGTGGTCGCGGATCAGTTGCTGGCACCAGCACTCCCCTTCCGCGTGCCGCTGCAGAGAGAAGTAGAGCATTGCCAAATCCCCGGAGAGATTGAGGTCCTCGTCCGCGCCGGGCAACGACTCGAGCAGTTCCTGCACGAACCGGATGCCGAGTTCAGCGCAGGCGGCATCCCGGCGAGCGGCATTCACCGCCTCCATGCGAAAATCCACGCTCCAGTTCGAAAGGCACTGGGACATGCGAGGGAAGAGTCGCTCACCCGCCTCGTGGAGGTCGCGCATCTCGGCCGCGAGCAGCGGACGCAGCGCCTCCCACAACCTCCACCAGGATTTCAGCGCCGCCGCCGGGTCCCCCCGGTCGACGAACGCGTAGCCTTCGCACATCCAGTCATCCAGCATCTCCAGCGACGGACGTTCGGGACAAAGCCGGCGCCAGAGTTCGCACGCGGCCAGCGCGATATACTCCTGGTCTGCCAGGCTGAGGGAATGGCTGCCCGGGCTCCATGCCTTCGCCAAAGCCCAAGCCGACGTGTGAGCAAGTGCCGCCTCGACGAACTGGGCCCGATCATACCCCACCCCCAGCAGGTTGAGCTGGCCCTCGATTTCCTCGTCGGACATCCTGGCCACCGTTGAGGGCTGCCACAGTTGCCGCAGGTGGGCACGGTCGCTTGGGGCGGCAACTTCGAGCAACCGCGGATCGCTGCGCAGCTTGATCAACACGTAGGGATGGATTTGGACCATGCCGCCCGGCTTGATCGCCTCGGCCAGCGCGGCCTGGGTGTAGTACGACGTTGCCGCAGAGAAAAACCGCGGTTCGGTCATGTCCCGTGCTGCCGAGGTCGCTTGCGGTGGCGTCTTGTTCAGACAGCACTTCTTGTACTTCTTGCCGCTACCACAAGGGCAGGGATCGTTTCGGCCAGGGCTCATGGAGCAGTATCGTCTTTGGCTGCGCCGCGCGTGAACACCGGGCAAGCGTATGGTCCCGTAACTCACAGGCAAGTGCTCTCTCGGCAAATGTTCGAGGACTGCGCGCCCTTCACTACTCGCTTGGTGTCCGTTTTGGTGTCCGCATGCCCTCGTCTTCTTTGCCTCTGCGGCGCTGGGCCGGGGGGGTGACGTGGTCAGGGGTGGTTGGCCGACAAGAGCAAGCTCCGACGAGTTTTTAGAGACGCGACGGCGAGGCGGAGGATCAGAATCAGCCAATAGACCATGTGGCGGAGGATTCAAGGAAACGTCTCAGGAACCCAACATCCTCGACTGGGATGGAGTCTTTGCCAACGATAGCGGTGGCGGCGGGGGGAAAAGGACGGAGACCAGAACGCCGCCGTCACCCACCTGCCCGACGTCGCCTTATGCAGGATTGTCCCGACCAACATGGACGAGGTTGTCGCCCCCCGGGAAGCTGGATTCTCGCCCCAGGTTGGGGCATAACGTCCCCATGCGATTCCCGATTTCCCTGGTGGCTGGGCTCCTCACCGGACTCCACGGCCTGGGCCCAGGGCTCGGCCCGGTCGTTCTGGCCGCCGACTCAAAGCCCGTGCCCATCATCGACGTCATTCTGTGGTTCGACACCGAGGACTACCTTCTCCCCGGCTCCGACGACGCGGCCAAACGCGTGGCCGAGACGTTGTCAGAGCGCGGCATCCGCGGCACCTTCAAGCTCGTCGGGGAAAAGGCGCGGACGCTCGAGCGGCGGAGCCGGCGGGACGTGATTGCCGCGCTCAAGCGCCACGCGATAGCCTACCACACGGACTTTCATTCCGTTCACCCCACGCCCTCCGAGTACCTGGCCGACTGCGGGTTCCTGGATGGGTTGACCGAGTTTATCCGGCGCGAAAGTAAAGGAGCCGATGACGTGCGGCGCATCTTCGGAGTCAAGACGCTCGCGTGCTACGGACAGCCCGGCTCGTCCTGGGCGGCACAGGCGGTCGCCGCGCTGCGGCAGGTCGGGGTGGCGCCGTCGGGGGTGCCTTGCTACGTGGACGAGGGCTCGCATGTGGGGTTGAACCATCAGCCCTTCTGGTACGCCGGGGCGATCAACGTTTATGACATGGGCGTCAACTGCACGCGCATGGAGTTGCACGATCCGGCCGCCGTCGAGCCCGCCCGGCAGGCCTTTACGGCCATCGCCGATCGGCTGCGCCGGGAACAGGGCGGGGGTCTCATCAGCATCTACTACCACCCGTGCGAGTGGGTCCACCTGCAGTTCTGGGACGGGGTGAATTTCGCGCGCGGACAGAACCCGCCCCGCGAGGAGTGGAAAGCGCCTCCGCAACGGACGCCGGCGGAAACCGACGCGGCCTTCCGCCGTTTTGGTCAGTACCTCGATCAGATCCGTTCCGTTCGGGGCGTGCGCTTTGTCACCGCCAGCGATCTCCCGGCGATGTACCCCGATCTCGTGCGGATCAGAGGCGCGACCGAGACGGAGGTGGATGAACTGGCCGGGCGAATCCTGAACGGCGGTTCACGGGGCGTTGACTTCCAGGTGATCGGCCGCAAGGCCTTTTCTGTCGCCGACCAGTTCGAACTTCTGACCCTCATCACCAGCGAGCGGCTCGAAGGCAGGAAGGCCAGGTTCCCCGTCATCAGCCGTGGACTTTGGGGGCCGGACAAGGCCCTGCCTCCTTCCCGGAGCGAAACGCGGCTGTCTTGGCCGGCCTTCCGGTCGGCGCTCACCGATGTGCGTGGTTTCATTCAGACGCAGCAGCGCGTCCCGGCGCGGGTCTTCATCGGTTCGGAACCCGTGCCACCGTCGGACTTCCTCGTCGCCCTGGCGTCGGTGCATCAGTGGTACCTCAAGAACGGGTGTTTCCCGACCGAGGAAGGCGTCGTGCTGGGCAGCCACGTCGAACTGCGGGCAGCGCGCCATGTGGCCGAGGACACACCGGAACTGTTCGGCGGCTGGGTGATTCACCCGGCGGACTTCCGCGCGCCCAGGATCCTGGAAGTCGCGCGCCTCCAGTCATGGACATTGAAGCCGGCTCTCCGGAGGGACTGACTTGATTGGAGCCCCCAGCTTATCAGGGCATTACACCAGAGGACCGGATCGGCGAGTCGTCTGGCGAGTTCCGCGCGCGCATGGGAGGGGTGCTGAGATTCCATCACCGGGAGGCCGCTTGAGCGTTTTGACCATACGCGTTCGACGGAGGGGTTCACCGCGTGAGTGAGGCAGTCTCCCCGTCGCGTCGGAGCCTGCGCTGTGTCTCCCGCCTACGCCCGCCGCAGGCGCCGTTGGCGAGCGATGTAGCCGCAGGCATCGCGGGCGCGGCAGTGAGGTCATCAACGCCGCCGCCCGTTTCTTCAGCGGAGGAAGAGCCTCCATTCGGGTACGTCGTGTGGGTTCCGGATCAACACCGTGACCGGAACCTCCCGCGGCGCGCGGGGGACGGAGAGCAGTCGCAGTCCCGCCTCGCGCGGCAGACGGTCGGCCTTGAGCTGGTTGATCCGCTTCGAGGCCCACACCAGGTTCTCCCAGGCATCCCGTCCACCCCGCGATCGCGGGACCACGTGGTCGAGGCTCCCGTCCTCCGGCTTCAAGAGTTGGCCGGTGTATTGGCAGCGGTTGCCGTCGCGCTCACGAATGGCGCGTGCGCAGAGCTTCGGGCGCTTCTTCGGCACGCGGGCGAAGTTCACGGCCACGATGACCGTGGGCACGCGGACCCGACCACGCACGCTCTGGACGCTCTGGTCCTGTTCGCGCACCGGCAGAGTGATCCACTCCTCCCAGGTCACCGGGCGGATGTGATCCTCCCCTGCGATCTCAAGGCCCGTGGCCACGTTGGTGGCCATCATGCAGAACGCCTCCTGGGGCGTGCGCACGTTGATCGCCTGCCAGTTGCGGTTCAGCACCAGCACGGTCGCCTTGTTCAGGATGTCGCTCATATCTCTCTGGTGAGGTGCTTGTTCTTTGTCGAAATGGCTGCCTCGCCTGGAATCGCACCAGGACCTCCGGTGTCAGAGACCGGCGCGCTGCTTATTACGCCACGAGGCAATGTGCTCACCGAGCCAAGGCTCGCAGAGCGGAGGCTGGTCACCCGGGAAGGAGTTGCACCTGCACTGGCGACGCTCTCGACGTCGTGTCTCTGCTGGTTGGACTACGCGAGCGAATGCATCGCTGACAGTGCTTTGAGGGCGTCAAGAATGGGTCGCTGCCGGTGGCGTCGCGTGAGGGATCCGGCGGTCTGCCAGATGAGATACGGGTGTTTCGACCGCGTCACACCGTCGGGGCAAATGGTGAGGGCAGGAAGATTCGCACTTCCGACCTGATGCATGTGACGCATCCGCTCTGGCTGGCTGAGCTGTGCCCTCGGGAAATGGTGGGGGCGAAGAGTGCTGCCCTCTTTGCCTCTCGCATGTCAAACGAGCGCTCTGCTGATGAGCTACGCCCCCAGAGACTGGAGCGGGTGAATCCCGATGCGGAATCGGGATCGGCTCGGCCTTGGCACGGCCGCATTCTGCGGTTGAAGCACACCCGCGAAATGGTGTCCCCAGCCGGACTTTCACCAGCAACCTGACGCTCAGCGCGCATCCCCTGTCTCCGTTACGGCCAGGGCCAGCGCTTCGGACGACGCGGCCAATGGATTATCTGGTCCTTTGGCTTTCAACAGCCGGATGTTCGTGGCTGCGGCCACCGTAACGCCGCTTTCCAGGTGATGGTACATGACGGAGTGCGTTCCGAAACCGCCTCCCGTGTTGTGCAGCAAGGTCCCCTTGAGCGGTCCGGAGTGAATCGTGAACCTGAACAGTCCCAAGGCATATCCCGTCTCGGAACACGGGGTGATCATCTGTTGCACCATAGCTTCGCTCACGTACTTCCCCTGGGCGAGGTGTTCCAGAAACCGAACCAGGTCGGCAAGGCTCGTCACTATGTGTCCGGCCCCGAAAGTCCAGGAATAGTCACTGTAGAAGGACGCTGGTGCCCCGTCCTCGTGGTAGGGGATCGCCTGGAGCGTGGGCATCGGTTCCAGCCCGGCGGAATAACTGTGGTTGAGTGACAGCGGACGGAAGAGGCGATCCCGCGTCACCCTGGCGAGGCTCTGTCCACAAGCCTTCTCGATGACCAGTCCCAGCAGCAGGTAGTTCGAAACGGAGTACTCCCAGCGATTGGTCGCGCCCGGTTCAAAGAAGGGAGTTCGTCCGGCCACCAGCCCCACCATCTCCAGTGGCGGGTAAGGCCCGTTGGGTTTGCCCCGCAGGTATGTCCTGATTTCAGGGGTATTGAGCATGTAAATACCGCTCGTGTGATTCAGCATCTGGCGCAGGGTAATCCGGTCGGCGTTTGGAATCTGACACTGCGGCAGCCACAGGGCCAGGGTGTCGTCGAGGTTCAGAACCCGCTCTGCCACGAGGCGCATGACCAACGCTGCGAGGTGCGTCTTGCTGCAACTGTCCACATACATGAGGTCATCCGGCCGCATGAGCCTGGCCCCTTGGCGCCTGGGCAAGCCGTACTGGTCCAACAGGGGTTGCCCCTTCGCGTCCGTCAAAACGTCGCCACCGCGCTGCGCATAGCCCGTGGCGCCCACCCACACGTCGCGGCCCGGGATTCGGACGGCCATGATCATGCCTGCGCCATTCAATGATTTGGCCCGCGCATCCAGCATCCGCTGACAGTTTTCGGCCGTGGCCGAATCCATCTCCCTCGCCCACGTCATCGTCATCGTCATCGTCATCAGCAACGCCAGGGCTGCGCCTTTGAATCCATGGAGTCTACGAAGCATGTCATCGGGTGTCAGTGTCTTCATATCCGGTCTTGGTCTCTGGATTGGGCGGTGGGGGCGTCTCAGATTGCCTGGCCTTGGGTGTCCGGCTCGCTGGAGGCAGCCGCTTCATCTGCGGCCAATTCCGCTTTCAGCTTCTGGATGTCGGCCAGCAACGGGGCCTTGTCGCGCCTCCAGTTCCGGTAGGTGAACGTGAAACCTGCCGCGCACACCAGCAAATACCCAAGGCAGTAGAGCGCAATTCCGAGTGCCTGGTGGTCGGGCTGCACATGACGGCGGAGGAGTGCGTCATCGAAATACACCCCGCTAACCACTCCCAAAACAACCAGCCCCGAGCCGGCCAACCAGCCAGCATGCGGCGTCATGAATCGAACGCGCTGTTCGGCTTTGTCCAGGAAAGAGCGCAGCGACTCCGCGTAGTCAATGCGGGCGAGTTGCTGCAGTTTCCTGCCCAGTAAAGCAGCGTTTACCAGATACACCGCCGCCAAAACGCCTCCGAACCACAGCCGCGCCGGACGGACGGTGGCGGAGGAAAGGCAAAGCATGGCCACGAACAGCAGGAGGAAAGCCGCCGCCGCGACCAGCCAGAGCGGGCGCGCCTTCCTGAGCTGCTGGGCTTCCTTCGCCTCCTGCACCTTGAGCCTTTCGATCAGGCCATTCAGCCGTTGGGCGGAACCCCGCGTCGCCGCACTCGGAACGGCCGGCGCTTTGACCGCTTGGCACCGGTTCTTCAGGTCATTCAAATTCATGGTCAGTTTTCTCCCAAAGCTGCTTCAGACTCTTCTTGATGCGGTGCAGCCTCACCCGCACGTTGATCTCTGAAATCCCGAGGACCTCCGCGATCTCATGGGAACTCGCGTCCTCGAGGAATAGCGACACCAAGGTCTTGTCCAAGTCAGGGAGTCGCTGGATGCACTCGTAAAGATGGCGCAGATCATTCTCCATCCGCTGGGGATTGTCATTCGCGGGCAGTTCGGCACGCGCCGTGACCGCACCACCGGCAACGTCCGGCGTGAACAGGCGGGTCCTTCGCTGGGCGAGGCGCAAGTGCCCCAGGCAGACGTTCACCGCCACCCGGTAGATCCAGGTGCTGATGGCAGACCGGTTCGCAAATGTGTCCAGGCTCTTCCAGATGTGCAGCACAACATCCTGAAACACGTCTAACCGTTCATGCTCATCGCGGATGTAGCAACAGCAGATGCGGTAGATACGGTCCTGGTTCGCCTCCAGGACGGTCTTGAATTGCGCTTCTCGATCCATTGCGTCTCTTTCTTCAACCATTTAGATGAACCGCCCGGGTATTTGTTACACCCGTGGCGCCCTGGCGCGGACCCGCCCTCCTGACGGAACAGGTCGGGACAAACTACTTCAAGTGTTTTCGCGGGAAGAGCCCCTGGCAACGCGGTCTTGCCCGATTGCTCAGCCTTGAACGACACGCGCATGGCTTCACCGAGCCGAAGCTCGGACCGAAGACTGGCGGAATGCCGTGGACTTGCACCACTTGCCCGAAGGCACGCGCTGTTTAGCAAACAGGCCCGGCGCGCTTGACCGGTGGACATTCCAAATTGGTCGGCGTGGGGAGACTTGCACTCCCAAGGCTGTTCGGGTTTGAGCCGAACCGGTCTGCTATTCCCGGTGAACCACACGCCGGTCGGCGACCCGGGACTTGCACCCGGAAGGCTCGGCGATTTTAAGTCGCCGGGGTCTGCTGTTCCCGCTGAAGCCAGTCGCCGGGAAATGGTGGGCATGAAGGGACTTGCACCCCCAAGGCTGCCAGATTCTGAGTCTGGACCCTCTGCTGTTCGGGTTTAACCACATGCCCGCGAAAGTGGCACTCCCGGCAGGACTCTCGCCTGCAACCTCCGCGTTCGAAGCGCGGCGCTCTATACATTGAGCTACGGGAGCATGCTGGGGCCGACGGAGAGACTCGCACTCTCGTGGGGCGCGGAGCCCGGCAGTTTACGAAACTGCCCCGAAGCGTTCGGGGCTGAGCCACGTCGGCGAAATGGTGGGCTGCCACGGTGCTGCCCCGTGGTCTGCCCCGAAAGCTTTCGGGGCTGCATCGCTACAATGCTTGCAGCCCGAGCGCGACGCGAAGGCGGAGTTGAACCGCCGCGGCCAGGCCTGTGAGGGGTCCTCGCCGACACCGGGATTTCGCGTCGCAAAGTGGTCAGAGCGGCGGGTAACGCTCCCGCGAGGTGGCCGTGCGCAAGCACTTCCCGAAACAGGCGCCTCACTTCTAGGCTACGCCCTGGAATCCCGTGCGGGAGTTGCACCCGCCTCTGCGGTTCTGCAGACCGCCGCCTGAGCTGATCGGCCAACGGGATATCGGGAGGAGGGCGGACGGAGCATCGACCCCGTCCGCTCTTGATTGTTCAGGCTTCGCCCGGCGATTCGGCGCGAGCCGGGCCTTTGCCGTTCTTCATCGGCACGAAGCCGGCCGGCATACCCAGAACGAGCGTGTTCCCGGCCGACTGGGCCGCGGTGATCGACTGCAACAGGCGCAGGTTGAGCAGCTCCGGGTTGCCTTCCAGCACCCGGGCGGCATTTGCCAGGTTACGTAGCGCAGCGCTCTCGCCCCGCGCCCGTTCCAGGGCCGCCTGACCCTCCTGCCGCGCCTTCAGCGACTCCGCGAAGGCACGCTTGAGTTCGGCCGGATACATCATGTCCTTCAGCTCCACCGCGTGAACCTGAACACCGAACTTGATGGCTTCCGGCTGAACCAGAGCCAGGAGCTTGGCGGCCACGCTCGGCCGCTGGGTCACCAGCGTTTCGACCGCCAGTTCCCCGACGACCGCGCGCAGGGCCAGTTGGACCTGGTTGTGCAGGTCTGCCGCCCAGTTCTGGGCTTCATGCAGGGCCTTGACCGGGTCCACAACCTGGTAGCTCACCGACAGGCTGGCCTTGAGGCTCACGTTGTCAGCGGTGAGCACTTCCTGGCCCGTGACCGCCAGGATCGCCTTGCGGAGGTCCTGGTGCGCCAGGGTGAACCCGCGACCCCAGCGGATGTTGCGGCCGACGCCGAGTTGGGCCACGAACTTGCCGTGCCGGTAAAGCAGACCGGCGTAGCCCTCCGGCACGATGAAAACGTGGCGGAAGTTGTGGCGCAGGATCATCGCCGCCACAGCGGCCACGATCAGCAGGACGATGGTGATCTCGATGTTCATGGTGGTCTCCTTTCTTGAAACTTGCCCGGTCCGAGGAACCACCGTCGGGCAGCGGGATCCCGCCTGTGGGGCGGGGTCGCGGGGCTGCCGTCGGGTTGCGCCGAAGCGCGGGTCCCTCGGGCGGGACGTTGTGGGAGTCGAACCCACTATCATTACCAGGTTCGGTTCAGGACCGAAGCGGTTTTGAGCCGCAGCGTGGATCGGCCGACCCGCAGAACCGCGCCGGTGACAACCAGCGGGCTGCTGACCGATCCAAAGGGAAAAGGGGAACGGGCGGCCGAAACCTCGACCGCCCGTCTTGAATTCGCCACCTCCGTGGCGGCCTTGAACCGTCCGCATGGTCGCAGTCCGCTAGGACCGGACAAAGTCCGCGATCACCGCCGGCACCGTGGTGTCAAAGCCCACCACGTCCAGCATCCCGCGGTCGTTCGGGTCGGCCAGCGTGAAGCCGTTGGAGGTCATCCCGACCACCACCGCCTTTGCGTCCGACACGAACTCGTCCCGGTACAGGCGCAGGGCCTGCGCCGGGTGAATCGAACCCGCCCACGTCTCACTGTCGGTGTAGGTGATGAACCCCGACACCTTCAGCTTCTGACGACGGGCCCAGATCATCGGCAACGCGCAGTCCGTTCCCCCCATCGGGATGGCCCGGACCCGCTTGATGACGTCGTCGAGGCGCATGCGGGGCGACAGCGTCACCCGGGTAATCCCAGATTCTCCGCCACCGTGCATGCCACCGTAACCGCCCCCGGCCGGCGCCGAGAATGCGATGATCTCGCACTCGGGCTCCGTCGCGGCGGTGACCAGCGCCATGGCGGCGCTGGCTTCGCGTGCCGTGAGGCACGAACCGGCGATCTTGGATGCGTCCATCGAACCGCTGACGTCCAGTGCCAGGAGCACCGGCTTGCCACACGGCTCGACGTTCTTGAACGTGGCGTAGAACGCCGCGTCCAGGGCATCGACAATCTTCGAAACCGGCTTCCAAGTGAGAGTTCCCTTCTCACCGTGTCCCTGTGCATACACCTTCTCGGCGATCAGGACCGCCAACGGGTGGATGCGGGCGCGTCGCAGCGCTTGGGCATCGCTCAACTTGCTGACGATGAGCTTCGCCGCGTCGCTGAACGACTTGACCAGCCCAAGGCTGGTCATCTTGCCCAGGTTGCGGATCATGGCCGTGAGCGGCATCCGCTGGAGCAACGCTTCCAACACCAGCGGTTCGTCGAGCCACTGGGTCGGGATCGCTTCGCGCGGGAGATCGTGCTCGGCAATAAGCCCGACAACCTCCTGCTTCGTGGACGCCTTCTTGGCCTGCTCGAAGGCGCTGAGGAGCGGCGGCAGTTCGCCGACGGCCGCGTAGTTGGCCACACGCGGCTCGCCCTTGACCCGGCGGGTCACCGTGCGTTCGCCGAGACCATCCTCGCCGGACAGGATCCAGCGGAAGATGGCTTCGTGATCGCGGCTCGGGGCCTTTGGGTGCGCCAGGCGGAGCAGGTCGCCGTGCGACCAACGGTCGCGCTGCTGGTACTTCACCACCTGGAGAGCCAGGTTGTCGGGCTCGCGCTCGACATACCAGCGACCCACCGCGTTGCGGAGACCGCGTCCCCAGCCGCGCAGAGCATTCACATACTCGGCGAAGTGGAACAGGTGGGTTCCGATGCGGCAGACCTTCGGCAGATCGGCGAACGCCTTGGCCTTGGCTTCGGCGTCCCCGTGAGCCGCGACGAGCGCCAGCGCAAAGATGGCCGGGTCGTTCTTGGGCGCACGACCACTGTCGCTGATCTCGACGATGCGGTTCACGGCACGAACACCATCGGCCTGGATGCAGCGGACGAGGGCGTCGTGGTTCTGCTTCACCAAATCGCGCTCGGCGATGTAGTAGGTTCCGCCCTCGGCACCGAGGATCACGAACCGATCCAGGCGGGTCCAGTCATCGACCGGCCAGGCGTAGCCGCCGGCGGAGTTCGGGACCTGGGTCGAGCCCGGGATGGGCTGCGACTGCGGGGTCTGGCGGCGGTGGAACAGACGGGCGTAGTTAATGGCCATAACGGCCTCCTTTCGGGTTGAGTGCCGCCAACTCTCGGCACCGACTTGCTTCAGGGATCTGCAGGCAAGTTGGTGACC
>CAYSPU010000007.1:0-20671 GCA_964432995.1 uncultured Verrucomicrobiota bacterium
TGGCCGCTTTGGTTCGCATCTCTTGAGCGGGCAACGGTGTTGCCCGCCCACATGAAGAAGTGGGGGTAGCCCAGAATCTGGACCTCCAACAATCGCTGTGCCTTTCGAGTTGCTGGCGTTGCTCTAAGAACCCAACCGGGAGAACTCCCCGCATGCGCTAGCTGTAACCGTAATCCCTTATCTCCTCAGCCCTACGCGCCTTGGAGGGGTCTTGCCATTCGAGCCCGGTGGGAGACAGCCAGGCCCCTTTCACTTCGATGTACGTGCCGACCGGCGCCAAGACGCCGATTTCTGCCTTGGCTCTCTGTGCCTAGTCGCTTGCGCCTCCCTCATTTGCCGTCTGCATCTTCAACATCCATGGCTGGAACTCGATGTGCACTTCTCCCACATTCGGCCATTCTGTCTCGGGAATCCAAACTTTGGCATCCGTCCCCTGAAGCGACGCAAGGACACTCTCGGTTGGAAAGCCAGGCTCCTCGCGCCCTGCCAGGAACCTGAGACACGTGGGTGTAAGCGCGGCAATCAGCAGACGATTCTGTTCCCTTCCGCGTTCAACGCTGATGCAGTACTGTGCTCGGTACCCCACGGGCGAATTGAAGAACAGGTCAAACGCTTGCTCGCCGACCCCAATGCTGAAAGAGGCCCGCACATACCCCGAACACGGCGGATCGCGGCGTCTCTCGGCGGTGAAGGCTTCAACAGTGCCCGTGACCAGACGGTCGATCACCTCGCGGAAGGAGCTGATCGCGAGCAACTTGTTGCGTCTCTCCTCTGGGACTTGACTCGTGAATTTCCAAAGCACGCTCATGCCCGTTGCTGTGACCGCGCGTCGCACACCAAGCATGTGATCGCATACGGAAGCAGCCGTTCTTGCATCGCTCTAGCCCCTTGATATCACTGGCATGGGTCGATAGCTAGGCACGAGATCGTGGTCGGTGACCTAGTCGGGTGTCGCAAGTGCTTCGCAAACTGCGTGTCGGTCCTGGGGGGCCGGGGTGTCGTAGAGGGATATGCAGACGGTCTCCGAAGGGGGTCGGTCCTTCATATTGGCAACTCGGCTTGCTGGAGATACCGTCCGAAGGGGTCGGTCCTTGATATTGGCGACTCGGCTTGCTGGAGATACCGGCGAGAGAATTGGACGCCCAAGCGCGTTCGGCCTTTACCGAGACGGGCGGATGGATTATCAGGCAAAGCACCATGCGTTGTCGCCTCGTCTCGCCGCTCGCCGCCATGCTCCTCTTCGCGGGGGTCGCGTCTGCCGCTGCACCGGTCATGCGCGTCGTCCAATCCGCGGATGCCGGCACGAACCTCCTCCGCAACCCCGGTTTCGAACTCGGCACCACCAGCCTTCTCACCTCCTGGTCCGCCGGCCCCCAGGGCCTGCGCGTCGCCCCCGGCGAGGGCCGCACCAACTCGCAGGCGCTCGCGTGCAGCGCCTCCGACACCCAGGGCTGGTACGGCGCCAGCCAAACCCTCACCCTCAACCGCACCAACTGCCTCCCCGTTGTCGTCCGCGGCTGGAGCCGCGCCGAGAATGTCAGCGGCAGCGCCGACAGCAACTACTCGCTCTACGTCGATATTGTCTACCAGGATGGCACCCCGCTCTGGGGCCAGACCGGTAACTTCACCGTCGGCACCCACGACTGGGAAAGCCGCGAGTTCGTCATCCTCCCCGAAAAACCCATCCGATCCCTCACCCTCTACTGCCTCTTCCGGTATCACTCCGGCCAAGTCTGGTTCGACGATGTCTCCGTCGCCGAGATCAGCGCGCCCGCCGGCGCGTTTCTCTTCCAAGGCGCTGCCATGACCGTCGAAGCCCTCACCCCGCCCTCGGGTCACCCAACGAATTACACCACGGGCGATCGCCTCGAACTCACCCTCACCGGCGGACGCGTCACCCGCCTGTCCGTGGACGGCCGCGACCTGACCGGCAGCGCCCCCTCCGGATTCCTCGCGCGCGACGTCGCCGCCAACTCGGACGTCTACGCCTTTGACCAAGATGCATGCCCCGATCTGCACCTGCTCCTTCGTACCACGATCACCACCAACTCCGATCACCTGGCCGTCGAAGGAACCGTGACGGATACCACCGGCACCGACCGTGCCATCATGCTCCTTTTTGCTCTTCCCCTCGATGCCACCGGTTGGAGCTGGGGCCACGATATCCGCGAACAGAAAACCGTTGCCGCACCCGAGGAACTCAGCAACACCGTCGGTGTGAACTGCGGCGCCAACGGGCGCCATTCCCTCTATCCCCTGGCCTGCGTCAGCGATAGCCAGTCCGGGATCGCCCTCGCCGTCGATATGGCCAAGCCGGCCCAATACCGCCTCGCTTGCCACGCCGGCACTAAGCAGTTGCTCCTCGCCTACGACCTCGGTCTGGTGCCCGAAACCACCCGGTTCCCCTCGGGGGCGGAGTTCCGCTTCGTCCTCTTTCGCTTCGATCCCCGCTGGGGCTTCCGCAGCGCTTGGGACAAATACACCGCCCTCTTCCCCGCTCACTTCAACCTGCGCTCGAAGGACCAGGGCATCTGGATGCCTTTCACCGACGTCAGCACCGTCAGCGGCTGGCAAGACTTCGGATTCCGCTATCACGAAGGCAACAACAACGTCCCCTTCGACGACGCCAACGGCATCCTCAGCTTCCGTTACACGGAACCCATGACCTGGTGGATGCCCATGGACCCGGCACTCCCGCGCACCCTCGCCGCTGCCCTCGAGGTCCGCGATACCTACGCCGCGGGCACACCCAGCTCCCGGCAACGCATGGCGATCCTCTCGCGCAGCGCCGCGATGTTCGATGTCACCGGCCAACCTTCCTTGCTCTTCCGCAACGAACCCTGGGCCAACGGCGCCGTCTGGAGCCTCAACCCGAACCCCCTCCTCCCCACCAATCCCAACGCGGCCACTGTCCACTGGAACGACGACATCCGCGAATCCCTCTACGGCACGAACGCCAATGGCCATCTCGACGGCGAATACCTCGATTCCCTCGAGGGATATGTCACCGCCGACCTGAACTTCCGCCGCGAGCACTTCGCTTACAGCACGGTTCCCCTCACCTTCGACACCGCCACCAGCCGGCCCGCCCTCTGGAAAGGACTGGCCGTCTTCGAGTTCACCCGCTGGATCAGCGACGACGTCCACAACCTCGGCAAGCTCTGCTTCGCCAACGGCGTCCCCTATCGGTTCACGTTCCTCTGCCCCTGGCTCGACGTCATGGGCACGGAGACCGACTGGCTCTCCGACGGCCAATACGCGCCATCGTCCCACAGCCGAATGTCCCTGTGGCGCACCCTGTCGGGCCAGAAACCGTATCTGCTTCTGATGAACACCGACTACACCAGCTTCGGGACGAACCTCGTCGAACGCTACTTCCAGCGTAGCCTCTTCTACGGCATGTACCCCTCGATGTTCAGCCATAACGCCGCGGAGAACCCCTACTGGCAAAATCCAACCTGGTACAACCGCGACCGCCCGCTCTTCAAACGCTACCTCCCCGTCATCAAACAGGTCGCCGAAGCCGGCTGGCAACCGGTCACCCTTGGCACCTGCAACAACACCAACATCCTCGTCGAGCGCTTCGGTCCCACCTCCGATGGCACCGTCTACTTCACGCTCTTCAATGACAGCGCTGCGAACCAGACGACCACGCTGAGCACCACACTGGATCCGGCCGGCACCGCAACCCGGCGCGCCGCCGTCGACCTCCTCAGCGGTGTCCGACTCGAGCCCTCCGGAACGGGATGGAACGTCCAACTGACACCGCAGGCCTCCACCGCCATCAAGGTCCTGCCGCCCGCCAAGTTCACCGGGGCTTCGCTCTCCCCAGCGGGCACCGTCCAACTGACCGTCGACGCGCCCCTCGGCTCCGCCCAGGTCCTCGAGGTTTCGAACAACCTCCTTGCCTGGCTGCCCCTCGGCACAAACACCATCGAAACAAGACCGGTGGTCTGGCTCGACGACTCCGCCGGCAACGATTCCCCCCGCTTCTACCGACTCCGCTGGTGAGCGATGAGCCGTCGGTGGGTTCACGGTTCACGGTTGGGAGGTTGCGGGGCTCAAGGTTCACGGTTGGGCGAGGTTCACGTCAGGTAGGGCGACCTCTCCGAGGGCGCCGCTGGAGTGCTGTAGCTGCGGGTCAAGAAGACCCGCGGTCCGACGGAGCGCGACACGTCCCGGGTCGCAGGAGCCACGACAGCACGACGGCCAATCGAAGGCTCGAATGCTCGTCCGGCCTCCGGCGCTGCTGCCCGCCGGGACGGCGAGCGGTCCGCAAGAACCATGAGCGGTCGGTTCCGCGCATCGTATGCCGAGCCCGAATCCTCGGCGTTTCCGGCAAGACAAACTGGCAACGCCTGGCCCCCGCAGATGCGGGCCGGAGCGGTCCGCCAGGCGGACATTTCACACCCGGCCGTGCAATGTTCGAACTAGAGCCGGAGCCGGTAGTATCGCTGCGGCCCCGTCGCGTCGGCCGAGTACGGACTGGCGGCGTCAGCCACCGGCCCCCAGTTGCCGCCACTGAGACTCTCTTTCGCCTCCAGCACTCCCGGCCCGGTCCAGATGAACTCGAGTCTGCTCCCCAGCATCCGCACCTGGAGCGGCCCCGGCGTGATGGCGGGCAACTCGGCAAACGTATACACGAGCCCTCCGGTGGACGGTGCGATGTCCAGACTCGCCCATGTCCCGCTGACCAGCTCAAGCGCCAGGGCAATCGTCCCCTTGTCGTACACCAACTGGCCGTCGTTGTCGTAGGTGGCCTGACGCGAAATGCGGCACTCGAAGTCGGACGCGGCCGCCTCGGGCCCGATGGCGAAGTCCAGTCCGCTCACCCCGCCTTCGTTGAATTGACCGCCCTTCTGCTGATACCCGGACCCGTTCTCGATCATCATCTCCGAGCCCAAACCCGCGGTCACCAAGCCGGTGCCCAAGTCGTTGTCCGTGTCGGAGAAGATGTGGAAGTAGGCGTCCACCGGCAGTTGCCCGACGTTCGTGTAGAAGTTGAACCGGACATACAGGTAGGTTTCGTCGTTGGCGACGTAGATCTCGTTGAACTCGAGGCCTTCGGCGGTTTCCTGCCAGTCCGTTGCCAGAGGCTGCATCTCCGTCCAGTCGTCCAGGCTGCCGTCGATGAGGATCGTGGACCGGAACGCCGCCGTGGTGCTGGCAGCATTGCCGAAGAGGTCTTTGACCCCGTTGACTCCCAGGGTGTAGACGGTGCCGAAGCCCAGCGCGCTGGTCGTCAGGGTCACGGCACGGCCGTCGACCGGATCCAGCGCGGCGGATTGGACGGTCGCCCCACCGGTCAGCGTGTAGTTGCCAGCCGCATTGGCAGAAGTGGCCTCGACGGGCTCCGAAAACACCACCACCACCCTCCGACCGCCCCCCGCCAACTGAGCCACCAAGGCCGGATACGTGTCCGCAAGCACCCCCAGATGGGCCTTGCGGCTGGTGACAGCGCCCAAACGGTTGCTCACCGACACCGAATACAGGCCGGCGTCGCCGGACACCGCATCGCCAATGGTATACTCCGCCCCTGTCGCCCCTTCGATGGGCTCGTCATTCTTGAACCATTGGTAAGTGATCACCGGCGAGCCGGTCACTCCCACGGTGAACGTGGTGGATTCCCCCTGAAGGATGGTCCGATCCGCGGGCTCGCCCTCGTCCGTCAGACTGACCGGCACCGCCGTGGTCGTCAGTTGGGCCGTGCGACTCACGGCCTTGGCCCCCGTTGCATTCGTGATCTCCACCCGGTAACCACCCGCGTCCGTCACCAGCACGACGGGGATGGTCAGCGTCGGTTCCGTCGCGCCTTCGATCGGCGCATCGTCCTTGAACCATTGATAGAGGAGCGGCGTGGTACCCGTCACGGTGCCCACGCTGAACGTCGTCGCGTCGCCCTCCGTCACGGTGCGGTCGGCCGGCTGAGTGGGATCCTCGATCGCCGGCGGAAGACTGTCGGTGGCCTCCAACTTCAACCCGAAGGCCAATTCCCCCGGGGTGCCGGCTGCCTGGTGGACTTCGACCTCGAGCACATTCGCCCCGGTCATGAGGGCGTTCGCCGACACGGTGAAGATTTCCGCCTGACCCGGCGAGGGCGGCCCTCCCGTGGCGGCCGTGCCGTAGGCCACTGCCCCGTCCGGCATCCGCACGCGCTTCACCTCCGCCCCGTTCAAATACAGCACCGCCCCGTCCGAGAGGTAGAGGTTGGCCAGCAACGCGATCCCCGAGCTGTCATAGTCCCACGTGAAGGGAACGCGCAGGTAGTACGTGTTCCGGCCGGAGGCAAAAGTCGTCCTCAGAGTCGGGTAAGTCCCCGCCGACACCCCAAAGCCGAAGAGCCCCGGGCCTTCGTTCCAGCCAAACGCAATGTCGTCGTAGTCGAATGCGAGCCAGTCCGTGCCCCAGTCCGTCCCGTCATCGCTGTAGCGCCAGACCGTGCTGTCGGGGGCAACCAACGTCGTCGTGCCGGTCGCTTTCGGTGGAGTCGCCGCAAAATCATACGCCGTGCCGCCACTGTCCGGCGCGACATCCACCGTCGACCAGTTGCTGTCCTCGGCCTCCACTGCCAGGAGGATGCTGTCCGATGTGAATACCAGCGCGCCGTCCCCATCCCGCACCTTCCTCGAAATGCGACACTCGAACTCCGTCGTCAAACCGCTTGGTGCTTCCGCCCATCCAAGGTCCGAGCCAGCAGCCGCACCCCATTCACCGGGTTTCTGCTGCCAGCCACTCCCGTTCTCGACCATGAACTCCGAACCGAGCCCCGCCACGGAGTACCCCGTCGCCGGATTGGCATCGGCATCGATGAACACATGATGCTGGAACGCACCATACTCGGTAGCACCGAAGACCTTCACTCGGACATATAGGTAGTCCTCGTCATTGGCCAGGTAGACCTCCCGAAAGTCGAGCGAGGTCGAGTCCGCCTCGGCATCGAGGACCGCGGGCGCTACGCCTGCCCAGTCGGCGAAATCCCCGTCGATGGTAATCCGCTTGAACTGACCGCCCGTGGCGCCAGCCGTCCAGAGCAAGCCTGCGCCCAAGACGACGACAGAAAGAAGGTGGAGTGGGGTCTTCATGATGACCGACGGTGCCACTGACTCCCGAAACGGTCAACTTCCGGATACTTCAGACTCGCAACCGCGCCAGCAGATCGCGTCGGCTTCCCAGGGTCAGTCCCGCGCCAACGGCCAGGATCGCCACGGCCCAGGAGGCGTAGACCATCGATCCTTGCCACGTGGCTGGCAGGTGTGGCAACGGGAACGACGGCAGCCACGAGACGAGCAAACCAAGCAGCAGGCCCACCAGCAAACCCGCGACCCCCAAACCCACCAGGTCGAGCATCCGCAAGATTCGGAAGCCGAACCGGTCTCGCTTGAGCGCCGTCATGCCGGCCGCATACTCCGCTTCCGCCGCCCGCTTCCGCGCTTCGAGGTCCGCCAAAGCCACCCTGCCCACTTCCTCATCCACCCGCTGCAGGACGCGAGCACTGAAGTCGGCAGACAAGCTCGGCGGCAGCAACGACTTCACCAAAGCGGCGTCGAGTCGAAGTTGGGCCTGCTGGAAGTGCCGGCAGCCCGGGCAGATGGCAACATGCGCCTCGAGTTCGGCCCGTCGGCCCGCCGACAGCGAGGTTTCCAGTGCCTCCAGGATCAGCTCTTCACACTCCAGGCAGTTCATGGCATCACCTCAGGCAACTTGCGAGGTGGGTCTCGCTGCGGGCCCCGATCTTCAGCAGTTCCCTTTTCGCTCGGTGAAGGAAGGTTTTTACCGTGCCCATTGGAAGCCCAAGCATGGCGGCGACCTCCTCGTACGACTTCTGTTCCAGGTAGAAGAGCGTGACGACGCGGCGGTACTTCTCGGGAAGCTCGGCCAGCATGGTTTCCACGTCCATTTCCGCGCCCTTCGTCTCGCCGGTCACGTGCAACGCCGGTTCCCTCTCCAGGACCTCTGCGCGTTCGGGCTCGTCGAGGGAAACCACCGGGCGCCGACGCTTCAGTTCCGTGAAGCCGGTGTTGCGCGCGATGGTGTAGATCCAGGTCGAAAGCGACGCCTCGGCGTGGAAGCGGGGGAGCGCCCGCCAGATCTTCAGAAAGACGTCCTGGGTCATATCTTCGGCGGCGGACTCGTTCCGGAGCAGGCCGCACGCGAGCCGGAACACCTTGTTTTGGTAACGCGCCAACAGAAGCTCGAAGGCCTCGCGATACTGCCGGGCACCCAGGAGCTGGTGGATGTCGTCGTCCATCGATCGCGCTTTCGATCCAGCATACCGCGACCACACCGGTCGCCGCCCGCGACCGGGTCGTCAGCCCTTTCAACTCCGGCAGGCGCCCCCGGGTTTCACCAAAGTAGCTCGACGACGCCGGAAGGCTCCTGCCCCTGGGCGTGCACCGTCCCCGGGATATGCCAGCCAGCCTCCCACCACCGCGCCGCGCCCGCAACCCCGATCTGCGGCGCCGCGTGGATCCGGGCGTATCTTGACACTGCCCCCGGACCGCGGCTCTTCTGAGCCGCAGCCGGACCGCGACCGCACGCCGGATGGGCTCTGCGGGTCAGAAGACCCGCGCCCCAAAATGCTGAGCAGGCTCATTGGGGGCAGTGTCAAGATGCGCCCCGTGGATCCCGCCTCGGCTGCGGAACACCCTCTCTCCCTGCGAGGGGGAGGGGGACGGGGTGAGGGGGCCGGATGCATGGACAGGTTCTCCCGAAGACTGGCGCGACGCCGTGTCATGACTCGCGAGCCCGTCTCCACATCGCACAAACCTGAAACATACCGGACCCGCCTGAAGTCGGAAGGGATGAACTCGATCGAATGAAGAGAACAGTCGGAAACAACTGAAACACGACCTGCCCCAATCCCATGAATGCCGTTGCGATCCCTCTACTTGCCGAAGCCACCGGGGTCTTCCTGGTCCCCACCGTCGCCATCGTGATGTCGCTGCTGATCCCCATTCTGGCGATCGTCTCCGACGCCAAGAAGAAGCGGGCCATCTACGAACTGCATCACCGGGAACGACTGGCCGCCATCGAGAAAGGCATGGAAATCCCACCCCTTCCGCCCGAACTCCTCAACGGCAGCCACCACGCCAGAGGCCCCAGGAACGGTCTCCTCCCGGGCTTGATCTGGAGCGCGGTCGGCATCGGCATGCTCATCGCCATGCAGGACATGGACGTCGAAGTCACCAAGTTGGGTTTCATCCCTCTCCTCGTGGGCATTGCCTACTTGGCCTACTACCTCCTCGAAGGCCGCAGGCTCGCGGCCGAGGCGCGCAAGGCCGAAAGCCTCCCTCCCGCTCCCGCGCAGCCATAGTTGGATCCGCAGCCCCGGGCGTTCCTTCGAGCACGCCGACAGCGAAAGGTCCGGATTTGTCTTCTTCGGCGGCTCACGCGCCGCCACGTTCGATCCCATTCCGTTGCACGCAGCGTTGCATGCAGCGTTGCAGAAGCAGTGATCCCGCGAGAAGACCACCGCCACTTCCCGCAGCTTTTTCGCGTCCACCCCTCATCCGCGAGCCCGCCATCCGGGGCGGAGCTCGATTCTGGCCGGCCCTCCCGCAGAGGGAAAGCCCGGCCCGCTCAGCCCTGGCATGATACCTGCCAATGACCGGGCCAGATGAATATGACGAACACCTCGGAACCCACCGCGCATCGGGTTGTTGAACTCGGCACTGGCGACTTCGATGCCGCCATTCAACACGGCGTCACCCTCGTTGATTTCTGGGCGCCCTGGTGTGGCCCCTGCCGCATGCAGGCACCGGTCCTGGATCAGGTGGCAGAGCGAATGGGTTCCCGGGCCAGGATCGCCAAGGTCAATGTGGACCATGCCCCCGATCTCGCGGGGCGGTTCCAGATCACGGGCATCCCCACCCTTCTGCTGTTCAAGAACGGCCAAGTAGCCCGTCAGTTTGTTGGTGTGCAATCCGCGTCGACTCTGGTGTCTGCTCTCGAGGCCGTACTGTAACCACCCGGCGCATCACCCGATCGACCCAGCCCTTACGTCATAGAGAACGCGAGCCACCCATCGGCCTCAAGACTCGGCGGTTGACCGTGAAGGTATCACTGAGACGGTGTGCGGTCCAAGGCGATGGCGGGTCCGGTCCACGCCGAACAGCAGCGCTTCTTGAAGTCCGTCACATGACAGAAGGAGAGAACAGCTATCATCCGATGGCAAACGAATGATGGCGAATGATGGCGGATGCAGCCCGTGCCTGGCGGGCGCGGTCGCGCTCTTCGTGTGGTTCGAAAAACGCAGATTGTGATGTCCAAACCGGAAGACGGAAACCAAAGCCAACCGAGACACGGAGCAGTTGCTCCGACTCATCAAGACCATAAAACCATGACGACTGACACCAGAACCTCCGAGACCACTTCCGTTGTTCGCGTTCCCCTGATTGGCGAGACGGCGCCGGCCTTCACGGCGCATACCACCCAAGGTCCGATCAACTTCCCGCATGATTACGCGGGCAAGTGGGTCATTCTGTTCAGCCACCCGGCGGACTTCACGCCGGTCTGCACCACGGAGTTCATGACGTTCGCCACGATGATGCCCGAGTTCAAGGTCCTGAACTGCGAACTCGTCGGCCTCTCCATCGACAGCCACTACGCTCACATCGCCTGGCTGCGGACCATCAAGGAGAAGATCCGCTACAAGACCATGTCGAACGTCGAAGTGACCTTCCCGCTGATTTCCGATGTGAAGATGGACGTGGCCAAGGCCTACGGCATGGTTCAGCCGGGTGCCAGCAGCACCGAGGCCGTGCGCGCCGTCTTTATCATCGATCCCCAGGCCAAGATCCGCGCCGTCCTTTACTACCCGCTGTCCAACGGGCGCAATTTCCCGGAAATCAAGCGCCTCTTGATCGCCCTGCAAACGACCGACAAGCACGGCTGCGCCACGCCTGCGGACTGGCAGCCGGGCGAAGATGTCATCGTCCCCCCGCCCGGTTCCTGCGGCACCGCCAAGCAGCGGGTTGAAAAACCCGATCCGGACGCCTACGCTCTCGACTGGTTCATGACCTTCAAAAAGCTGCCAAAAGTCGACTGAAATGAACCCGAATCGCATCCTGATCATCGGCGGTGTGGCAACCGGCGCGAAAGCGGCGGCGCGGGCCCGGCGCCGCGATCCCCACGCCGAGATCACCATCGTGGAACGCGGACGGCTTCTCTCCTATGCCGGTTGCGGCATGCCCTATTACATCCAGGGCCAGGTCCACGATTTCCACGAGCTGATGTCCACGCCCGTCGGCGTGATCCGCGATGGGACCTTCTTCCAGAACGTGAAGGACATCCGGGTGCGCAACCAAACGCTGGCGGAGAAGATCGATCGTGCTCGCAAAACGGTCAGCGTGGTCCATGTGGCCACCGGCGAAAAGGCCGAGCTCCCGTATGACAAGCTGGTGCTGGCCACGGGCGGCATTCCCATCGAACCACGCCTGGAAGGCACGAACCTCAACCGTGTCTTTCGGCTGAACCTGCCCGACGACGCCCTGGCGATCCGCGAGGCCATCGACCACGGCAATGTGAAACGGGCGGTGCTGATCGGCGGCGGCTTGATCGGGCTTGAGACCGCCGAAGCGCTCGCGGCCCGCGGAATCCAAGTCACGCTCGTCGAGATGCTCGACCAGTTGTTGCCCGCCATGTTGGACTGGGAGGTCGCGGCGTTCCTCGAGAAGTGCTTGCGCGGACACGGCCTCGAAATCCGGCTCGGGGAGAAAGTGACCTGCCTCGAGGGGGATGGCGACGGCAACGTGGCGCGCGTGCATACCACGGGCGGAGTGATCGAGGCCCAAATGGTCATGATCGCCATCGGCGTCCGGCCGAACGTCCAACTGGCCAAGGAAGCCGGGCTGACCATCGGCGCGACCGGCGCGATTGCCGTCAACGACCGGCTCCAAACCAGCGATCCCGACATCTATGCCGGCGGTGACTGCGTCGAATGCACCCACCTCCTGACGGGGCAGAAGGTGTTCGTTCCGCTCGGTTCCACCGCGAACAAACACGGCCGCATCATCGGCGACAACGTCACGGGCGGCGCGGCAACCTTTCCCGGCATTGTGGGCACCACGGTATTCAAGGTGCTCGACTACAACCTGGCGCGGACCGGCCTCACGGAGAAGCAGGCCCGCCAGCTCGGCCATTCGGTGGTAACGGCTCTGGTGCCCGGACCCGATCGCGCGCACTACTACCCGACGGCCGCCACCCTGCTGGTGAAACTGGTGGCCGATGCCACCACGGGACGGCTCCTGGGGGCCCAGGTCCTCGGCCCCGGCGACGCCGTCAAGCGGATCGATGTGCTGGCCACGGCACTCACCTTTGGCGCGACCGTGAACCACCTCGCGGATCTGGACCTGGGCTACGCGCCGCCGTATTCGTCGGCGGTCGACCCGCTGGCCCATGCCGCCAACGTCGTGCGCAACAAACTCGAAGGCCTGGCCAAGGCCCTCACGCCGCAGCAACTGAAGGCCAAGCTCGACACCGACGACCCGGTCGTGTTGCTGGATGTCCGCATTCAAGGGGAGCGCGACCAACTGCAACTGCGCGACCGGCGTGTGGTGTGGATACCGCTGGGCCAATTGCGCCGGCGCCGTGACGAGCTGCCCCGCGACCGGGAGATCGTCTGCTTCTGCAAAGTCAGCCAACGCGGTTACGAGGCGCAGCGAATCCTGGAAGGCGAAGGCTTCACCAACGTCAAGTTCCTCGACGGTGGTCTCGTCGCGTGGCCCTATCCGCTCGCCAGCGGCGGCGAGAAGTGAAATGCCGGTGATTCCCGGGCCGGCCGCCTCCTTCGACGCCGTGCTGTCCCGGAACGTCATCCATCACTTCGATGACCCTCCTCGTTCAGGAGATCGACTGTGGCGCCGCCTCGTCTTCGCCCTCGCATTCTGCAATGCTCGGTCGGGCGCGGGCTTGCAGCCTGCTCGCATCAACACCTCGGATCCGATCGCCCCCTCCACAGCGCGAGTCGTTTGACCGCCATTTGCCGCCCCTCGGGATTCGTCAGCCGTCTGGCATGATCCGTGCACAAACGATCGCCAACCGTGCTCGGTACCCTGGCCGCGGCGTCTCGTATCGGCCGCTGGGACCGGGCATATCCATATGCCAAACAAGAACAGAACTCTGGCGGGTCGGCGCATCGGCCTCTTCGGACGCGGCGGCAGCGGGAAGAGCACTTGCACCGTTCTCCTGGCCAAGGTGCTCGCCCAAGCCGGCTATGCCGTATGCGTGGTCGACGCCGATTCGACCAACGAAGGATTGCCCCAGGCCCTGGGTGCGGACAAGACCCCTGAACCGTTGCTGGAGTGGTTTGGCGGCACGGTGTTCAGTGGCGGCCCGGTGACGTGTCCGGTCGATGACCCGCTGCCGATCGCCGGGTCACGATTGGCCCCCGGCCAACTGCCTGCCCGGTACGTCGGCCAAACACCGGAAGGCATTCGCGTGTTCCTGGCCGGCAAGATCGGGCCGCTTGGGCCGGGCGCCGGATGCGACGGACCAATGACCAAGATCGCGCGCGATTTCTCCTACGAGGCGGAGGAGCAGGCAACGGTCACCCTGGTGGACTTCAAGGCCGGCATCGAGGACGCCTCGCGCGGCGTGATTACGAGTCTGGACTGGGTCATCGTGGTCCTGAATCCCACCCATGCCGGCGTCCGCGCGGCGGTCACCATGAAGACCCTCCTGAGACAGATGCGCGCCGGCGCCTTGCCGGCCACGCAACACCTGTCCTCACCGGAACAGGTGGAGTTGATTCGACGCGCCTACCGGGAGGCGCGCACGCGCACCGCCCTCTATGTGCTCAACCAGGTCCCCGATGCCGCCACCGAGAGTCTCCTCCGGCAACGCCTGTCCGAGGCGGGGATTCAGGCGGTCGCTTCGATCCAAGACGACCCCGCTCTGCGGCAGGCGTGGTTGGAGGGCGGGTGTCTCCGCAGTGCCGCCGCCGAGGCGGAGGTGGCCAAGATCCTCAACGCCCTGCATTCTGATCCTCCATGACTCTCCCCTCCCCGCAGGGTGCGCGCGCACCCGTAGTGTTTCAGCCGATTGGGATCATTCGCTCCCGCCACCGGTCGGCGGAACGCACCCCGATCCAGCCGGTGTTTGCGAGCGGATGTCCCGGCCGGGTGGAGCTGTTCCCGGCATACCGCGAGGGTCTCCGCGATCTCGAGGGCTTCTCCCACGTGATCTTGCTCTATCACCTGCACCGAGCCGGACCACCGCAGTTGACCGTCCGCCCGTTCCTGGGCGACCGGCCCTGCGGAGTCTTCGCCACCCGCCATCCGCAGCGCCCCAACCCCATCGGCTTCAGTTTGGTGCGACTGTCTCGAATCCAAGGATGCATCCTGCACCTCCTGGACGTGGACATTCTCGACGGCACTCCCTTGCTCGATATCAAGCCGTTCGTGCCACGGTTCGACCGGGTGCCGCGCGCCCGCGGCGGCTGGACCACGAGGGTGCCGAACCGGGTCGCCGCCCGGAAGGGAAGGCGCTTGCGCTTTCATGATCCGTAGTGCCGACATTCCTGTCGGCGTCATGCCGGCTGGAAATCCGGCGCAACGCAGTTCACGGACCCAAGGCGCATCAAACCGTTGGCTGTCATTGCTCTCCGTGAACCGCTCTCAGGCAGACGGGGGAATCACTCCATCCGTAATCGTGATCGTCATCGCCACGGTTCTCCTGCAACTCCAGACGAGGCCGTGCGCCGCCACGTCTGGCCTGTGCCCCCGATTCAGGCGCTGAGCCCTTCGGGGCGCGGGCCTTCTGACCCGCAGGGCCAGTCCAGTGTGCGATCGCGATCCGGCTGGCTCAGAAGAGCCGCAGTCCGGGGGCAGCATCCAGATGCGACCGCGGTGCTCCGGCGCGTTCCTTTGCGCTTTCCACCGGTTCCCGGCGGCGTATGGTTCAGTGTTCTGAGGGTCATCGTATGCTCGCCATCGTCAGCGATCTGCACCTGCAGGAAACCACGTTCGACTGCATTCGGTACCGCGACGGCGGCACCGTCCGGCAGATCGGCGTGCGCCGAAACGTCAAAGCCAGCGCCTTCGACCAGCTCGTCGCGCGCATTCGGGAAGCCGCCCGCCGCAGGAAGTCCGCCGAGATCCACCTGGTCCTGGCGGGCGACATCTTCGAGCTGCACCGGGCGCCCCATTGGTTCTTCGGCCCCGACTGCGGCGTGCGTCCGACGGATCCCGTCGGTGCGGATGTGGCGGAGAATCCGTTGCGGCGGAAGGTGGTCGAGATCCTGAGGCAGTTGACCGAAGACGCGGACCACCGGGAGGTGTGGAAGGCGATTCGCGAGTTCGGCCGCCGGCGCCGCGGTCGGCCGCGAGTCACCCTCCATTATCTCCCCGGCAATCACGACCGGCTCGTAAACGCCTGGCCGAGCGTCCGACAACAGGTGCGCCGCCTGCTGGGCATGAACGGCGCGACCGACCCCTTTCCGGTCTGCCTGGACTTCGTCGGGCCCGCCCCCGCCGACTACGGCGTGCGCGTCCGCCACGGCCACGAGTACGATCCGCCCAACTTCGCGGCATCCACCGCGACCACAACCGTCCTGAGCGAGGACTGGCAGGACTACCTTGCGCCGGCGTTCGGGGACTACATTACCGTCGATGTCGCGATGCGGTTGGCGATGGCGTTTCGCGCGCACTACGCCCAGGCGCTGCGCGGCGGAGCAGACCCGCGAACAAAACTGCCTCCGGCCAGCGAGTTGCGCCGGCTGTATCTGGCGCTGACTGAGTTCGACGATGTGCGGCCCGCCTCCCTGCTCACGGATTACCTCGCGATCCAGATGGGGCCCGAGCGGAAGCAGACGTTCCGGACGCTGAAGCCCGTTCTCCGCGACGTCATCGAGACGGCCGTGGCCAACCGTTTCTTTGTGGCGCACGCTTCCAGGCACGTCCCCAAGGCACTGCTCACGTTGCTCCCCACGCTGGTGAAGAACCTGTCGCCCAACCTCATCGAGGAGGTGGTGCGCCGGCTCTCGAAGTCCGGCGGCGACGAAGAAGACACGCCGGCGCGCCGGGCCCTGGGGGAGTTTGCGCCGGACCGCCGCTTCAACGTGCTGGTTGCCGGGCACACGCACCGGCCGGAGCACGTGCCGCTCGCCGGCGCGTCGGTGCCCCCGGAGGCCATCTACCTGAACAGCGGCACCTGGCGGACGACGCTGCCCTTCGGCCTCAACGGCTTCGGCCGGCTGCGCGCCTACACCATGGTCTTCGCCTACAACGCCGCCGAACGCGCCGTCGGCCCGGAGGACGGCCGCACCTTCGAGACGTGGACCGGGCACCTGGCGGCCGGAACGCTGGGCCCCTACGACGAAGTGGTGCAGATCCACTCCCCGGCGCCGCCCGGCGCGATGCAACTGCTCTTCGAATCACTCGAAGTGCTCGCCGTGCAGCACGAACTCAAGGGAGCGGAACTGCGGGTAAACCTCGGCGTCGATGACCAGGGCTGCCAGATCGACTGCAAGCAGGTGAAGCCCGGCAGTCGACACCCCCTTCCGCTGCCGCCCTTGAGTCTCGATCCCGACCTCGACGGCGACCTCTGGTTCAACGGAGTGGAGGTCGATCTGGGCGGTTCCCCATTGGACTACGACGATCCGCTGCCGTGGGCGCTCGAACCGCTTCCCCGGGAGGCCGCGCGCGGACAGTTCCGCCCCGGGACCTACACCTTGCGGATCTTGGGACGCGGCGTCGGCGGCGCGGACCACACCGAGTTCCTCCTGCACTACCGGATCGCGCCGCGGTAGCCACACCGCGTCTCCGGTCCACGCCGACGAGCTACAGCTTCTGCACCGTCTCGCGGAGGAACTGGCGGAATTCCTCGCCCAACTCGGGATGGTTCAACCCGAAAACCACGTTCGTCTTCAGGAAGTCGAGCTTGTTCCCGATGTCGAAACGCTGCCCGTCGAGAACAAGGCCATACATGGCGCGGTCCTGCAGCATCAGCCGCATGGCGTCGGTCAACTGGATTTCCTGGTTCTTGCCGGGGGGCGTGCGGGCGATGTAGTCGAAGATGTCCGGGCTCATCGCATAGCGGGCGGCAATGGCGAGATTCGACGGGGCTTCCGCGGGCTTGGGCTTCTCGATGAGGTCCTCGATGAGGTAGAGGTTCTCGCCGATCGATCGCCCGGCGATGATGCCGTACGACTCCACCTTGGAGGGCTCCACCGTTTCGAGCGCGACCACGGTTTCCTGGTAGCGCTCGTAGAGGTCGATGAGGCGGCGCACCAGCGAGGTCTTGGACCGAATCAAGGTGTCGCCAAGGAGCAGCAGGAAGGGCTCGTGCCCGACGTGATCCCGCGCGCAGGAGACGGCGTCGCCCAGACCGCGCAGCTCCTTCTGCCAGACGAAGTGGATGTTCGCGAGGTCGGAGATGTGGCGGACTTGGCGCAGGAGGGACTCCTTGCCCTTTTCCTGGAGTTCGGCTTCGAGTTCGAAGTTGCGGTCGAAGTGCTCTTCGATGGCGCGTTTGCCTTTACCGATGATCATCAAGATATCGGTGACGCCGGCCTCGGCGGCCTCCTCGACCACGTGCTGAATGGTGGGGGTGTCGACGATCGGCAACATCTCCTTCGGTTGGGACTTCGAGGCCGGTAGAAACCGGGTGCCGAAACCGGCGGCGGGTATGACGGCTTTGCGGATCATGTCGTGGTCTCCGGCAGTATCTGCGGTTGAATCACGCGAACCCCAAGGGCTTCGAGCTTGACGCGCAGGGCCTGGAACATGGCGTCGTCGGCGTAGGTTCCGACGATGGCGCCGCCCGAGCCGGTGAACTTCGCGCTGGCTCCCACCGAGCGCGCGGCTTCCACCATGCGCAGGTTGCCTTCGCTGATCCGGTAGATCTCGCAGCGCTTGTCGAAGTTGGCGTTGAGCAACGCCCCCAGCCTCGCCCATTCCCGCCGCTGCAGAGAGTCCCGCACTTGGTCGGTCAGATCGGCCCAGAACTTCATGGCGTTGACCACCGCCGGTTCGCCCCGCTGGAAACGGCCCCGGATGTCGTTGTGAAACACCTCGGTGCCCTCGGCCAAGTCGGTGCGATAGGCGACATACAACGGCGGCAACAGCCGCGGATCCATTTCCTCGTAGCGCCCGTGCCCCTGCCGGTCCATCAGGTCGCGGGCGAAGTCCATATACACCAAGCCCTCGTAAACCTGGATCACCCGGTCCTGGAGCCCGGCCGGAATCCCCAACTCGCGCGTCTCGACCGAGAGAATGAGGTTCGGTTGGATGGGGCGCGGGATGTCGACGCCATAGAAAGCCATCAATGCCCGCAGACAGGCGGCAATGATCGCGCTCGAACCGGCCATGCCCACCTGGCTCGGGATGTCGGTGCAATAGCGGATCGTGAAGTTGCGGTCGTCCAACCTGATCCCACCTTCGGCACAGTAGTCGTGGAAGCGTTTGACCGTCGCCTTCAGCAGCCGGATGCCCCCGTAGTAGCCGTGCTTCCCCACATCCTCCACCAGGGCGCCGATGCTCCGGAAGCAGGAGTGATCTCGCGTATTCGCCAGAATCTCGAGCTCGGGCGTTTCATAGAGCACCACCTCCGCGCGGAAATTGCGGACGATGAAGGAAATGGTCTTGCCGTGGTAACCGTCGGAGGGATTCCCCACCAGTCCGGCCCGGGCGAACGCCTGTTTGCAAATGATCATCGTTGAGAATCTGCCTTGCGGCCAGACCACCCGCACGCGCTGCGGCGTATCGTGGCCTCGGAGCACCCGACCGTCAACGCTGGAGCCGGGATTGGCCTGGGAGACGATCAGCGGTCGAGCATCGAACAGATTCGACTTTCGTCCTGCGTCAGGCGTCAAGCAACTGAGCCCCGCACGGCGACCGGGCCCGAGCAACGTGCCCCCGCCCGCTGAAGCCGCCTGCGAGGCGGACTTAATCTCTTAACGCCTGACCCTGAGTCAGGCGGTGGCGTGGGCGACGTGGGGTTGGGTGCTCCGCCGTTTGCGAGTGCGTTCCAGCACTTCGAACGCGAAGCTGTCCAGCACTTCCGGGTCGATCGGGTCGCCGTTCAGGGGAAGGGTCAGGGAGGGCAGGCCGGTTTGTTCGGCAATGTGGAAGAACTGGGCTTCGGCGATCTTGCTGGGCATGCACTCGTGCGGCCCGGCATTCACCACCGCATCAATCTGCCGGTGGCGCCATTCGTGGAGCGGCCCGCCCAGGGTGAGCACCGCCTCGCCGTTCAGGTCGGCCGGGACGTAGTCGCGGCTGGCGTGCAGGATCTCCGTGACCGGCACGCGCGCCGGCCAGCCCATCGCCCCGGCCAACGCCAGGTGCAAGAGATGCCCGATGCGCCCCTGCAGGAACCGACGGAAACTCTGCGACAGGCTGTCCCGCCGCCCCTGGTAATGGGCAATCGCCTCGACGTAATCGATCCACTCGGTGAACGGCGCCAGCCGCACGCGCAGTTGGCGCTGCTCGAGCTTGCGGATCAGGTCGTCGTTCGCGAACCCATTGCAGCGAACGTAGATCTCGCCCACCAGCAGCGCTGTCGGCAAGTCCTTCCGTCGTTCGATCCGCGAGAAGCGATCCGCCGCCTCGCGCAGCAAATCCGGCAACCCGAACAGACGGCCTCCCGCCACTTCCCAGAGTGAGCGCCCCAGCGAGAGCCCCTGGCGCGCCTCGACCTCGATGCGTTCGACCATCCGCCGAAACAAGGTCTGGTGCAGCGCATCGCTTTCGCCGGCGTGTCGTTCCCCCGCGCGGGTCTCCAACAGCGCCGCCAGCAAGTAGTCCGAGGCCAGGAAACCGGCATAGCTGAGGATGGAAAAACCCGGGGGCAGACCCGCGAAGTAGTCTTCGTCACCGGGCGACCAGATGCGCACGCGACCGGCCAGTTGGCGGCGTTCCAGCACGATGCGGTTGAGCAGATTGTAAATGCCGAATCGGCACGGCCCCCGCGAGTTGGGCATGCCCAGCACGAAGCGCCGCTGCGGGTCGGGATCCGATTCGATCCGCCGCAACAGGGAGCCCAGGGTCATGCACATCGGCAGACACTCCTTGCCGGAGGTGTGGCGGCGGCCCATGCGCAGCGAGTCCGCGTCTACGGGCGGCAGGCATTCGGCGCGGATTCCCAGACCCCGGAGGCAGGCGGCGAACGTCTCCGGTCCCGGCCCCAGCAACGGGATCAACACCGTCTCCTCCGATCGGATGGTGGCCAACGCGGCGTCGCCCACCCGGATCCGCGAGAAGTCGTTGCGGGGTCGGTCCCCGTCCCGCCGTTTCGCGTCCTGGGCCACGCAATAGAGGAACGCCTCAATGCGCGTCTTGGTCCCGGCGTCGCCGGCGTGGCCGTCGGTTTCGAGCACCGCGAACGGCTTGCCTTCCATCACGTAGGCGTAGAAATGGAGATTGAAGCTGTCCGGTCCGCAGGAGTAGTTGCTGTAGTAGACACTGTACGTGTCCGGGCTGCGGCGCACTTGTTCGGCCGCGCGGAGCATCCGTTGGGCATAGCCCCAGAAGACGTCGGGGAAGACCGGCGTGCCGGCCTCGAGCGGATAGCAGTCGACGGGGATCGGCAGCGCCCCCTGCTCGCGCAGCAGCGCCGGCACATTCGAGTTCAGCACCGTGTTGTAGATCGTATAGGGCCGACCGAGCACCACGACCGGCACCACCCCGCGCTGGCGACAGAACTCAAGGGCGCGCAGGCCCAAACCGCGACA
>CAYSPU010000007.1:20681-45574 GCA_964432995.1 uncultured Verrucomicrobiota bacterium
CTCCACCGCCCCGCGATACGCCGCCGCCCATCGGTCCTCCGCCGCGCCCAACGCCCCGGCCAACCGATCGCAACTCGCCCGCAACTCCCTCGACTCCAGCCCCCCCGCGCCGACATCGATGACCGGCGCGAGAAGCCGGGGGCGATGCGGAGACGCGCCGGACTCCACCTCGCCGCACGCCAACGCCGCGTCCCGCATGCCGCAACCTGCGGGGCCCTCCTCGCGTCGCCCCTTTCCCAAACCCAGGTCCCAACGCAGAATGTGCGGGCTCGCCTGGACGATCGGACAGGTCACCGCATCGCGTTCGTTCCCCGAACGCTCGAGGCTGCGGATCATCGGCACGAACACAGAGTCGCAGCCCAGTGCCGCCAGCTCGCCGGCAACGCCATGGAACAGTTGCATCGGCGCGCAAAAGGGGACGTTGGCCGACTGGATGCCGCGGCGCAGCGTGCCTTGGTCCGCAGGTCCGCCAAACGCCAGGTCGAAGCCCAGTTCATGGAGATAGGTCGCGAAGAAGGGGAACATCCCCTTGAGCATGAACTCGTCCGAAAGCGCGACGGTGGGCCGACCGCGGCGTGCCCCGAGCGTCTCCTTCAGCGCAGCCACGAACGCCTCGCGTTCGCGGAACGGATCGGGCGAGCGATCGGGCAACTTCCGCTTGCGGGTGCCCTTGTCGTAGAGCGCGCAGGCCCCCCCCCACTGAAACCGCTGGCGCTGCCCCGCCGTCAGCGTCGTGATGCTGTCGATCCGGCACTTGTTGCCGGCGCCGCCGCAGCCGACGTTGGCTTTGCAGACGAACGACTCCTTCTTCTCGATTCGGGCGTCGAGGAATCGCGCCGGATCCAGGCCCGCGTCGTGCCCCGGCGCGAGCTCCCGCAAGGCGAGCAGCGCGATCCCCAGGGCGCCGACGGTGCCGGGATTGGGGGGAATGATGACACGGCTCCCGGTCTGTCGCGCCACCGCCGCCGCCAGAGCGTCCGAGGCGAAGGGCATGCCCTGGCAGAAGATCACTTGGCCGACGGAACGGCTGCCCTTCACCCGGTGGAGGTAGTTCTGGATAATCGAATCGTAGAGCCCGGCGATGATGGCGCGTTCGTCAACCCCGGCGGCGACGGCTTCATCGATGACCTCGGCCATGAAGACGGAGCAATGCTGGCCGAGGGAAACGCCGTGGGACGCCTCGAGGGCATGTCCGCCCAGTTGCACCACGTCGCGGATGCTGGCGAACTTGCCGCCCTGCTCCTCAATGAACGAACCCGTGCCCGCGCTGCACGCCTCGTTCATCGCGCAGTCGATCACCTGGCCGTCCGCCAGCCGGATGTACTTCGCGTCCTGGCCCCCAATCTCAAAAATGGTGTCGACCCGCGGGTCGAAGTGCAGCGCGCCGGTCGCGTGCGCGGCGATCTCGTTCAGCACAAACACCGCGTCCGGTCCGTAGCAAGTGGTCAGAAGGGACCCGACAATCTCCCTTCCGCTGCCCGTGACGCCGAGCGCCAACAAGCGGTTCCGGCCGCAATCCGCTTCGACGAACTGACGGAGCAAGGCCTGCGCGGCGCCCACGGGGTCCCCCAGCGTCCGCCGGTATCCCTCCCACACATGCGCCTCCGTGGCCGGGTCGAGAGCGACCAACTTCGAGCCGGTGGACCCGATGTCGAAGCCGAGCACCAGATCGCGACTCGAACTGGCCGCGTCCAGGCCTCTCGGGGGCGGGCAGCTCAAGCGCCGCACGCGCGTCAACGCCTCTCGCAAGGCGGGCACCGTCTCGAGTCGGGACTCCAACACCGGCGACAGCAACTTCCCCGCGGGCGGCAGCGGGTGCCGTTGGCTGGCGGCCACGAGGGCGCAACCGACGGCTTCCAGGGAGAGGGCGTCCTCGGTACCCAACGGTTCAAGACGCATCTGGCGTTTGGCCAGCGACTCCTGAAAGACGCGGCGCACGCGGCGGGCGCGGCTGACACCGCCGATCAACAGCACCCGCTCCGGGCTCATCCCCGGTTTCACCAGAGCGAGCACGTTCTCGCACACCGCATCGAACAACCCCGCCAAGATCCGCGCCCGGTCTTCGCCCTTGTTGGCCAGGTGCGTCATGTCCGTCTTCAGAATGACCGGACACCGGCCAGACAAGGGCGTCGGGTTCGGCACGTCCGCACACAGCTCGCTGGCGTCCTCAATCGTCAGCGAGAAGCGCTCGACCAACTGCCGCAGGAAGTTGCCCGTCCCCTGCGAACAACGACTGTTTTCCCGGTACACGTCCGTGCCGCCCGGGCGCAGCTCGAGAACCGAGAAGCCGTGACTGCCCACCGAAATCAGGGTCGCCGGGCCCGGCCCCGCCAGGAAGCGGCAGCCGCGAATCTGGGCCTGCTTGAGCGGGACGCGCGGGAGGTTGACAATCCGGCCCAACCGGCCGGTCACGGCGGCGCCGCGCGCGCTCTGCCAGTCCAACTCCTCGAGCAATTCCCGCAACCGGGGCCCCGGCCGCTTCCCATGCTCCACCAGCCGCCGTTGCCCCAACCGATACAGCTCCCCATCCACCCAAAGCTCCACCACCCGAACGGTCTCGGCCCCGACGTCGATCCCCAGGAAACGCTCGGGCCCACCGCCCGAAGCCGGTAGCAAATCCCCTCCGGTGTCGATTTCCCGCTGAAACTCTGGAGGTAGCGCGCGATTCATGGGTGCGACTTCCGGGTTATGGCCGACAACAGTCGGGGCAGATACTGCGGATCGCCCCCAAGGGCGTAAAGCCGTTTGTTTGTCCCCGGATCCTCGCGTGAGTGGCGCGGTGGCTTCGGTTGTCCCCGGTCAGCGCGCGGTTTTCGCCCCTGCGGGTGGGCGCTCTGTCGGCTCCGGGAAGATCCCGCCTCGGCGGCGGGATTCCATACAATCGGTGGGCTGTCGTTTCCCTCCTCCTTTGCCTGCTCTCTGGTACTGTGCCCGTACTCGCAAGCTCGCTTTCCTTCCGCGGTTTTCCGGTTTACCGTCGCGCCGTGATGACGACTCCGGATCCGGCAAACACCGCGAACGATCCACCCCCGGACACCCCGGTGGAGCTGCCTATCGATGGCGTGCTCGATCTGCACACGTTTCGCCCGCGCGACGTGAAGCCTCTCGTCGAGGACTACCTGGCCTTGTGCCGGCAGCGCCGTATCCTGCGCGTCCGGATCATTCACGGAAAAGGAATCGGCGTGTTGCGGACCACGGTGCACGCCATGCTGGCGCGGCATCCGGCGGTCGAGCACTACGCCCTGGCCAGCGAACCGCTCGGCGGTTGGGGTGCCACCATCGTGCACTTGCGGCCGGACGCCATGCCAACGCAGAGCAAGACGGCCCCGTAGCACACCCGTGCCCTCGGGACCAGAAACGCAGAATGCAGGTGTCATTGCCGCCTATGAATCTCTGTAGCCACACCGGGATGCCACCTCGCATACAAGGTAGGGCGACCTCTCCGAGGGCGCCGCAACGAACAGCCCGCGAAGCAGGTGTCTTTTGACTCGCAGCCTCCCGACGCGCGATTGCCTTCGATAGCCCTCACTTCACGATGCGGATTCTATTGATCAACACCAACCGGATGCAGCCCCCGATCGCCCCGGTGGCGCTCGATTATCTCGCCACCACGCTCCGGCGTGCCGGGCACACCGTCGATCTCCTCGACCTCTGCTTCACCCCGGCGCCCGAGGAGGCCATCGACCGTCAACTCCGCCTCGTCGAGTACGAAGGCATCGGGCTCACGTTTCGGAACACGGAAGACTGCTTCTATCCGGGGCATTCATGGCACCTCCCGGAATTGGTCGCATCTGTTGGCGCCATTCGGGCGCGCTCTGCCGCACCGATCATCCTGGGCGGCGCCGGTTTCTCCGTCCTTCCCCAAGCGATCCTGCAGGCCACGGGTGTCGACTTCGGAGTGGCGGGCGAAGGCGAGTTCGTCCTCGAGGCCTGGGCTCGAGGGGAGCGAACAGTGCCCGGCCTCATCGCGCGTCAAGGGGACCGACGGGAGCTCCCCGCTCCCCAGGCGGGCCCGCTGGCCGACTTGCCGGCCATGCGCCGCGACTTCGTCGACAACCAACGCTACTACCGCGAGGGCGGGCAAATCGGGTTCGAGACGAAACGGGGGTGCGCGGCCGCGTGCATCTACTGCGCGGACCCGGTGGCGAAGGGACGCTCCGTGCGGGTGCGCCCGCCGGCGGCGGTCGCCGACGAACTCGAGGCGTTGGTTGGCCAGGGAATCGTGCATTTGCACACCTGTGATGCGGAATTCAACCGTCCGCTCGACCACGCCCTGGCGGTTTGCGAAGCAGTGAAATGCCGCGGCCTGGGCAGGCGCCTGCGCTGGTATGCCTACTGCACGCCGGCGCCCTTTCCGGACCAACTGGCGCGGGCCATGCGCCAAACCGGGTGCGTCGGCATCAACTTCGGCGCAGACAGCGGCGATGACACCATGCTGCGACGGTTGGGACGCGATTTCACGGCGGACGACCTCCTCGATGCAGCCAGGCGCTGCCGCAAGCACGGCCTCGCCACAATGTTCGATTTGCTGCTCGGCGGGCCCGGGGAAACCGGGACGACTATCCGGCGTTCCCTCGAGGTCGTGCGTCGCGCGGCACCCGATCGTGTGGGGGTGTCGGTGGGGGTCCGGGTGTACCCGGGGACGGCGTTGGCGCGCCAGGTCGCGGGGCAGCGCGACGCCTTGCACGGGCCGGGCGCCGGCGACGGCGACTGGGTGCGGCCCGCCTTCTATCTCGCACCCGAACTCGGCGAAGGGCTTTTCGCGTTGATCCGTTCCGTGGTGGGCGAGGACCGGCGGTTCTTCTTCGCGGACCCAACGGATCCGAACCGCAACTACAACTATGACGCGAACGCGGTGTTGATCGAGGCGCTCCGCCGGGGGTATCGCGGGGCGTATTGGGACGTGCTGCGGCGGGTGCAGGAAGGACTGCCGGCCGATGGGTAGCGGGTGGAGAACATGATGGCGCGCGCTCGCCCCCCGGACGCCGCAAGCTGCTCACTCCGCTAGCGGAGAAGGCGCCCGGCGTCCCTTCGCTGTTGACTGGTCTCGACCCCGCCCTATGATGCCCCCTCCTTGGCAAACCTCGGAACCATGACTATGACGACGATTCAAGATATCAAGGCCCGCGAAGTCCTCGATTCGCGCGGCAATCCCACGGTCGAAGTTGACGTGATCCTCGCCAGCGGCGCCTTCGGACGCGCGGCGGTCCCCTCGGGTGCCAGCACGGGCGAACACGAAGCCCTCGAACTGCGCGACGGCGACAAGAAACGTTACGGCGGCAAAGGCGTTGCCAAGGCCGTCAGGAACGTCACCAGCAAGATCCTGCCCGCACTCAAGGGCGTGGATGCCCTGAACCAACTGGCGGTCGACCGTATCATGCTCGACCTCGATGGCACCGAAACCAAGGCCAAGCTGGGGGCCAACGCCATCCTCGCCGTGTCGCTGGCGAACGCCAAGGCCGCGGCCGAAATCCTCGGTCAGCCACTCTTCAAGTACCTCGGCGGGCCCAACGCCAAAGTGCTGCCCGTTCCCATGGCCAATGTCATCAACGGGGGCGCGCACTCGGATGCCCCCATCGATTTCCAGGAGTTCATGATCATGCCGGTCGGCCTCCCCACCTTCAGCGAAGGGCTCCGCGCCATCACCGAGGTCTTCCATTCCCTAAAGTCCGTCCTGAAGAAAAAGGGCCTCAGCACCGCCGTTGGCGACGAAGGCGGTTTCGCCCCGAAACTGCAAAGCACCGAGGCGGCCATCGAGGCCATCCTCCAAGCCACCCGGGACGCAGGCTACCAGCCGGCCAAGGAGATCTTCCTCGCCCTCGACGTCGCCAGCTCCGAGTTCTACAACGGCAACGGCACCTACACCTTCAAGAAGAGCACCGGACAGACTCTCTCCGGCGAAGAATTGGTCGACTTCTACGTCAGGCTCTGCCGGAAATACCCGATCATCTCGATCGAAGACGGCTGCGCCGAGAGCGACTGGGCCAATTGGAAGAAGCTCACCGACAAGCTGGGTGACAAAATCCAGTTGGTTGGCGACGACCTCTTCGTCACCAACGTGAAGTTCCTGCAGAAGGGCATCGATACCGGCACCGCCAACTCGATTCTCGTCAAGGTCAACCAAATCGGTTCGCTCACCGAAACCTCCGATGCCGTGCAACTCGCACAGACGAACGGCTATACCGCCGTCCTCAGCCACCGCTCCGGCGAAACCGAGGACGCCACCATCGCCGACCTCGCCGTGGCCACGAACTGCGGGCAAATCAAGACCGGCTCCCTCAGCCGCAGCGACCGCCTCGCCAAATACAACCAACTGCTCCGCATCGAAGAAATCCTGGGCAAAAACGCCGTCTACGGCGGAAAGCTGAAGAACTTCTAGGCGGCGCCACAAGACTGTGGATCACCAAAGGACGGCCGGCAACGGCCGTCCTTTTCTTTTCGGCCGTTCGCGACACAGCCGACGGCAACGTTCGCCACACCCACCGCGGAACGCTGGCCGATCCCCTTTCGCCGAAGATCCTCCCCGCGGCAAACGTCCAAGCGGATGAGAATGCCGTAGACGGCAAGCCGGGCGCTGGCTGGCCGCCGCGCGGAGAGTCCCCCGTCGTGTCCTCCGACCGGTTGGCGGAAACGGACCGCAACTGCCGGGCACACAGGAAGTCGTTTCGGCGCCCTGGCAGCGACGGAAGAGGTGCAGAAGGCGCGATCGATCGGATGCCTGGAATCATAAAGCCGTGAGCATCAAACAGATAAGGTGTAGAGTTTTTTTGAGGTCAGAATTGAACAAAACATTGACACGGGTCGTCGAATATACATAATTTGCTCAGCACATAGCAAAATAGGGCCGGTACACTGGTTTGGTCTCCGGCAGTAGGCTGGCAACTTGAGGACATCGACAACTGAACTGGTTCCCATGCGCACTCCGAATCGCTCCCTCGCCCGTCGCCCCGTCTCTCCGCCGAACGTGCGGAACGGCCGCCGCCGCCGCTTGTCGCTGCCCACGGTCTCGAGACGCTCGCGAGTCCGCCAAGTCGTCACTCGCGAAGTCGCCCCCGCAGTTGTCGCCGTGGAGACTCTGACCGCCGCCGCTCCGGAGCCAGCGGTCAGGCAGCGGGACGCGTATGAGGCAAGCTCCTCGATACACCTCTACATGAGAGAGGTGGGAGAGGTGCCCCTGCTGACACCGGACCAGGAGGTGCACCTGGCCGCCCGGATCCAACGCGGAGATGACGAGGCACGACAGCACATGATCAAGGCGAATCTGCGCCTCGTCGTGAAGATCGCCCGCGAATACGACGGCCTGGGGCTGCCGCTCCTCGACCTCATCAACGAGGGGAACATTGGTCTCATGCGGGCAGTGGACAAGTTCGACCCGACCAAGGGGGCCAAGTTCTCGACCTACAGCTCCTGGTGGATCAAGCAGTCCATTCGCCGGGCGATCGCCAACCAGGCCAAGACGATTCGTCCCCCCTCCCACGTTCTCGAGAAGCTGTGCCGCATGCGGCGGATCTCCACCAAGCTGCTCGAATTGCTGGGGCGCGAACCGTCGAATGAAGAACTGGCTGCCGAGATGCGGATGTCGCCAACCAAGGTGGCCTCCTTGCGGATGGCCTCCATTCGCCCCGCCTCGCTGGAGATGTCGCTGGGCGACGACGATACCGGGCGTTTGGCGGACCTTGTCCCGGACGAGCGAGCCGAGAACCCGTTTCATGAGCTGGATGAGAAGACGACCCTGGGCATGGTGCGGGAGTTCCTGGCAAAGTTGGAACCGCGGGAGGAGCGTATTCTGCGGTACCGATTCGGCCTCGACGGAGGGGCGGAGAGGACCCTCGAAGAGGTGGGCCGCTTCTTCGGAGTCACGCGCGAGCGCATCCGGCAGTTGCAGAACGTCGCGCTGGGCAAGCTGCGGCGAATGATCGAGAAGCGTGAGACGGCGCCGCTGGCTGCCTGATTCGCGGGTTTGACTTGGTTTTTTCCGGCCCGTAGATTGCCCGTGCATGTTTGCTGCCGGGACAACACCTGCCGGGGCCCCGGCTTCTATCGACACCAGCGATCTCTGGCGCCGGGTAGTCAAGCCGGTTGAGCCCTTCCTGGAATCGGTCGCACGGCGTCTGGCGGAGCAGGTAGAGACCTTCGACCCCGAGATTTCGCCCTATGCGCGCTATGCGCTGACCAACCAGGGGAAGCAACTGCGCCCGGCCCTGGTTGCCCTGAGCGCCGGGGCGGTCGGCCAAGCCAACGATGCCGTGGTCACGGCCGCGGTCATCATCGAGACCGTGCACCTGGCCACGCTCGTTCACGACGATGTGATGGACGAGGCGTCGGTGCGGCGTCGCCGTCCCACCCTCGCAGCGAAGTGGGGGAACCAGATCTCGGTCTTGCTCGGGGACACGTTGTTTGCGCACGCCCTGAAGTTGGCGGCGGGGTTTCCGACCACCGAAGTGTGCCATGCCGTCTCAGCGGCCACCAAGACGGTCTGCTCCGGCGAAATCCTCCAAACCCACCGACGCCGGCAGTTCGCCGTGACGCGGGCTGAATACCTGCGCATTGTGCAAATGAAGACCGCAGAACTGTTCGCGCTGTCGTGCGACCTCGGTGCCTGGCTCGGGGGAGCGGACAAGCCCCAGCGAGCCGCTCTCCGGAAGTACGGAATGGACCTCGGGACCGCCTATCAGGTCTACGACGACTGCGTGGACATCTTCGGCTCGGAGGCGGATGCGGGCAAGTCGCTGGGCACCGATCTGGCCAACGGAAAGCTGACGCTGCCGTTGCTGGTCGCCCTTGAGAGATCGGCGGGCAGCGATGCCGGCGAGTTGCAGCGGTTGGTGGCTTCCTGGGATGGCCGCCACGTCCCGCGCCTGCTCGAGTTGCTCACGCGCCACGACGCCCTTGCGGAATCGCAGCGCGTCATTCATGGCCTGCTCGAGTCCGCCTGCCTGGCTCTCGAACCGATCGCTTCGAGCCCGAGCCGGGGCGCGCTGGCGGAACTGACGCGGTTCCTGGCGAAACAAACAGACGGTCTCGGGGTTTTAGACTCCTGATGAAGGGCAGCGTGGCAGCGGCTCAGCCGTCCATGCCAAAGCCGTCGGTGGATCCGGCGGGGGACCGAGACCTCGTGGAACGGGCCCGCCGGGGTGACTTGGGCGCCTATGACGAGTTGGTGCGCCGATATCAGGAGCGCATCTACGCAACCGTCTATCACATGACGTCGAACCACGAGGACGCCAGCGACCTCGCCCAGGAGACGTTCATCAAAGCCTACCAAGCCCTTCGGTCCTTCAAGGGTGAATCCGGTTTTTTCACGTGGCTGTATCGCATCGCGGTGAACCGAACATTGAACTTTCTGAAGCAGCGCGGAGGCCGTACCCTCCTCAGCCTCAACGATTTGGATTCCAATGCCGAGCATGATCCCGAACTCGTTGGGCTCATTTCGGACAAAAACCCTCGGCGCGACGCCGCGTTGGCCGAGCTTCAAGAGAAATTGAACGCAGCCTTGCAGAAACTGTCAGAAAGTCACAGGCTCGTAGTGACCCTACATGATATACAGGGGCTTTCGCATGAAGAGATCGGCCGGATACTGGACTGCAATCCCGGGACAGTGCGCTCGCGTTTGTTCTACGCCCGGCAGCAGCTCCAGGCGTATCTCGCTGATTACGTGAAGTGACCATGCAACTACACGATGATCTCCCCGACGGCTTTGAGACCGTCCGCAAACTGCTGAGAGTCAAGCAGCACGAGATTCCGCCGCCCGGCTTTTACCGCGATTTCCCAAGCCGGGTCATCGCACGAATCGATGCCGAAGGATTGCACCCTGGACGCTCCTGGTGGCAGCGGTTCGTCGACGACTTGGCCTTGCGACCAGCTACGGCCGCAGCCTACGGCTTCTGCATGGCGAGCCTGCTCTTCCTGGGGGCGCGCATGGTCGAATCCTCGCCCAGCCCTTGGGAGGGGATCGCCTCGGTAGACTACTATCGCTGGTCTGCCGCAGTCCCTGCTGAGACCGTCGCCGCGGGGCCTCGGCTTCAGCCAGCTACCTTCGAGTTCGTCGCCGGTGAGGCGAACGCCTCAAGTGTGGCACCTCTCTGGAACCGGCCTACCTCTCGCTTCCACACCACGATGGGCCTGGAGAACCTGCACCGCGCCAGCTACTCGGTGCCTTACCGCTGAACCGCATCCTCGACGCGCCGCGAGCGTTCAAGACAACAGGCGCATTCCCGTCCAGACTGCCGTCGGGCTGCTCTACCCGGCGCTCTTCACGCCGGGAGCGTGAGGTGTCCTGGCTAGAAGCGGGTGAGCACGATCCCCTGCTTGTTCTCCGAGAGGTAGAGGCGTTCCTCACGGATGGAGACCTCGATCTCGGGGGACCTGCGGGTGCCGAGAAACTGGGACATCTCCTTCTCCGGCTTCAGGGAGACAACGAAGCGACCGTCCTGCTCCTTCCAGTTACCCTGGGCCAGGACGGTCACCGGCAGGGCGGCGATCTGGGCGGCGATTTCGGTCATCGTGGGGAGAGTCGGCGAAGCGGGCGGCTTGGGGGCGGCAGGTGCGCCGCCGTTTTCACCCTGCTCCGCCGGAGGCGCGCCGCTCTGCAGTTGAGCTGGATTCAGCCCATACCGCTGACCGTACCGTTGAGCGAGCCTGGGGTCCATGCCGGGACCGCGGGGGGTTGCGGTTGGCGTCTGAGCGACCTGGGGTGTTTGCACCACCTGGACCTGCACCTTCGGCCTCGTGCCCGCGGTAAGGGCCTTGGCAATATCCGACAGTCTGCCGGCTAATTGGGTTATATCCGGGCCCTTCAGTTTAACCGAGTTGTCCGGGGCCACGTAGAGCCTGAACCCCTTGATGAACTCCATGTGATAGCGCAGGAGGCGCACCTCGGCGGCGGTCAGTCCGATCTTCCGCTTCTTCTCCTGGATGAACGTCAGATAGGGGTGCAGTTCCCACCGCCCCAGAATCGGTTGGTCGGCGTACTTGTCGGAAGCCCCGGTGCGCAGGTAGTGCTCGAGGTCCTTGAGGTCCGTTTCCAGGAGTTCGTCGATCAGCGGGCGGTTTCCCAGGATGGCCTGCACCTTGGGGTGCTGGACCAGTTGACTCAGGCTCTCCCGCCCAGCCCACAGCTTCTGGAAATCGGCGTCATTGGCAAGCTCCTGGAACTCAGGGCGCTCCGCCATGGTGAGGAAGGGCGGGTAGGCCGAGAGCCGCGTGCTCAGCGGGTGGTTGTGATACAGAAGAGCCAGCACATCCACGGCTCGGTAATAGACTTCGGGCATCGGGTCCAAGGCCGCCGCCACGCGATCCAGTCCGCTCGATCGCATGTCGATCCTGGCCTGATTGAGGTTGCGCAGGAGTGCCGTGTCGCTTTCTCCGGGTGAGATCTGCACGGTGAGATAGCCGAGGGCGTAAACCACCACGCCGATGAGCACGGTGTAGACCATGCCGGCCACTAGGCCGACGCAAACCCCGATGCGCTGGTTCAGGCGTTGCCAGCTCAAGCGCGCGTAGTCGTCCATCCGGTTCCGGAAGTAACGGTTCACCTTCATGTGGACGAGGAAGCCGACCACCACGAAGATAAGGCTGATGAGGAAGAAGACGACCACCGGCGGGAGGAAGATGCTCCAAAGGGGGTTCTCCAGACCGACCTTCGGGACCAGCGGCCGCAACAGCGGCCCGAGCGGCCGCGCCAGCAAGAGGGCAACGAACAAACCGACCAGCGCGACCACCGTCCGCACCGCCCCCTTGAAGTATCCCAGCACGGCGAAGATGGCGAACAACAGACCAGCCAAAATCCAGATCAGCATGCCGGCAACTTAGTCCGCACCCCCCCGAAACGCACGCAGAAAATCGGCGCCCGGCTCCAATCCGCCCTCCGAATTCCACTGGCCTTTCCCGGAGGGGTAGGTCAGCATGCGGTAATTCGAATTCAAACCATCCGACTATGAGATCTGATTTTGCTTTGAACGCCGGGATTCGTCAGTGGCGAACATCACCCCTCCCGGGTCGACGGTCCCGGCGCGGGACCTTCCTCCTGGGAGGATTGCTCGTGGCAACTCTGAGCGGTGCTCTGGTTGCTGACGCCGCCGACGCCGTGAAGCTGCACGCCAAGTGGAAGACCGGGGACAAGCTCACCTACCGACAGTCGATCCTTCAGGATCAGGACATCTCCGGCGCCGCCCTGCCCCAACCGATGAAACAGCAGATGACCCAACAACAGGAGTACTCGATCACCGCGACCAAGGCCCGCGAGGGCGGCGGGCATGAACTCGATTACCAGATGGGCCGGATGCAGATGCAAAGCCGAATGGGCGATCAGGTGATGATCGACTTCGACTCGCAGAAAGACCCGAAGGATGACGGCCAGAATCCGGCGGCCCCCATGCTCCGTGCCCTGACCGGCGCCAAGTTCCGTCTGCTGACCCGCGCCGATGGCAAGGTCGAAAAAGTCGAGGGCGTCCAGGAGTTCATCGAGAAGGCGACGGCCGATTCCGACCCCATGATGGCGAGCATGATGAAGCAGATGGTCAGCGAGGACACCATCAAGCACGCGGGCATCGCGATGTCCGGCCTGCCGGAGAAACCGGTGCAGGTCGGCGACAAGTGGCCGGTCACCCAGGAGCAGTCGCTCGGGCCCCTCGGCACGCTCGTCATCCGGACCGACTACGCCTTCACCGGCTGGGAATCCCACAACGGCCAGCGTTGCGCCGTGCTCGAGCACACTGGCACCATCAGCAAGAAGGGCGGCGACGCCAGCGCCGAGAGCGGCATGATCAGCGCCATGGACGGCACCACCAAAGGCAAGACCTGGTTCGATCCCGAAGCCGGAGCCGAACTCGAGACGATCTCCAAGCAGAACATCAAGATGAAGATGTCCATGATGGGCCAGGACATGGCCATCGACATGGTGCAGTCGATCACCAACCGGCTGGTCGAGGCCAAGCGGTGAGAACCCCTTGGCGCAGGTAGGGAGGCCCGGCCCCGGGCGTACGGCGCAGCACGCTCCGCCCGAACGTCGAACACGGAATTGTGGACGCCGAACATCGCTGCGAGGAGGGCGATGTTCGCAGCTCGCCGTAGTCGATTCCGCGTTCTCGTCCCATCCACGCGCCGCACCCCGACGCCGGATCCGGAACAGCGCCGATCGAACGAAGGAGTCGTGCGGTTTTTCCGTGCGGACGATTCCGGAAGCCCTACTATGCCGGTCGTGGCCAGTGAGTTTCACACCTTGTTGGAGGCAACGATTCGGCATCTCGAAGACTTGAAGAGCCGGGGTATCCGGCACGTGCCGGTTGCCCCGGCGACACTCGCCGCGCTGACTGCCCCCGCCCCCGCACCACGACCTTCCGCCAAGGATGCACGGGCACCTTCTGCCGAGCCGCGTGCGCCGTCCGGAACGCCGGCCGCCAGGTCGAAACCATTGACAGCCCTTTCGCCCACAGCCGCCGCATCCCCCCCGCGCGGCTCGGTCCCGAGTCAGGAATCGCTCGGGGACCTGCTGGCGGACGCCGCGACACCGGTGCCGCCTTCTCCGGAGATGCCTCCGGAGGCAAAGGAAGCCGCCATGGCCGATCTGCGCGCCCGGGCGCTGGCCTGTCAGAAATGCCCGCACCTCGTCGCCGCCCGCAGGTCGGTGGTCTTCGGCACCGGCAGCATTCACTCGCCGCTCATGTTCGTGGGGGAAGCGCCGGGAGCCGACGAAGATGAGCAGGGAGAACCGTTTGTCGGTAAGGCGGGGCAGTTGCTGACGCGGATCATCCTGGCGATGGGTTTCCAGCGCGAGGAGGTCTACATCGGGAACATCCTGAAATGCCGGCCGGACACGCCCGGGCAATCCGCAGGGAACCGCAAGCCGACAGCGGACGAGATGAAGACCTGCCTGCCGCATTTGTTGGCGCAGATCGACATCATCCGACCGCGGGTGCTCGTCGCCCTGGGAGCAACCGCCGTCGAAGGCCTCCTGGGCAAGACCATCGGCATCACCCGGCTGCGGGGCAACTGGCAGGAGTTCCGGGGGGTCCCGGTCATGCCAACCTACCATCCGGCCTACTTGTTGCGAAACCAGGCGCCAGCCGAGAAGCGCAAGGTTTGGGAAGACATGCTGCAGGTCCTCGAACGCCTCGGCCGCCCGATCAGCGCAAAGCAACGGGGCTACTTCCTCAGCGCGAAGTCGTAGCCCGGCCGGCAGGTCCGAACACGGTTCGTTCCCCGTACCGGCCGAGCCTCGGACCTCCCATCGGTCCGCTGACAACAGATCATCCCTGGGGCGGTTCTTGTCGCGGGGGAGGTCCCAATGCCGCGGTCCATTCCTGGGGTGGCCACCAGCAGATGCTGCGACTCCCCATCACTCTGTCAGCCGCAGCCAGCGCCGACACACCGTCGCTTCCTTGGCGCTGCCTCCCTCGGGGCGCGCGACGGCTTTGAGCACGCAGTCGCCTGTTGTCGAGGGAATCGCGAGAGTGACGCGATTCGTCTGCGAACCCAGCTCCGCGACGAAGAAGTGCCGCTGTGCACGCGCGAGCACCTGGCCGGACCGCGTCTCGAGCGAGAGCGTCAGTTGGCCGTTCCGCGGCCGGGCTTCGTCGTTGACCATCATCACGGTGAACTCGCGGGTCGTGCCGCCACGCAGTGCCGGCTGGAAGAAGTTCAGGTAGACCCCCAACGGTTTGAACGCTTCGCCCACGTAATCGGCAAAGGCCGAATCCAGACGAAGCCGGGTCACGTTCTGAAAATGGTCGGCAGTATAGACTCCGGGGTAACTGCAGGTGAGATAGACGAAGTGGACGATCCCGGCGTAATGGCGATGCGCCCGCCAGAACTCAGTCTTGGCGGCGAGCAGATAGGCGTAAAGATCCAGGCGCGCCCGGGCGGTGACGTTCGTCCCCATCAGTTGGGCGTAGACGTTTTCCGTGAGGCACGTGGGCGAGCCATCCCGGTTCAGCCAAAGCCAGCCGTATTCGTTGATGACCACCGGATGATCGGGCGACGGGAGCGCGTCGAGCCGCGGTCTGCCGTCCATCCCCTCGAGATCGGTCATCCGGAATGTGAGCCGGCCCCGGTGGCCGCTCTGCATCAAGTAGGGATGATACTCGACCGGATCGTCCGGGCCGGCCGGCGCATTGTAGCTGTTCTCCCAGGGACGATTCGACAAATCCAACGGGCGCACCGCAGGAATGATCGCCCGGCCAAAGAGATCGTCCTTGGTCTCGTTGTTGGCGTCCCAGACGGCCACGCTCGGGTGATTCCAGTTATCGCGCATCCAGTCCCGGTATTGGCGGATCATCTCCTCAGGATCGTGGGTGCGGGAGTAGCCTGCGTACCACCCCGGCCCGCCGGTCCAGACGAAGAACTCATTCTGCACCAGCAAGCCGACCTCGTCGCAGATGTCGAACCAGCGGTCGGGCACGGGGCCGATACAGAACCGGAAGTAGTTCCAGTGCATCTTCTTGGGCAAATCGCCCAGAAGCCGGCGCAACCAGGCCTCCTTCCATGGCAGGTCGCCACAAAGCGGGTCCTCGAAGAACCGGTGCAACGTGATGTTCGAGCCGCGCAGGTAATACACCTTGCCGTTGAGATAGGCCCGCTTCGTCGCCGCATCGAATCGGAATTCCCTCATCCCAAAACGCGTGGTGACCAGGTCGCCGCCGGTGCTCGATTGGACCACGTAGAGGAACGGATCCTCCGGAGACCAGAGCCGGGCGCCGGGGATCCGAATCGTTCGGGTGATCACCTTCTCCTCGCCGCCTCCCAGCTCGAGTGACTCCGGCTCGGCAACCGCCACGCGCTTGTTGCCTTTCCACCTCTTCACCGTGTGGGCCAGCGTCGTGGCAATCGGCGCCGCGCCATGATTCTTCACCCGCGTCTGGACCACGATCTCACTCGTGGCCACTCGCGGCGCCACTTGCACGGTCTCGATCGCCGGGTTGTCGCAGAAAAACAGCGTGACGCGGTCATAGATGCCCGGCGTCCACTTGATCTTCTCGAAGTCCGACCCAGTGGGGTAGGTGTCCGGCAGCACCGCCGGGTGCGCGCCGATGCGCACCAGGAGTTCGTTGTCCGCTCTCCAACGGATGGCGGATTCGAGCGGGAACTCGCTGGCGGTGAAGCAACCGGCATGCTCCCCCAGCTTCCGGCCATTGAGCCAGACGGCAGTGCCGAACTGGGCCTTGTTGATCCGGAGCCGCGCCACCGCCCGCGCTGCCGGAGCGCGAAAGGTCGTTCGATACCAGAAGTAGTCCCGGTCCTGATCGACCTTGCCCTTCCAGTAGTTGGTCAGCCATTCCGCCGGCGAAAGCCCGGCACGAATGCGATTCGCCAGTTGCTCGCGGCTGATGAACGCGTCCACGTCGGCGAACGGCGGCGTGGACTGGTTCGCCAGACCCGGCACCCGCACCCGGTGTCGGAAGACGGTCGGGATCTCGGTGGCAGACTTGCCCTCCTCAATCTGCCAGGTGCCGTCGAGCGATATCCTGTGGCGCCCGGTCGAGACGGATGCGCCAAGTGCTGTGGAAGACGACAGACACAGCAGGAACAACAGAGTGATTCGGCGGAGAGGAGCAAGAGTGGAGGGTAGGCACAGGCTCATGGAAGGATCCCCTCACGGGAATGGGCGCAGTCACTTGCCCGCGGACACTTCGTCAAAGGCGATGCCGAGATTCGTCGGCAACCCGAACCGCGGATTCGGACTGGTTGGCGTGGGCTTCGGATCGTAGACGGCGAACGCCGTCGGGAGCCGCGTCGGGAAACTGGGAGTCGATCACTGCCAACGCCCCCTCGCCAACGAGGACCCCGATTGTGCCGCCGCCCCCTAGGAAGGTGCTGCCGCCGCCGCGGACATCGGCGAAGGTGCCGCTCGGCGCCGCCGCCGCTCGAACTGGCCGTGGCAGCTCAAACGACGCGGCGAGAGCGGTGACCGACGATGTCGCCAGGAACGAACGGCGACTGAGATGCCGCGCGCCGGAGCGATCCGTGCTACGGGACGGAGAATCAGCCTTCATGGGGTTGCGCTTGGGTTCCATGACCAGAGTGCCTCGGCCGGCAGGAATCCGCCGGCCCAAGCCAAAAACACGCTACCTGCTCCCACCGGTGCGTGCAACCGCGGAAAGCGACGATCAACACCAAAGACCCGAAGGAACAGAGAGTCCGTCGGCTCAGGACGCCCCGGTCTGCTCACGCCAGTGATGCGCAAGGATCCGGGGCAGTCATTCCTGGTTGAGGGCGAGTTCCGGATTGTGGCAAGTTGATGCCCAATGCTGCCCGGAACACACATGTTCATCAGAGCCGCTCGGCCCCTCTCCCTGGCCCTCGCCATCCTCGCCGTCCCCTCGGGGCCCGAGCGCGTCCTGGCCGCTTCACCCGCCGCGCGAAGCTCGCGCCCGAACATCATCTTCATCCTCGCGGATGATCTGGGCTACGGCGACCTCGGTTGTTACGGCCAGAAACGAATCCAGACACCTGTAATCGATCGCCTGGCCGCCGAGGGGATCCGGTTCACCCAGTTCTACGCCGGCTCGACGGTGTGTGCCCCCTCCCGCAGCGTGCTCCTGACCGGCCTCCACGTAGGCCACACCCGCGTGCGCGGCAACGGCGCCGGCCGTGCCCAGATGCTCCAGGACCAAGACGTCACCGTCGCGGAAGTCCTGAAGCGCGCCCCCTACGCCACCGGTCTCGCCGGGAAATGGGGCCTCGGCCTGCCCGGCGACGAAGGCGTCCCCCACCGACAGGGCTTCGACGAGTTCTTTGGGTTCCTCAGCCAGACCCACGCCCACAACCATTACCCCGACTACCTCTGGCGGAATGACCGGCGGATGTCCCTGCCAAACCAAATCGTTCCTGTCGGCAAAGACGGGGCCGGCTACGCCACCAACCGCGTCCAATACGCCGGCGACCTCTTCGCTCAAGAAGCACTGGACTTCATCACGCGCCACCGCGCTCGGCCCTTCTTCCTCTACCTGGCGCTCACCGTCCCCCACGCCAATAACGAACGCACCCGGGCGCTGGGCGACGGCCAGGAAGTGCCCGACTACGGCCCCTACGCCGCCAACGATTGGCCCGCGCCGGACAAAGGCCAGGCCGCCATGATCACCCGCATGGATGCCCAGATCGGCCAACTGCTGCTCCGACTCGACGAACTCGGACTCACGGAGAAGACTTTCGTTGTCTTCACCTCCGACAACGGCCCGCACCAGGAAGGCGGGAACCGGCCTGACTTCTTCGACGCCAACGGCCCGGTGCGCGGGCTCAAACGCGACCTGACCGATGGCGGCATCCGGGTGCCCTTCATCGCGCGCTGGCCCGGCCGAATCCCCGCCGGCCAGGTCTCCGACCACGTCGGCTACTTCGGCGATGTCCTGGCCACGTGCGCCGAACTCGCGGGCGTGCCCACCCCTCGGGGACTCGACAGCATCAGCCTGGTGCCGACGTTGGTGGGCCGGCCGGAGAAGCAAAAGCGTCACGACTACCTGTATTGGGAGTTCCACGAACGTGGTTTTCACCAGGCCGTGCGCCTCGAGGACTGGAAGGCCATCCGCCTCGGCACCGCCAAACCGATAGCGCTCTACGATCTGAAAACCGATCTCGGCGAGAAACACGACGTCGCCGCATCGCATCCGGACGTGGTCCGGAAGATCGAGAGGATCCTCCGCCGTGCCCGCTCCGCGAACCCCGAGTGGCCGATCAAGGAAAAGGCCGGCCCGGGGAAGTAGCGCGCTCCGGTCAACCTGCCGCCTTGCTCGCAACCGCGGATTTCCGCAGCCCTGCAAAACTTTGTTGCACCTGCAACAAAGTTTTGCACTGGAGTTCCAAAAAAACAATCGCACGCCAGCGCGCGGTGAATTCCCGAACCGGCGCGCACGGCAAGGCTCGACGAGGCCAGGAACACCGCGTGAGCCGGGCTATTTCTCCGTCCCCTTCCGGCCCTGGTCCACCAACAGTTTCTGCAGATCCGCCAGCGACTTGGACTGCCCCGCGCTCTCGACGGTCTTCTCGGCAATCTCCTGCACCTTCTGGTAGGCCGATTCGAGTTGCTTGTTCAGCCGGGCGCTCTGCTCGGCAAGGTCCTTTGCCAGCTTCTCCGCAGACTCGATGCGTGTGGTCAGCACGTTGCGCTCCCCCTCAGACTCCTTCTTCAGCAATTCCTCACGGTTCTTCGCCTCGAGCTTCAGGCGGTCCGTGGTCTCCTTGACCGCCCGGTCCACGGCGCTCTCCAGGTCCTTGGGGAACGCGGCGGTCTTGGCGCGGAGCGTGTTCAGCTCCGTCTCCTTCTCGACCAGCACCCGCTCCCGCTCGGCAAACTCCTGTGCGGCAGCCTCCTTCTTCAGACGCAACTCTTTCTCGAGTGTGGCCTTCTCATCGTTGAGCTTGTCGCGCATGGCCTGTTGCTCGCGCTTGAAGGCGTAGTCCGATTGCTCTTTTTCCCGCTCGCGCGCCTTCTTCTCCGCGGCATCGCGTTCGCGGACTTCAGCCTCATGCGCCTGGCGCTCCTTCTGCCAGGCGAGACGTGCCTCCTCCATTTCCTGTTGCAGTTGGTCGCGCCGCTGCGCACTCTCGACTTCGAAGTCCCGCTGCTTCTGGTTCTGCGCCTCGATCAACGCCGCCAGCGAGGATGCCGACTTCTCGATGCCGTACAGCTCCCGCAGTTCAGCTTCCTTGGTCTCCACCGCTTTCTGCAAGCTCCGGAAGCGGTTGGCCTCCGCGGCCAACTTCTCGGACACTCCGGCCAGCATCTTGCCGATCTCCGATTTGAGCCCGCCAATCTCCCGGTCGATCTCCTCGGCGGCAACCGTGCTGGCCGCTTTCAAAGCGGCCTCGGCCTTCTTGTCCTCGAGCTTGCGTTCGGGATTGAGCTCGGCTTGGCGCTTCTCCTCCAACTGCTTGACGACGTTCTGGTAGGACTCGAGCATCTCCTGTTTGGTGTTCTTCTCGGACAGCTTCTTGATGGGAACGGGCTTCTCAGGCATGGCTGGCCTTTCTCCGGCGTGTTGAGGCTTGGTAAGGTTGAGAGCTAACGGTGGCACCCTGTGCCGTCGGAGGGAAGCGCAAACCGCACGGGCAAAACGGTTCCAGGCGCTCGTCTTGACATCGTCCTCAGGCCAGCGGGTGGGCGGGCATCCCCAGCGCCCGCGGCCAGACGGTTCTGGCCGCTTACGACGCCGTAGGCCGCAAGCCTGCAGACGGCGGGTAGCGACGAGAGCACAGTCGAGGGCGTCACAACCTCGGATGTGGCCACGGGGAACGGTACCGGCGCCGGAGAAGCCGCGTCGCCTCCCGATCGCCCACGACCTCGCGCTTCTTCGGGTCGTACACCAGCGCGCGTCCAGCTTCCATCGCGAGGTTGGCCAGAATGCAACTGGCGGTTGAAATGTGACCATCCTCGATGTCCGCCACCGGCCGGCTGCGGCGGTCGATGGCCGCCAGGAAGTCCAGCATGTGACGGCGCGTCGCCGGGGCGGCATTCAGCTCGATGTCCTTTTCGGTGACATCTTCAGGATACTGCTCTCGTTCGAACAGACACTCGAAGTGGAGCTTCCGGGCATTGGAATCCAGCGGGATGAAGTCCGCCCGCATGGTGCTGGCCTTGAGCACGCCTTTCTCGCCGTGAAGGAACAACGCCCACGGGTAGTCCGGATCCGGCGGATTGCCCCAAGTGCGATGCTGCCAGGTGACCGTCAGCCCATCATACTCGAACGTCGCCGTCTGCGTGTCGGTGATGTTCGATTTGCCTTCCTTCTGGACGAAGATGCCGCCGCAGGAACTGATGCGCTTCGGCCAGCCCAATCCCAGCATCCAGCGCGCGGTGTCGAGCACATGAACGCACATGTCGCCGACGATGCCGTTGCCGTATTCCATGAAGGTCCGCCACCAGCGCACGTGCGGCAGACCGTCGTACGGGCGCATCGGAGCCGGGCCGGTCCACATCTCGTAATCGAAGAAGTCCGGGACCGGCTCCACCGGCGGATTGCCGTTGGCGCGCATGTGGTAGTAGCAGCAGAGATCCACTTGGCCGATCTTCCCCAGCAGCCCGGCGTCGACCACCTGCTTCTTCGCGTCGATCAAGTGCGGCGTGCTCTTGCGTTGGGTGCCCACCTGGACCACGCGTCCATGCTTTCGCGCCGCCGCCAGAATCGCCTCCCCCTCGATCACGTCGACACTGACCGGCTTCTGCACGTAGACGTCCGCCCCCGCCTCAATCGCGGCGATCGCGTGCAGCGCGTGCCAATGGTCGGGCGATCCCACCAGGACGATGTCCAGGTCCTTTTCCCCAAGCATCTGGCGATAGTCGGTATAGGTGCGAGGCGCCTTCTTCGATTTCTGCCGCTGGGCGGCGATCTCGACCGCACCCGCCAACTGCTTGCGGTCGGGGTCGCAGATCGACACCACCTCGACCGGCGCCACTTGGATCAGGCGCCAGAGATCGCTCTTTCCGTACCAGCCGGCACCAATGAGCCCGACCCGCCTTGGTTTCCGGTGGATCAGGTCCGCGCCATAGGTGCCCAGCGCCGACAACGCGAGCGTGGCCGATGCGGACTGGAGGAACCGGCGACGGCTGATGAAGAAGGGTTGGGGTGCCAAACTGGCCCGGCAGGGCTGGGGGAGTTGAGGATTCACAAGTCGCATTCGGTTCAGGTTCGTCGCGACGTTACCATTACGAAGGCGGACTGTCTCCAGAAGAGTTCGGGCGCACGGGGGGTGGTGTGCAACCTTTTGTCGCATATACGACAAAAGGTTGCGCTGGGGAGGCGCCGGATGGACGGATCGTCGGCGGGGCGCCAGCGCAGTGCAGTGGCCGGAGCCGGACTTCGCCGAGGCGGCAGCCGGCCGGACGGAGCCGCACAGTCCTGTGCAGCGCACGTGCTCATGACGGCCGGCAGTTCCCAGGGCAGCCGCTCCCTGTTCCGCTCTTGAGTCCGGGCCGGTGGTGAGGGATCATCGGTCCACACTCGAGCCAGCCATGGACAACGACCAACCTCGCTTCCACCAGATCCTGACCGGTGTCGCGGACTCCGCCCGCGCCGATTCCTGGCAGATCACCAACCGCGACCTCGACCTGACGCCGGACATCCCGTGGGCCATTCGCCGGACCACGCTGCGGGGCGGGAAACAGGAGGGCGTCGACTGCGTGGCGCTCGACAACGGCCGGCTTCGGCTCGTCATTCTGCCGACGCGCGGTTTCGGGGTGCTGCGTGTTGAGGCGGGCGACATCCGTCTGGGGTGGGACTCGCCCGTGAAAGAGCCGGTCCACCCGCTGCATGTGGCGCTGACGAGCCGGGGTGGGCTCGGCTGGCTTGAGGGCTTCAATGAATGGATGGTCCGGTGCGGGCTCGAGTCATGCGGCGGGCCCGGGCGCGACCGCTTCATCACCAATACCGGTGCCGAGGCCGAGATGGACCTCTCCTTGCACGGCAAGATCGCCAACATCCCCGCCTCCGAGGTTGAAGTGGTCGTGGACCGCCAGCCCCCGCACCGGCTGCATGTCCGCGGCCGGGTATTCGAGCGCATGTTCTACGGTCCGAAACTCGAACTCGGGGTGGATATCTCGACGGTGCCCGGTGCCGACGGCTTTTGCATTGAGGACATCGTCACGAACCGGGGCGGCACGGAGCAGGAGTTTCAGTTGCTGTATCACGTGAATTTCGGTCCGCCGTTGCTGGAGGACGGGGCCCGGTTCGTGGCGCCGCTGCGGAGCGTCACTCCCATGAACGCGCGTGCGGGTCGGGACGTCCGTCAGTATGACCGATATGGCGGTCCGACGGCGGGCTTTGTGGAGCAGGTCTACTGCCTGGAACCATTGGCGGGAGCCCAAGGACGAACCCTGGTACTGCTGCGCAACGCGGCGGGCAACCTGGGCGCCACCATGCGCTACGCTCTCGAGCAACTGCCCTATCTGAGTCTGTGGAAGAGCACCAACGTGCCGGCCGAGGGATACGTTACCGGGATCGAGCCCGGCACGGGGTATCCGAACACCCGGCGTGTTGAACGGCAGTTCGGGCGGGTGCCGAAGCTCGCCGCCGGCGCCGCCCGCCGGTTCAGGATCGATTACACCGTGCTTGACGGTGCGGAGGGTGTCGATCGCGCCGAACAGGAAATCGCGGCCATGCAGGGCGGTCAGTCCATCGATTACCGTTCCGAACCGGTCTGCGCGTAGGCATGTCCCATGAGCAGAATGGTGTTCATTGCGATCAACGCGCTGCTGGCCGGTGCCAGCTTCGTCGCCGGGATCCTGCCCTATCTGAAGGCGTCGGGTTCGAAGGACGGCGCGGGGCTGATGTTGTTCTTGGGGCTCTGTTTCGGCGTGTCCGCCGTCGGTTTTGTCATGCGTCGGAGGCTGCTGGTCATCGTCGCGGCGGTTCCGGTAATTGGCCTCGCGGCGGTTTTCGGTTTGATCTTCCTGATCGGTGGCTGGGCCTGGGGACCGAGCAACGCGTCGACGGTGAACCTGCTCCTGCTCTCGTGCATCCTCGTGGCCGTCTTTGCGATTCTCGGCGCGATCCTGCCTTTCCGGGACACCTAGAGTCCTTGAAGTTCAAATGTTGGAAAGCCGGGATGGACGTTGGATCCGGCGAGGCACGCGCGCGCCAGGCAACGGAGCGCCTCGACGAACGATCCGCAGGCTCGTATGCTGAACGGCGAGCGATGGACCTGAACTGGCAGACAATTGTCGAGAGCCTTCCGCATGGTCTGGTCGTGATCGACCCGCGGAGCGTGGTCCGGGTGTGGAACCGGACCATGGAGGTGTTGACGGGTTACCCGGCGTCGGAAGCCGTGGGTCGTGCGAGTGACTTCTTTCATCCGGAGTGCGGACCGGCACTGGGGGTGGAGGAAGGGGCGGTTGATCCGGCGCTGGCGATACCTCGGTTGGAGGAGTGCCGGCTGGAGCGGCGCGACGGCGGGCGGGTGCCGGTGTTGAAGGCGACGCGTCTGCTGGTGGACGGGGTGGGGCAACCGGCGGGCCGGGTGCTGGTTTTCAGCGATTTGCGGCCGCTGAAGGCACTTGAGGGCCGCCTGGCGCGCCTGCGCCGCGTTCTGCCGGAGCCGGCGGCAACCGGGAAGCTGGTGGGCGACAGCGCCGTGATGCGGGAGGTTCGCGAGCGGCTCCGGTCGGCTGCGGAGTCCAATGCCACCGTGCTGATCCTCGGCGAGACCGGCACCGGCAAGGAGTTGGTCGCGGAAGAAATCCACGAAGGCAGCCGCCGGGCCCGGGGACCTCTGGTGAAACTCAACTGCGCCGCTCTGCCGGAAACGTTGCTCGAGAGCGAGTTGTTCGGCCATGCGAAAGGGGCCTTCACGGGAGCGGCGAAGGACAAGCCGGGACGCTTTGAGATGGCCGACGGGGGCACGTTGATGCTCGACGAGATTGGCGACCTCAGCCCGTTGACGCAGGTCAAGCTGCTCCGGGTGTTGCAGCACCACCAGTTCGAGCGACTGGGGGAGAACCGCATCCGGAGCGCCGATGTTCGCATCCTGGCCGCCACGCACCGCGACCTCCGCCAGTTGGTGGAGGCGGGGCGTTTCCGCGCCGACCTGTTCTACCGGTTGAACGTGTTTTGCGTCCAGTTGCCGCCGTTGCGCGATCGGGGCGCCGATGTGCTCCTGCTGGCGCGGCATTTCATGAGGCGTTTCCATCGCGAGACGGGCAAGGCAATCCGGGAGCTGTCCCCCGACGTTTGCCGGATCCTGCTGGATTTCTGCTGGCCGGGCAACGTGCGACAATTGGAGAACGCCATCGAACACGCTTTTGTCACCTGCCCGGGAGCGGAGATTGGGTTGTTCGACCTTCCGGTGGAGATTCGTCTCACGCATCTCCGGCAGCAGTTGTGTCGGAGCGCGAGGCCGGGTCAGACGGCGCCGGCATCCGGCGCGACGGAGTTGCGCTCCGAGCCTCCGACTCGCGAGGAACTGGAACG
>CAYSPU010000007.1:45584-46063 GCA_964432995.1 uncultured Verrucomicrobiota bacterium
GCTGCGGTCGCCCGGCGGCTGGGGGTGGATCGCACCACCGTGTGGCGCTGGATGAAACGCCACGGATTGACAGGAAGCCAGGAGCCACCGTCCGCTTGAATACCAGCCGGGAGCGGGCCTCCCGATGAATCGCCGCTCTCAGCTCGGAGTTCGGGGCCCGGTTTCACGAACGAACCTGCCTCCCGCTGGTGGATGGGGCTGCTTTCCATGAATCCCCCCACCGATTCTGGGATACCACTGCGCACGGCAGGTAGGGCGACCTCTCCGAGGGCGCCGGAAGAGTGTGTGCCTGAACCATTTGTTTCCGGCGCGCTGCGGAGAGCGCGCCCTACCTTCCACAGGTTCATGGACCTCAATGCGCATTCCCGCTTGGAGGTGGCTCGTCTCTGGCGGCGGGCGGCGGTTGGAGGGCGAGGCGCGCCTGGCGGCGTCCGAGAAAGACCGCGAACCCCCACCAGAGGCTCGCCAATCCCAGAACC
>CAYSPU010000007.1:46073-47752 GCA_964432995.1 uncultured Verrucomicrobiota bacterium
ACGTCTTCTCGACGCTCAACAGCTCGCCGCAGACGACCGAACTCTTCGCCGACGGCGAGGATTCGTTCCAGGTAGGCGCCGATGGCGTCGCCACCGCGGTAGCCAAAGGTGTCCAGGAACGACTTGGCCTTGTACTTGTCCTCACGTTCCAGAACGGTGAACAGGGTTTGCTCGGCCGGGCCGGAGATTCCCTGCTGCGTGGCCCGGAACAGGGCGTTGACGATGGTGAACATGAGGAGGGTGGGGAGAAGGGCGAGACCGAGGAACCCGCCGAAGGCGCAGAGGGGAAGGACGGCGAGCGCGCCGCCGACGCCGACCCGGCGCATCACGCGGGCGGCCAGAAAGCCCTGGGCGAGCAACGTGGCCACCTGGGTCCAGAGATTGATGTGGGCGAACAACGCCGTCTGCCGGTCGGTCGAGTCCGCGGCGGCCGCCACGAGGCGCAGTCCGGTGAAATAGAGGAACGTGGAGACGACGCCCACCAGCACGACATACAGCCCCACCGCGCGCAGGTACGGCGACCGGCGCATCGCGGCCATCCCGGCAAACCAGGAGCCGCCGATGGGGCGGTTCTCGGGCGGGCCGCCTCCGGCTTGGATGCGCGTGTGGGTGAAGAGGCTGGCCACATGAATGGCCAACTCGAGCAGGAGCGCGGCAAGCAGGAACAGGGCATTGACTCCGATGTAGCGGACCAGTTGCCAGGAAATGAGCGATCCCACAATGGCCCCGATACTGCCGCCCAGGGTGATTGCGGGAAACAGACGCTTGCTCTCGGCCAGGCTGAAGTGATCCGCCATGAACGCCCAGAAGAGTGAGATCACAAACAGGTTGAAGACGGAATGGAGCACGTAGTAGGTGGCGGCCAGCAGGCCGCGCCCCGGCTCGGGCAGGACGGTGAGTCCGATGAAGAAGATCGCCAGGACCACGGCGCAGATGCGCAGGGAGATCCGCATCAACTTTTGGGCGGAGCATCGGGAAACGAGCCAGCCGAAGAACGGAACGAGCGGGAGCGTGCAGAGCAGGGTGACGAGGAAGAGGCGGCGGACGTTTTCCATTCCCCGGGTGAGACCGAGCGCTTCGCGGACGGGGCGCAGGAGCATGAGGCTGGTGAGGAGGACGAAGAAGAGCGCCGCGGCGGCCAGCACGGCGCGTCCTTCACCGGCGCGCACGTCGGTGCTGCCGGCCAGCCAGCGGTTCACGGTCCGCCTCATGCCGCGGCTCCCGGCGGCAAAGCGAAATCGACGGCCGCCAGCGCGTGGAGCCGGGTGGTGTCGAACACCGGAACCGGACCATCGCCCTCGTTGACGAGCAGTCCCAGTTCCGTGCAGCCGAGGATGATCGCCTCCGCGCCGCGTTCCGCCAGCCGGTTCATGATGCGGCTCAGGGTTGCTCTGGCCGCGGGCTGGATTCTCCCCTGGCAGAGTTCGTCAAAGATGATCCGGTGCACCTGCTCCCGGTCGGTCGGGTCCGGAATCATCGTCTCCAGGCCAAAACGGCGGGCGAGGCGTCCCGGATAGAAGTCTTCTTCCATGGTGAACGTGGTGCCGAGGAGTCCCACGCGACGGAGACCGGCGCGTCGGACGTGCTCCGCGGTGGCATCGACAATGTGGAGCAAGGGGATGCGCAGCCCGGCCTGTACGGCTTCCGCAACCTTGTGCATGGTATTGGTGCAGATCAGC
>CAYSPU010000008.1:0-15514 GCA_964432995.1 uncultured Verrucomicrobiota bacterium
CACCGCAAGCTTCCAGCCCGGATACAACTCCCCCCGGCTGCCCCTGATGGCGTTCATTCCGGCCACCGCGGATGGGCGCGGACGCCAGACCTGCCTGCAGCGTCCGCGATTCCTCGCCTTGGCGGAGTTCGGACCGCGCAGCCTCGTCTACCACGAAGGCCGCGCCTACCGCGTCGTGCGCGCCATGCTCCCCCTGCATCCGCAGACCGGCCCCGCCTCCGAAGTGCACCTGCCCACACGCCCCGTCCGGCTCTGCCGCCATTGCGGCGCCGGCCACTGGAACGACGAGGCCTCCCTTTGCCACGCCTGCGAACTGCCGCTCAGCGACGCCGAGATCGTCAACCACACCTACCGCATCGAGAACGTCGCCACCCAACCGGCGGAGCGCATCACCGCCAACGACGAGGAACGCCAGCGCCAGGGCTTTGAACTGCAGACCACCTTCGAGTGGGCCACCCGCGATCATGTGCCGGATGTCCGTCGAGCCTCCGTTGTGGACTCTCAAGGCGAGGTCGCACGACTGGTCTACGGTACGGGCGCCACCATCACCCGCATCAACAAGGGCCTCCGCCGTCGCAAGAACCGCACCCAACTCGGCTTCCGCATGGATCCTGTCTCTGGCTTCTGGGCCAGGAACGAGGACGAAGACGAGGAACCTGTTGATCCCACCGCTTCGCCGCGGCAGTGGGTGGTTCCCACGGTGCAGGACCGCAAGAACGCCTTGCTCATCCAACCGGCGGGCACCGACCTCAACCTGACGACGCTCGCCACGGTCCAGCACGCGCTGCTACGGGGCATCGAAGCGGTGTTCCAGTTGGAAGAGGGCGAAGTCCTGGTGGAGCCGATGCCCGGGCGCGATGCGCGCGCCGGTTTTCTCTTCTACGAAGCCACCGAAGGCGGGGCGGGTGTTCTCGGGCGGTTGGCCGCCGAACCCGACCGACTGGCCCAGGTGGCCCATCGCGCCTTGGCCATCCTGCATTTCGATTTGCCGGGTTCGGAACATCCGCTCCCAAGCCCAACGGGGCTCAAAGACGCGCCCGGCACCACCTGCGTGGCCGCGTGTTATCGTTGCGTCATGTCGTACTTCAACCAGCCTGACCACGAGTTGCTCGACCGGCGGAACCTCGGCGCTCGCACGATCCTCCTGCGCCTGGCTGCGTCCCGGCTGGAACGCGTGGCAGCGCCCGTCGCGATCGCATCCACGCCTTCGACGGATCGGCGGCTGGCGTGGCTGGAGTATTCGCGCACCCGGGACCTGCCGGCCCCGGATCCCGACCCCCTGCGGCAGGGTGAGTTCACTGCACCTCTGGCATGGCGCGCGTATTACGTGGCCGCCTGCTGGGAGCAGCCGGAAACCCCCAACCTCGCCGCCCTGCGTGCCAAGGGCTTTGAGGTGATCGTGCTTGGCGTTGACCCGGCCGCCTGGGCGGAATCCCTCCCGGCCTTGGCCCGGTTGCTGGGGAAGAACCCATGACCGCCCCCACGACCACGGCCTCACCCGCGCCTGCGTCACGCTGGACCCCAGGCAGCCTCGTCCGGGCCCGCAGCCGCGAGTGGATGGTGCTGCCCGGGAGCACCGGCGCCGTGCTCCGCGTCCGGCCGATCTCCGGATCCGAGGAAGACCAGACCTGGATCCACCTCGAGCTGGAGCCCGAGCCGGTGGTGGATGCCGCTTTCCCTCCACCCGACCCGGCGCAACGCGCGGGTCACGAGGCCGCGCTGCTCCTCCGTGACGCGCTGGTCCTGTCGCTGCGCCGCGGAGCGGGACCGTTCCGGAGCTTCGGTCACATCGGGGTCGAGCCCCGGGCTTACCAGCTCGTTCCGCTGCTGATGGCGCTCAAGCTCGATACGATCCGGCTCCTGATTGCGGACGACGTCGGCATTGGCAAAACCATCGAAGCCGCGCTGATTGCGCGCGAGTTGTTGGATCGTGGCGAAGTGGAGCGGATGGCGGTGTTGTGCCCGCCGCACCTGGTCGACCAATGGGTGACGGAGCTGGAGTCGCGCTTTCACCTGGCTCCGGTGGCGGTCACCGCCGCCAGCGCCGCCCGCCTCGAGCGCAACATGCCCCAGGGCGAGAGCATCTTCACCACGCACCCCTGCACGGTCGTCAGTCTCGACTACATCAAGAGCGAACGCCGTCGCGCCGAGTTCCTCCAGGCTTGCCCGGAGTTGGTCCTCGTCGACGAGGCCCACACCTGCGCCTCCACAGGTCAGGGTCGGCACCAGCGCTACGAGCTTCTGAAAGGACTGGTGGAAAAACCTTCGCGCCACCTCGTCCTCCTCACCGCCACCCCACACAGCGGCGACGAGGCCGCCTTCTACCGGCTTCTGGGCTTGCTCCGACCCGAGTTCGGCCAACTGGCTGATCTTGCCGGCGCAGAACGCACTGATCTGCGGGAGGCGCTCGCGCGCCACTTCGTCCAGCGGCGCCGCCCGGACATCGATGATTGGAAAGACGGCAGCCTCTTCCCGCGACGCGAGACCAAGGAACTCACCTACCGCCTCACCGGCACCTGGCGGGCATTCTTCAGCGATGTGCTTGACTACTGCGCCACGGTGGTGGAGTCAGGCGGCGGCGACGAACGCGCCCGCCGTCTGAGCTTCTGGGGCACCCTCGCCCTCATGCGCTACGTTGCGTCCAGCCCCGCTGCCGCCGCACAGGCCCTGCGCACCCGCGCCCAAGGCGGTGATCTGGAATCTGAGGAGGAGCTGGAGGAACGGGTCTTCGATGGCACCGCCGACGGACTGCCGGACGATGATGTGGAACCTCCGGCGGCGGGCGAGGTTGCGGTGTTGGCGGAGCTGGTGTCGCGGGCCGAGGCGTTGGCCGGGCAGAGCGGCGACCCCAAGCTGCGTGTGCTCGGCGACCACGTCGCCACCCTGCTGCGCGAAGGGTTCAGTCCGGTCGTGTTCTGCCGCTACATCGCCACCGCCCACTACCTGGCCCGGCACTTCTCCAGTCAGCTCAAGGACGTCACGGTCGGCGGCGTCACCGGCGAACTCGCCGCCGAAGAGCGTCGCGAAAAGGTCGATGCCTTGGGCGATGCCGAGCGCCGGTTGCTCGTCGCCACCGATTGTCTCTCTGAGGGCGTTAATCTCCAGGACCACTTCGACGCCGTGGTCCACTACGACCTCTCGTGGAACCCCACCCGCCACGAGCAGCGCGAAGGACGCGTCGACCGCTTCGGCCAGAAACGGCCCGTCGTTCGCGCCACGCTCATGTACGGCGAGAACAACCCCGTCGACGGCGCCGTCCTGGAAGTCATTCTCCGCAAGGCCGCCAAGATCCGCGAGGAACTCGGTGTCCCGGTCCCCTTGCCCGACGACGGTCACACGTTGAGCCAGGCCCTGATGAAGGCCGTCCTGCTCCGCCGCCACCCGGAACATCCCGCCCGCCACCAGCCCTTGCTCTTCCCCGAGCTTGAGGAAGCCCGCACCCTCGACACCCGCTGGCAAGACGCTGCCGACAAGGCCAAGGCCCACCGCAACCGCACCGTCTTCGCCCAGCGCCGGCTCAAGCCGGAGGATGTCCTCCCCGAATGGCGCAAGTCGCTCGCCGCCCTGGGCGGCAAGGAGGATGTCCGACGTTTCACCGGCCGCGCCCTGGCCCGACTCGGCGCCGGTCTCGAATCCCTGAAACGCGGCCACAAAGCCCCGCTTGCCGCCCTGCCTGAGGACGTCCGGGAGCGACTGGAGGCGGAGGGTCTCGACGGCACCTTGCTCGTGGACTTTGATTACCCGCCCGCACCCAGGTGTCGTCCGGTGCAACGCAGCCATCCGCTGGTGGCCGTGCTTGCCGAGAGCCTCCTCGAACGCACGCTCGAAACCGGGGCCGTCGACGACGCCGATGACCCAGGGGTCCTCGGCCGCGTCGGCTGCTGGGTCGCCCCCGGCATCCAAACCCTCACGGTCGTCGCCCTCGTGCGTCTGCGCCATCAGCTCGGCACCCAGCGCGGCGCCACGAGCCGCACCACCCTGGTTGAAGAGGCTGCCGCCGTCGCCTGGTCCGGCGATGGTGCGGTCGTCGAGGGGCCCGACGCCTTGGCGCTGCTTCAGCCCGAACCGCTGGCCGATCCGCCGCCGCCAGCCCGTGACCGCTGGGTCACCGAGGCACTGCGCCAGATGGCAGGCCGGACGGCGGACCTGCACGCCTTTGCCGAACGCCGCGCCCAGACGCTGCTCGCCGACCATCGGCGGGTGCGCGAGGCCTCCGACGCCCGCGGCTCCTATTCCGTGAAAGCCATGCTCCCGGTCGACGTCGTGGGGGTCTTCGTTCTGTTGCCCAAAGTGGATTGACCATGGCTTCCCGACGCATCACCCGCTCCCGCGAAGCCCAGCTCGCCTTCGACGCCCTGCAAATCGAAGGCGGCCTGCTCTCGCCCGAATGGCTGTCCCGCATCGCCCAACTCACCGCCGGCGCCCAATCCGAGGCCGACTACCGCGTCCCCAAAGGCCTCAACCTGCGCGACGAGATCGGCCGCTATTGGCGCATTGCCCAGGCGTATTGGGGCGAACGGCGAAGCGCGGGCGGCGACTGGCGAACGGCGAGCGGCGCGGGCCTCGGCGGCCCTGCTCTTGCCGCCATGCTTCGCGAGGTGTTCGGGTTCGCGTCGCTGGCTCCAGTCGAGCCCATCACCATCGCCGGCCGCTCCTTCCCCCTCGGCCACGCCGCCCTCGCCGGACGCGTCCCGGTCGTCATCGCCCACGCCGCCACCGGCCTTGACACGCCGTCCCCCGAGTTTGGCGATGACGGTCGCCGCCGCAGCGCCTTCGGTCTCGCCCAGGAGTATCTCAACGCCGCCGAGGGCGCCCTCTGGGGTGTGGCCACCGACGGCGTCACGCTCCGTATTCTGCGCGACAACGCGAGCCTCACACGGCCCGCCTGGATCGAGGCCGACCTTGCCCGCATCTTCAGCGAGGAACGCTACGCCGATTTCGCGGTCCTCTGGCTGCTCCTCCACGAAACCCGGTTCGGTCGCGACTCGCAGCCCGCCGCCGACTGCCCCCTCGAAAGCTGGCGGGAAGCCGGCCGCGCCGAGGGCACCCGCGCCCGGGAATACCTCCGCCAAGGTGTCGAGGAAGCGGTCGTCGCCCTGGGCCAGGGATTCCTCGCCCATCCCGCCAACCAGGCCCTCGCCACCGCCCTGCGCGAGGGCTCGCTCAGCGACCGCGACTATTTCGCCCAACTCCTCCGGCTCGTGTATCGGCTGATCTTCCTGCTCACGGTTGAGGAGCGCGGTCTGTTGCATCCCAGGGAACGCGAACAGCGAGCCGCGAATAGCGAACGGGGAACCGGGTCGGATGACCCACCGTTCTCCGTTCGCCATTCGCCGTTCGCTCTCTACGCCAATGGCTACTCCCTCCGCCGCCTCTGCCAGCGTGCCTTGAAGCGCAGCGCCCACGATCGCTTCTCTGATCTCTGGCAGTCGCTCAAGATCGTCCTGCGCGGCCTCGCCCAGGGCGAACCCCGCCTCGGCCTGCCCGCCCTCGCCGGTCTCTTTGCTCCCCATCAATGCCCGGATCTCGACGCCGCCCAACTCGAGAATCGCGCCTTGCTCCTTGCCCTTTTCAAGCTCGCCTGGCTCCGCCACGACGGCGCCCTTGCCCGGGTCAACTGGCGCGATATGGGCCCCGAGGAACTCGGCAGCGTCTACGAAAGTCTCCTCGAACTGGTCCCCCAGCTCACCCGCGACGGTCGCCAGTTCGGCTTTGCCTCCACCGACGAATCCCGCGGCAACGCCCGCAAGACCTCCGGCAGTTACTACACGCCCGACAGTCTCGTCCAAGTGCTCCTTGATACCGCCCTTGAACCCGTGATAGCTAAATGCCTCGAAGACGCCGGGCGTTTGGCGAACGGCGAATGGAGAACCGAGAACGGCTCATGGCAGCCGTTCGACAACAAGTGGTCCAAGGAGGCCCATCGTTCCTATGTCTATCGAGTCCTATCGCGATCTGGAAGTGTGGCAGCTTGCCCGCAAGCTGGTGCTGGAAGTCTATCATCTGACCTCGCCTTTCCCGGACACAGAGAGGTTCGGGCTCACGTCGCAGATGCGTCGGGCGGCGGTGTCCATCCCCTCGAACGTGGCGGAGGGGTGGGGACGCCATTACACGGCCGAGTTCATCCAGTTCCTGAGGAAAGCCAACGGCAGCCTAGTGGAACTGGAGACACAGTTGATCTTGAGTGCGGACCTGGGTTTCTGCCCGCAGGAGGCAGCGAACCTTCTGCTCTGCAAAACCAAGCTCCTTGGCCAGAAGATCCTCAATCTGGAGCGGAGTCTTCAACGACGACAGAAGGCGGCAGAATAGCGAACGGCGAAGAGCGAGCAGCGAACGGCGCCGAGGAAATCGCGTGCCTATGGCGTTCCACGCCGTTCGCCGTTCGCCACTCACTGTTCGCCGAGCAAGCCCTGCTCGCTCTCTCCATCGTCGATCCCGCCTGCGGTTCCGGCCATTTCCTCCTCGCCGCCGCCCGCCGCCTCGCGTCCCACGTCGCCCGGCTCCAGGCCAACGGCACCCCTTCGGGCCCCGAATACCGCCACGCTCTTCGGCAAGTTGTCGGCCGTTGCATCCATGGCGTCGATCTCAATCCCATGGCGGTCGAGCTCTGCAAGGTCAGTCTCTGGATGGAAGCCGTGGATCCCGGTTTGCCGCTCACCTTCCTCAACTCCCACATCCAGCACGGCAACGCCCTGCTCGGCGCCACTCCCGACCTCATGGCCCAGGGCATTCCCGATGCCGCATGGGAACCGCTGGAAGGCGACGACCGCAAGATTGCCAGCGCCCTCAAGAAGCGGAACAAGCAGAGCGCCAGTGGCCAACGCTCCTTCGACACGCTCTGGTCCCAGCCCGCCACCATCTCTGCCGAAGCCGTCACGGCCGCCGTTCGCGACCTCGAGGCCGCCCCCGACGCCGACCCTGCCGCGCTCGCCCGCAAGGAAGCCCGCTGGGACGACATCCTCGCCTCCGCCGCCTACCGCCATCAGAAGTTCGTTGCCGACGCCTGGTGCGCCGCCTTTGTCTGGCCCAAGCAACCCGGTCCACCCGCCGAGGCCGCTCCCACGAACGAACTCTGGCGCCAGATCCGCGATGCCCAGGGCCAGCCTCCCGCACTTACCAGTGCAACCACCCGCGAGTTGGCCAGCCAGTTCCACTTCTTCCACTGGCACCTCCAGTTCCCACTCGTGTTCGCCAAAGGCGGATTCGATGTCGTCCTCGGCAACCCACCATGGGAACAGATGGAGATCTCTGAGGAGGAGTGGTTCGCCTCACGGATGCCGGAAATCTCGGCCGCTCCGAACGCTGCAGCTCGGAAGAAGCTGATCGCGACGCTCAAGACCGAGAATCCAGCCCTGTTCCGGGAGTTTGCGCGCAGTTTGCGGGCGATGGAGGGGGCAAACGCTCTGCTACGCTCGACGGGGCAGTTTCCGCTATGCGCGAAAGGTCGCATTAACACCTATGCCGTTTTTGCGGAACATAACCGCGCGATGCTCAACCTCGGCGGTGCAGCCGGTTGTGTAGTCCCAGCCGGCATCGCCACCGACGACACGACCAAGGAGTTCTTCCAGTCGCTGGTCGACGCCGAGACGCTGCACGCGCTGCTACACTTCGAAAACGAGGAGCGGCTGTTCGTCGGGGTCAACAACATGTTCCGCTTTGTGCTCCTGACGATGGGAGGGGGTAAGAACACTGCCAAAGCTGCACATATTTGTGCTTTTGCTCGGAATGCAGCCCAGGCGCGTGATCCACAACGACGGTACACGCTTAGCGCCGGTGAAATAGCATCGATCAACCCGAACACTCGGACCTTCCCCACATTCCACTCGCGCCGCGATGCGGACATCAATCTGGCGATGTACCGGCGCGCCGGGATCCTGTGGCGTGAATCCGATGAGAGCTGCGGCAACCCATGGGGGCTGCGATTCCTGCAGGGGTTATTCAACATGGCTTCGGATTCTGGTCTTTTCCGCACCCGGGCACAGCTTGAGGCCCAGGGCTGCAAGCGCGAAGGGAACCACTTCGTCGGCAAGCAGGAGCGGTTTCTTCCGCTCTTTGAAGCCAAGATGGTTCACCATTTCGACCACCGCTTCGCCACCTACGAGGGAGCAACACAGGCCAACCTCAACAAGGGGACTCTGCCACAGGCATCGGATCAGCAGCATTCAAACCCGGACTTTGCAGCCACCCCCGAGTATTGGGTGGATTCCGCCGAGGTAGCCACCCGCCTGGAAGACCGTTGGTCCCAGGGCTGGCTCTTAGGCTGGCGCGATATCACGAATGCGCACAACGAGCGCACCGTGATCGCCTCCCTGATTCCAAGGGCGGCGGTGGGGCACAAGCTCCCCTTGATGTTGCCGGCGCAGCAACCCTCAGTGGTGGCCTGTCTATATGCGTCGCTGTGCAGCTTTGCCTTGGACTATGCTGCACGCCAGAAAGTGGGCGGCACGAGCCTCACGTACTTTATCGTCAAACAACTCCCCGTCCTTGCCCCTTCCGTTTACGGGGCGGCCACCGCGTGGGATCGGGGTGTGCTCCTGCGCGACTGGGTATTGGCGCGGGTATTGGAACTCACCTACACAGCCTGGGATCTCGAACCGTTCGCCAAGGGCTGTTTGGAAAGCGCGAACGGGGAATGGCGAACGGGGAGCGGCGAACAGGGAACGGTGGAGGGCGAACGGGGAATGGCGAACAGCGAACCGCAAACCGGGCTGGCGGGCTACTGGCAGCAGTATTCCCCCCATTCGCCGTTCGCCGTTCGCCGCTCGCCACTCGCGCCCTCCTCGCCCCCTCCCTTCCGCTGGGATGCCCAGCGCCGCTTTCTCCTCCGCTGCGAACTCGACGCCGCGTTCTTCCATCTCTACGGCCTGAACCGCGACGACACGGCCTGCGTGATGGACACCTTTCCCATCGTGCGGAAGCACGACGAAAAGGAGCATGGCGAATACCGGACCAAGCGGGCGATCCTGGAGATCTACGATGCGATGGCGGAGGCCGTGCGCTCGGGCCACCCCTATGCCACCCGTCTGGACCCGCCCCCGGCAGATCCGGCATGCTGCCATCCCTCTAAACCCTGAATTCCATGGGCAAGAAGACTTCAGTGCAGCAGCCTGTGCCGCCCGGCGGCGAGTTGATCCTCTACCAGGCCGAGGATGGTCAAGCCCGGGTCCAGTGCCGGTTTGACCAAGGAACGCTGTGGCTTACCCAGGCGCAAATCGCAGAGCTATTTCAAACGACACCTCAGAACGTGACCCTGCATCTGAAGGCAGTTTACGCCGAGGGAGAGCTCACCGAGTCGGCAACTTGTAAGGAATACTTACAAGTTCGCCAGGAAGGGAATCGTTCTGTCACCCGGCAACTGCGCCACTACAGGCTGGAGGCGATTCTCGCCGTGGGCTACCGCGTCCGCTCGCCACGGGGCACCCAATTCCGGCAGTGGGCCACGGCCCGGCTGGAGGAGTACCTGCGCAAGGGCTTCACGATGGACGACGAGCGGCTGAAGAATCCGCCCGGCCCGGGTGTTCCCGACTACTTCGACGAACTGCTGGAGCGCATACGGGACATCCGCGCCAGCGAGAAGCGGATGTACCTCCAGGTGCGAAACGTCCTGGCTTTGGCTGCGGACTACGATTCCACGGCGGCGGAAGCCCAGGAGTTCTTCCAGGTGGTGCAGAACAAACTCCATTTCGCGATTACGGGCCGGACGGCGCCGGAGTTGATCGCCGACCGTGCCGATGCCGACAAGCCCAACATGGGGCTCACAGCCTGGAGAGGCGGCAAGGTGCGCAAGGCGGATGTGGCGGTGGCAAAGAATTACCTGAATGAGGGCGGAATCGCCGAACTCAACCGCATCGTGGTGTTCCTCGACTTCGCCGGAGATCAGGCCAGATGGCGCAAGCAGGTCTTCCTGAAAGACTGGCGGGAGAAACTCGACCAGTTCCTGCGATTCAATGAGCGGGGAGTTCTGCCAGGCGCCGGCCAGGTGAGCCGGGAACAAGCGGACCGTATCGCCCATGACCAATACACGCGGTTCGAAGAGCGGCGGCGCACGGCGGTTGAACTTGAGGCGGAGGCGGCACTGACCCGGCAGCTCAAGGATGCCGCCAAGAACAGGCCGCCGCCCCCGCCGCGGGAGCCATCGTGAGCACGCAGCCCCCTACGCCCTCGAGTTTGTCGTCGGCCATTGTGTCCCTCCTCGAGAAGGCCGCGACAGATAACGGTTTCGACCGGGAGTCGCCCACGGCGGGTGCGTGGTTGGGTTTTGCCAGCACACAGTGCCCGCTGCAAATCTGGCTGGGGATGACGGGCGCAGGGTCCTTCGCGGCGGCGTTCTCCCAACAGAATGTCGCCCTCGCGCTTGGCGAGTGGGGTTCGCCGTTGGAGGAGGGATTGCCGGCAGATGCCAAGGGTGGTCGTGTTGTCCTGGGTATTCCGGTTCTCCATCGGCTGCTTCGGCGTGCCTTCCAACTCAGCAAGAGCCTGCCCGATGCGCTGCTGAAGACCTTCAAGGCGAGCACCGCCAACCTGCCGCACGCAACCGAAGCGGAACGGCTCGTCGTCCGGCGGATTGGTCAGGACATCTTTCGGGCTGGCTTGCTGGAATACTGGGAGGGGCGATGCGCCATCACCGGGCTTGCCGTGCCGGAGTTGCTCCGCGCCAGCCACACCAAGCCGTGGGCCGATTGTTCGACCGACGCGGAGCGCCTGGACGTCTACAACGGATTCCTCCTGGCGCCGCAGTGGGATGCTGCCTTCGACCGTGGCTTCGTCACGGTGGAGGACTCCGGTGCCGTGACGGTGTCGCCCTGTCTGGATGCCGCCGCAATCCTGGCGCTTGGCCTGACTCCAGGTGCCGCGATCAACGCGCTAAACGACCAGCACCGCGTCTATCTCGCCTGGCACCGCGGAAAGGTGTTCAAGGCGGGTTAGGGCATGGTAGTGGGCCTCAAGAGAGAGGTGAGGGCGGATGCTCGGGAAGCAACACAGAGACGAGGCAATCGGCTTCCGTGTGGCCGAGTTCCTTCAGCGCATGGTCGCGCATGTGACCGTCCAAAAGCAGGTATTTCCCACCTCTGCTCTGGGGATGAACCATGAGCGGCTCGACCAGCCCGACCAGGGGATCGAAGAAACGATGGCGCTGTACCGCCCGGCTTCCTTGGGCGAATCCTTGATTTGACGCACGGGCAGGATGTCGTCCAAGGCCAGGCGCACCTTGGGCATTTCGAAACCGAGTTTCGGTTCGCTCATGCTTCCTCCCCTCCAGCCTGTTTGAGTTTGTTCGCCAACTGCGCGGGCAGGGTCGAAAGCCCCTCCGCCCGGAGCAGGTTCACGAGGTTGTCGTCGGCCAGCGGCTTTCGGAACGCCGTCACGATGAACGTCAGCTTGTCCTCGCACACTTTTGCCTTAAGCACGAACGAGCGTTGGCGCTGCTGCTCACGGCGAAACGCGCTCACCAACCCCTCGGCGCTTGTGCGTCCCTTTTTGGGGGGCCGGCCGGTTTCAACGTCCTGGATCATCTGGGCCAGCGAGCCGCGGCCCCGGATGTTGAGGCCGCTCTTCCCGTCGTCCGAGTACTCCTTCATCCTCAGCCGAACGATGCTCGAACATAGGACCACCGGTTCGTTGATCAAGAACCAATGACAAGGGTCAGACCATAGCACGGGCTGTGGTCGCTGGGGTTCCACGGCCTATAGAGTCTAAGCCCGACACCGACTCAGCCTCCGAGGGCACTGGGGGCCTGGAGTCGCCACGCGCCGCGGGTGAAATCGGGAACGGCCACGGGGGCGCTGCCTTGGGAAACCGACGCGACGCTGAGCGGCACAACGCAGCTCCAGGAGACGGCATCGTAGACGGTCAGGTCGAGGGGCAACCCCTCGCGGAGGCACTGGATCAAGCGCCAGTTCATGACGAAGTCCATGCCGCCGTGTCCGCCGGACTGCTGTGCCTTGGCGCTGAGTTGCCTCCAAAGCGGATGGCCGTACCGGTCGTGGTACGGCTGCAGATCGGTGATCCAGCCCTCGGGTTGACCGTCGAGATGCAAGCGAGGTGGGTAGTCGCAGAAGGTGCCCGTGGTGCCGGCGATCAGGTTGATCCGGCTGTAGGGGCGCGACTGCACCATCGAGAACTGCACCAGGATCGTGCGACCCAACGCCGTTCGGATCAGCGACGTGTTCATGTCCCCGCAGGCGAACTGCTCGTGTCGACGCGGGTCGTCGGCGGGGAGGGCGTCGCGACGCTTGCTCAAGCCGAGTTCCCGCGAGCTCATCGAGACCAGGTGGTCGAACTGGTCGCCGGCGTTGATTCCCAGGTATTCGGCGACGGGGCCGAGCCCGTGCGTCGGATACAAATTGCCATTGAGGGTGGAGACGAATCGCCGGCGCCAGATCGCACTGTCTGCGTTCTGCAGGAGATAGTCGCGAGCCTCGTGCAGGTAGCCGGCCTCGGCATGGGTTAGGTCGCCGAACACGCTCTGGCGAGCCATGCGCAGCACGAGCAATTCGATCTCGCCATAGCAGCAATTCTCCAACATCAGGCAATGACGGCGGGTCTGCTCGGCCGTGTCCACCAACTGCCAGCACTCGTCGAGCGTCATGGCGGCGGGCACTTCGATGGCCACATGCTTGCCTTGTCGCATGGCGCAGACTGCCATCGGGACGTGCCAATCCCAGGGGGTGGCGATGTAGACCAGTTCGACGTCCTCGCGCCGGCATAGGCCTTCGTAACCCGTTTCCCCTTTCGCGTAGCCGGCAGGTTCGGGTTGGCCCTTGGCGGCGACGCGCTGCTGGGCAGCCTTCACGCGGTCGGGCACCACATCGCAGACGGCTCTGATTTCGACGCCCTCGATGTCCAGCAGGTTGCCGAGCAAGCTCGAGCCCCGACCGCCGACACCGATGAACCCGACGCGGACTCGGTCCATGGGCGGGAACTTGAGGCCGAACAGTCGTTGCTGGCCGGGGTTGGGCTGGGGAACCACCGCTTGCGGTTCGGACGCCGGGGCGCTCGTGATGGCGCCGAGGCTGGCAGTGGTGACGCCCGCCGCGGCCAGGAACTCACGACGGGAACAACAACCGCTGGATGGTGTGGTCATAGGTCTGATGGATGCGGCTTTCGACTTCCCATTCCGCCAGCAAGGGGGCGGCAAAGCAAGACCGGGCGCAGCCCAGCGAAGACTTGAGGGGCCGCCTCTTCCCTTGGGATTCAACAACAAAGAAACCGAGACTCGAAGCGAGAGGCAGAGGCTGGCGGAATCCCTTCCGCCTTCGGCGTGCGACGGGAACCTGTGCCCGTGGCCCTGCCGGATGGGCGAGGTGCATGAGGTAGGGCGCGCTCTCCGCAGCGCGCCGGGAGCATGTGCTTCGGTGACTGTGTCTTGGCGGCGCCCTCGGAGAGGTCGCCCCACCTTCTGTGGGAGAAATGCCGGAGGGGCACCTCAGGGTCAGGCAGGGGCGCCCGGCCGCGGGCGTCCGCAGGAGAATACGCACCTGTCACCGACGACTGAGCGGACACGCGAGGCCGCGTGTCCCTACCTCATGCGGCTTCAGCAGATCCTGGGCAGTTGCTCGCCGCTGAGGCGATCCAGCACCCGGCGGGCTCCGATCCGGCTTCGCAGGGTGACGAGGCCGGCGGTGCCGGCCTCGACCCGGCCGATGGACGTTGCCCCCGCAGACACGTCGTGCCCGCGCAGAATCTCGAGCGCCCGCACGGCGTCGGCGGGATCAACAAACGCGACGAAGCGCCCTTCGTTGGCCACGTAGAACGGATCCAGACCGAGGATCTCGCACGCCCCGCGCACCTCCTCGATGATCGGCACCTGCGCTTCCTCGACGTCGATCTGCATCCCGGAGGTCTGGGCGATCTCGTTGAGTGCGCTGGTGAGGCCCCCACGGGTGAGATCGCGCAGACAGTGGGGGCGAATGCCGGCCGCGAGCAGGGCCTCGACCGGTTCCCAGAGTGGCGCGCAATCGCTCTCGATGGGCGGTTCGAAGGCCAACCCTTCGCGCACCGAGAGGATGGCCATGCCGTGCCGACCGAGATCGCCGCTGAGCAGAACGACGTCGCCGGGGCGCACCGCGGAGGGGGCGATCCGCGCTTCATGCTCAACCACACCGATCCCCGCAGTGTTCACGTACAGGCCGTCACCTTTGCCTTTGTCGACCACTTTGGTGTCGCCGGTGACCAACTCGACGCGGGCGGCGGCGGCGGCATGGCGCATCGAATCGACGACGCGCACCAGAGTCTCGACCGGCAGACCCTCTTCGAGAATGAAGCCGGCGCTCAGCCACCGCGGTCGGGCACCGCACATGGCCAGATCGTTCGCGGTGCCAAAGATGGCCAGCCGGCCAATGTCGCCCCCCGGGAAGAAGAGCGGGCGGACGACGTAGGAATCGGTGGAAAACGCGATGGTCCGTCCGGCAACGTCCAGGCGGGCGCCGTCGTGGGCGGCGTCGAGGGCCGGGTTGCCGAAGGCGGGCAGGAAGACGCGGTCGAGGAGTTCCTGGGTGAGGGTGCCGCCGCCGCCGTGGGCCATCAGGATCTGGGGGTAGCGCTGGATCGGGAGGGGGCAACTGGCGCCGACTGCGGAGGCACCTGGCCCGGGGAGAGGTTGGTTTTCAGGGCGATCCATGGGAGCACGCAGGGCGCGGTTAGCAGGATCGGCGTTCCTCGGTAAGGGGAACAACGCGGAGCCGCCGTTTGAGGTACCAGGAAACGCCAATGAGATCGTAGATTCCGCGGCCGAGGCGATTCCAGACACCGTACTTGGAGACCCCGGCCACACGCGGCCGATGGCGGACGTCGATTTCGCGGACGGTGACGCCGCATCCGTGCACGAGGACGGGGAGAAACCGATGCCAGCCGTTGAAGGGGAGGACATCGGACAACGCGGAACGCCGAAACACCCGCAGAAAACAGCCGGTGTCGCGGAAGTCGACGCCCAGGACACGGCGTCGGGCCCGGCGCGCCACGCGGGTGGAAACGCGGCGGACCCAGTTGTCCTGGCGTTGGACGCGCACGCCGCAGATGCAGTCGGCGTGCTCGAGTTCGGTCAGCAGTTTGGGGAAATCGGCCGGGTCATTCTGCAGATCGCCGTCGAGGGTGGCGACGATGGGACTCTGGGTGACGCGCAAGCCGGTGAGGAACGCGGCGCTTTGGCCGGCATTCCGTGCGTGGCGCACGCCGCGCACCCGCGGGTCCTTGCGGAGGGCCTCCTGGATCCGTTGCCAGGTCTGGTCCGTACTGGCGTCGTCCACAAAAACCAGTTCCCAGCTCCGCTGTTCCGACTTGAGAGCGCGGGCCACCTGTTCGGCGAGGGGCAGCACGTTGTCCTCCTCGTTGAACACGGGAACCAGGATGGCGATATCCGTCGACAAGCGCGGGCACTCTAGCCCGCACATTCCGAGGGTTTCAAGCATGTGAAATGCAGGCGCGCGGTGGAGACGACAAATCCGCAGCGCCGCGGATGGTCGCCGGCTTCGCCTGTGGGGGAGAACACCCGCGGTCCCGGAAGGGCCAGTTGGCG
>CAYSPU010000008.1:15614-40905 GCA_964432995.1 uncultured Verrucomicrobiota bacterium
TGCGGGCGTGGTTGGGCGATCGACAACCCGTCAGGTTTCGGACCGCGGCTCGTCTGTGCCAGCAAAGGATGTGCGTGTTCGGCTGCGGGTCGAGAAGACCCGCGGTCCCGGAAGGGCCAGTTGGCGTGCGGGCGTGGTTGGGCGATCGACAACCCGTCAGGTTTCGGACCGCGGCTCGTCTTGAGCCGCAGCAAATTGCGGCCGCGCGCGCGACGGGCGTTGCCGGTCATCCCGCACCCGCAGAACGCGGTTCGAGCGGGAGATGCGTTGGTGGCCATAGCAGGGTGCGCACCCACCAGATGTGCTGCAAAACGCACAGTTGTCTTTGGGCAGCCGGGCGTTACAGTAGCTCCACCCAGTACGGACAAAGAAACGCTCATGAAGACTGAACGCTCCCTCTCCGAACGAAGGACATTCCTCGTTGGATTCACGCTCATCGAACTGCTTGTGGTCATCGCGATCATCGCGATTCTGGCCGGCATGCTTCTGCCGGCCCTGGCCAAGGCCAAAGCCAAGGCGCAGGGCATCGGTTGCCTCAACAACAACCGGCAGCTCATGAACGCCTGGATCATGTACGCCGGGGACTACGATGACCGCGTGGCCAACAACTTCGGGGTGGATGAGACGGTGAAGACCATCACCTTGGGCCGCTACGAGAACTGGGTGAACAATGTCATGACCTGGGCGGCGGACAGTTCGACGGCCTCCGTAAGCGTGACGAATCTGGCCTGGGTGCGGAACGGCGTGCTCGCGCCGTACACTACGGCGGCGATCGGCGTCTACAAATGTCCCGCCGACAAGTTCCTCCACCCCAGCCAGCGGAACCGCGGGTACCAGGAGCGCTTGCGGAGTCTCTCCTTCAACTCGTTCTTCGGGAGATTCGACACCGCCAACACGGGCGATCCCACCGCCTCCGGCAGGAACTGGGGTTTCAACGAGTTCCGTCAATTCCTGAAGCTCTCCGAAGTGCCGAGTCCGACCACGACGTGGACCACCATTGATGAGCATCCGGATTCGATCAATGACGGCTACTTCATCAACAACCGGCAGGCCCCCAACTGGCAGGACGTTCCGGCCTCCTACCACAACGGGGCATGCGGCTTCTCGTTCTCGGATGGCCACTCGGAGATCCACAAGTGGCGCAGCGCCACCTCCGTCATTCCGGTGAAATACGTGTACACGACCGTTCCGTTTGACAACGTGGGGCGGCTCGTGGACTTCGCCTGGTACACCAACGCCTGCCCCTACTTGCCGTTCGGCAACTGAGGCGAGGTCAGGCGCGCGACCGGCCTGCCTTGCCGAAGCCTTGGCGGAGGCAGGTCCCTCGGTCGCAGTGGCACCGAGCGGGCGCGAGACCACCGAAGGTTCAAGAGTGTGTCCCGCGGATGTGGCTGCTGCCCGCCGGGACGGCGGGCGGTCCCGCCGAGGAACGCGTGCTGGACACTCTTCCAGGCTTCAGGCTTACTTCCCCGGCCTGAGTCTGTGAGCAGGCGCCGAATGATCAGTCCCGAATTGCTGGCCAAGGCCAAATCCCTGGGCTTCTCCGACCGCCAGATTGCCCATCTGACCGGGAGCACGGAGGACGCGGTCCGCGCCCAACGCAAGGAGGCGGGCCTGGTCCCGAGCTACCGCCTGGTGGACACCTGTGCCGCGGAATTCGAGGCCTACACACCCTACTTCTACTCGACCTACGACCGCGGCGACGACGAGGTGCGCCCCGGCGACCGACGGAAGGTGATGATCCTCGGGGGCGGCCCGAATCGCATCGGACAAGGCATTGAGTTCGATTACTGCTGCGTGCACGCGGCCTTCGCCCTCAAGGAGGAAGGCTTCGAGACCCTCATGGTCAACTCGAATCCGGAGACGGTTTCCACGGATTACGACACGAGCGACAAGTTGTTCTTCGAACCGCTGACGCTCGAAGATGTGCTGCACATCTACGAGCGGGAGCGCTGTTGGGGGGCGATCGCGCAGTTCGGCGGCCAGACCCCCTTGAACCTGGCGTTGGGTCTGCAACGCAACGGGGTGCGGATCCTGGGGACCTCGCCCCAGAGCATCGAAGTGGCCGAGGACCGGAAGTTGTTCGCGGCCATGCTGCACAAGTTGGGCATCCCCCAACCGCCCAACGGCATCGCCACCAACGAAGCCGAAGCCCTCGCCGTGGCCCGGACCCTGGGTTATCCCATCCTGGTGCGCCCATCGTTCGTGCTCGGCGGCCGGGCGATGCAGATCGTCTACTCCGACGCCGAACTGCAGCACTACATGCGGTTCGCCGTCGAGGCCTCGCCGGATCGCCCCGTTCTCGTCGACCAGTTCCTCGAGAACGCCACCGAGGTCGATGTGGACTGCATCGCCGATGTGGGGCACTTCGCCGACGCGCGCGAGGGGACGGTCGTGGTGGGCGGGTTTCTCGAACATATCGAGTTCGCGGGAGTGCACTCCGGGGACGCGGCGATGGTTCTGCCCCCGCACACCCTGTCGCCCCGGGTCATCGAGCTCATGCGCGATTACACCCACGCGATGGCGCGCGAGTTGCAGGTGGTGGGCCTCATGAACGTCCAATACGCGGTTCAGGGGGAGATGGTCTATGTGCTCGAGGTCAATCCCCGGGCTTCGCGCACGGTGCCGTTCGTCAGCAAGGCGATCGGCGTGCCCCTGGCCAAGCTCGCCGCCAGGGTCATGTCCGGACGCAGGCTGGCCGAACTCGGTTTCACCCGGGAACACCGCCCCCCTTGCTGGGCCGTGAAAGAGTCCGTCTTTCCCTTCAATCGTTTCCACGGCCAGGACATCCTGCTCAGCCCCGAGATGCGGTCCACCGGCGAAGTGATGGGGTTGGATACCGATTTGGGCATCGCCTACGCGAAATCGCAAATGGCGGCCAGCGCCACCCTGCCCCTCCGCGGCCGGGTCTTCCTCAGCGTCAACGACGCCGACAAACAGCACGTCGCCGCCATCGCCCATGAGTTCGCCGGCCTCGGTTTCGAGCTGATCTCGACAAGTGGCACCGCGACCGTGCTCGAAAAGGCGGGGCTGAAGGTGCAGCGCATTCCCAAACTGCAGGAGGGGCGCCCCAACGCCCTCGACCTGCTGAAGAACCGCGAAATCCAGTTGGTGATCAACACGCCTTCCGGCCAAGTGCCCCGGGCCGATGAAATCCGGATCCGGACTACGGCGGTCTACACGGGCACGCCGATCATGACCACCCTCAGCGGCGCCCAGGCGGCCGCCCAAGCCATCGCTGCGCTCCGCCAATCCGACTACGGCGTGCGCAGCCTCCAGGAATACCACCACATTTCCGTTCGCGGTTCGGCGTGAGTGGTGGCAGATTCGCGCTCGATGGTATTGGGCGAACTGGTCATCACGCGGCCCGACAGCTTCTGGCTGCCGCTCCTGGTGGCCGTCCTCGTATTGGGCGGAGTGCTCTGGGGCTATCGTCACGCTCCCGCCCCCGGACGCGTCCGCGGCCTCTGCCTGTTGCTGAAGCTGATCGGGTTGGCGGCGTTGGCGGCCTGTCTGCTCGAGCCGGTTTGGGTGACCCAGCGGGCCCGCCCCGGGGCGAACCTCCTCGCCATTCTCGCCGACACCAGCGAGTCTCTCTCGGTGAAGGATCCGGGTGCGGACCGGAATCGCGGCGAGCAGCTCCAGGATTTGCTGACCGGTTCCGCCTCCTCCTGGCTCGAGGAACTCGAGCCCACATTCCCCCTGCGGCGCTACGCGTTTTCTGGACGCGCCGAGGCAGTGGACGGATTTGCCGGGATGCAGTTTGACGGTCCGGCGAGTGCGCTGAGTCGGGCTCTGCGGAGTGTGGCGGATCGCCATCGTGGCCAGCCGTTGGCTGGTCTGTTGGTCTTCACCGACGGCGTGGCCACCGATACGCCTGACGGCCGCGTGGACACCACAGGATTGCCCCCGGTCTACCCCGTGGTTCTGGGTCGGGCCGACCGCGTCCGCGATCTGGCCATTCGATCGGTCACCGTGACCGAGACGCCGTTCGAGGACGCGCCGGTGACCATCCAGGCCGAGGTCGCCGCGCCCGGCTTCGCCGGGGAGCGCGTGACGTTGGCGCTGCGCGACCCCCGTGGCGGCCTGCTGACCGAAGAGACAGTTCGGGCGGAAGCGAGCCCTCGCTCGACCGTCTTCCGGCTTCAGTGGAAGCCGACCGCCTCTGGAGTGGTTCTGGCGGAGTTGCAGGTGACCTCTGCCTCCGGAGGCACGGGCGACCGCGCCCCGGCCGAGGTTCAGGAAGCCACTCCGCGCAACAACGTCCGTCAGCTCGTGGTCGTGCGCGGCACCGGCGTCCGATGCGTGCTGTATGTCGGCGGACGCCCCAACTGGGAATACAAGTACCTCAACCGGGCGCTCGCCGACGACGACCGTGTGCACTTGGTGGGCTTGATCCGGGTGGCGCGGCGGGAGCCAAAGTTCGAGTTTCGCGGGCGCATGGGCGACGAGAGCAATCCGTTGTTCCGCGGGTTTGACCGTCGGGACGAGGAGACCGAGCGGTATGATCAGCCGGTGTTGATCCGGCTGAACACGCGGGATGCGGCGGAGTTGGCCGGGGGCTTTCCGACGACACCGGAGGATCTCTTCGCCTACCACGCGGTGGTGATCGACGACCTCGAGGCCGGATTTTTCACGCGGGACCAGATGGCATTGCTGCGTCGGTATGCCTCGGAGCGGGGAGGCGGGTTTCTGATGTTGGGGGGGGTGGACACGTTTCAGGCGGGAGCGTATGGCGGGACGCCCATTGCCGACCTGCTGCCGGTCTATCTGGATCGGTTGCCCGAGGCGCCGCCGAACAACCTGCGGCTGGTCCTGTCGCGCGAAGGTTGGCTGACCCCCTGGCTGCGGCTGCGCTCGCGAGAGGACGAAGAACGCGAGCGGTTGGGCGCGTTGCGATCCCTGGAAGTGCTCAATCCGGTGCGCCTCACCAAGCCGGGGGCAGCCGTGCTGGCCGAGGTGATCGACTCATCGAACCAACACCATCCCGCCCTGGTCGTTCAGCGTTTCGGACTCGGCCGCACCGCCGCCTTGCTCGTGGGCGATTACTGGCGGTGGGGTTTCGGCCAGGAATCGCTGCAGGCCGATCTGGCCAAGTCCTGGCGGCAGTTGATCCGCTGGCTGCTCGCGGAAGTCCCGGAGGCCATCACCCTCACCTCCCAGGTGAATCCGGGCGAGTCCGGCCCGGCCCAACGGCTCCTCGTCCGCGTCCGCAACCAAGCCTTCGAGCCTCTGGACGAGGCCGAGGTGCAGCTCTCCATCCGGCGTTTGGACCACGCCGCCACCAACCACCCCTCCGCGACCAACGCCCAGGCCGCGGGAAGTCATCTGCGTCTCCCGGTTGAACCCTCCGCCTCCGAACCGGGTCTCTACGAGGCCACCTTCACGGGCCGGGAACCGGGCGCCTACCTTGCTGAGGCCGTGGTGCGCGATGCCACGGGCCGCGAACTCGGACGGGCCAGCACCGGCTGGAGCCAGGACCCGCTCGCCGAGGAATGGCGCTCCCTCCAGCCGGACGTCTCCCTGCTCGAACGGATCGCCCGCGAAACCGGCGGCCAACTCCTCCATCCGGCCGACCTCCCCGTCTTTGCCCAGTCCTTGCCGCGGCGACCCGCGCCGGTCGTTGAATCGTGGTCCAAGCCGCTGTGGCATCAGTCCGTTGTCTTCCTTCTGGCCCTCGGCTGCTTTGCGGCCGAGTGGGGGATCCGACGGTGGAGCGGCCTGGCATGAGCAACCGACACCCCCCCACCGACAGCCACCAGCCGCATCGCCTCCAGCGAGCGCGTGTCGCCGTCTGTGGCCTCGTGTTGGCTGGCGCCCTCCTCGCCGACGCGGCGCCAGCAGTCGAAGCCACCGCGGACGAGCCCCTCGTCCTCCTCGCCCTCGGCGCCCCCGGCGAAGAGACCTACGCGCCGGTCCTCGAGAAAGCCGCGCAGGATTGGGAACGAGCTTGCCAGGCCGCTTCCGCCCAGCTCCAGATCATCGGCCGCGGACCCACCAACGCCGTGCCCGACCTCGATCAACTCCGCTCCCACCTCGAGGCCGCCCCCAAAGAAGCGCCCTCCGAGCTCTGGCTCGTGTTCGTGGGACACGGCACCTTCGACGGCCGCGACGCCAAGTTCAACCTCCGCGGACCGGACCTCGGAGTGGAAACGCTCGCCGGCTGGCTGAAGCCCTTTCGCCGCCCGCTGGTCATTGTCCATGGCGGTTCCGCCAGCGGGCCGTTCCTGACGGGCCTCAGCGCGCCCGGCCGCGTCGTGATCACCGCCACCCGCAGCGGCGAAGAACAGAACTACGCCCGCTTCGGTGCCGTCTTCGCCGCGACCGTGGCCGACCCCACCGCCGACCTCGATCGCGACGGTCAGACCTCACTCTTCGAAGCCTTCCTGGCCACCGCGCGTCGGGTTGAGGAGTTCTACCAGACAGACTCCCGCCTGCCGACCGAACACGCCCTGCTCGACGACAACGGCGACCGGCGCGGGACACCGGCCAACTGGTTCCGCGGACTGCGGCCCACGCGCCAAGCCGAAGACGGCGCCGCCGTCGATGGACTCCGCGCCCACCAGGTCCACCTTGTGCGCGCCCCCGGCGAGCGTCTTCTCCCCCCCGGATTGCGCCAGCGGCGCGACGAACTGGAACAGGCCATCGCCCGTTTGCGCGACGCGAAAGCGGCGGTTCCGGAGGAGGAATACTACCGGCAGCTCGAAACCCTCCTCCTGGCTCTCGCCCGCCTCTACCAGGCGGCTCATTGAGGCCACATTCCTCAATTCCTCGCAGAATCAAGGAAGGAAAACCACGGATGAACACCGATGAACACGGATTCAGACCGGGATTTGGGGTTCACCCACGGGACGGATACCCGGCGCCGCCCCACTCCTTGATCTCCGTGTCCATCGGTGGTTGGCCTGCGTTTACCGGGTGGAACCGTCAGGCCCGCTTCGCGTAATACGCGTCGACCCGCGCCGCCACGTCCTTGTAGCCGATGTCGACCTCGTAGATCAGCTTGTATTGCTCGACCGCCTCGTCGGGCTTGCCCATCTTTTCCAGCGCCAGGCCGAGCGAGTAGAGGAGATCCTTCTTCTCGTCGTCAAACACCGCCTTCTCGCGAAGGGCCGTTTGCAGGGTGCGCACGGCGAGGTCGTGAATGCCGCGGCGGGTGAAGCATTGGCCGAGGTAGTGGAGGGCCGCGATGCGGCGGTGCGGGTTGGCCTGGGCTTTCTGCAGCTCCTGGATGGCCTCCGTCAGCTTGCCGGCCCGGAAGTACAGCTCTCCCAGATCGAAGCGGAGTTGCAGGTCGTTCGGGTACTGCTCGGCCAGCTTCCGTCCTCGTTCCAGTTCGTAGGTCTGTCGCTCGGCCTCGAGGCGGGCCTTCTGCTCCGCGTAGTCGGCCGCCTGCGGATCCAACGCGGCCAGCGCCGCATCGTGTTTCCGCAGAGTCGTCTCGGTGATGGCGCGCTCGAGTGTGGGCTCCGACATCCCCTCGGAGTCGATGATCCGCTGGTAAGCCGCCAGCGCCTGGTCGTACTGACCTTTCTGGGTGTAAAGCTCGGCGGTGGTGCGGAGCAGACGCATGTTCTTCGGTTCCTTCGCCAGGCGGAGTTCGTTCTCGGCGATCAGGCGGGCGGCAACGTCATCGGTCTTGACTTCGCGCTTTTCCTGTTCGAGGGAGACGGCCTCCTCCTTGTTGCGCAGGACATCGCGGTAGGATCCGGTGCCGTCTTCCAGCCCTTCATAGCCGCCCTCGGTCAGCGTGCGCCTGGCGGCAATATTCTTGAGGGCCTGCGCGATCTCCGGGTCGTTCGGAAACGCCTGGGCCAACTCGCTCAAAACCGTGTCGGCTTTCGCCATCCGGCCGGCACGCGACAGCGCCTGCGCCAGGCGCAGCGCTCCATCGCGGTCCGGCGAGATCCGATACGCGGCCTCGAGCGACAGCACGGCCGTGCGCGGGTAATCGGCGGTCAGCGCGGCATCGGCGATGATGCGGTGGGCGGCGGCGCTCTGCGGGTCGCTGGCCAGGACCTGCTCGGCGGTGTGCATGGCCTCGATCGGGTTGTTGCGCAGCTCGAGTTGGGCTTTGGCAATCAGGGGGGAGTTGCTGGCGGTACCCAGCATCCGTTTGAAGAAGCCGCCGCCTTTGGTCCCGGCGCGACGGATCTGGGCCGCGTGCAAAGCCTGCCGGCAATCGAAGAACGACGGTTCCTGGCGGAGGATCCCCTCGAACAGCGCGATGGCGTAATCGAGGTTGTTCTTCTGGAAAGCCGCCAGTCCCTTCTCGTACTGCTCACGGAGGGCGCGGCCAACTTCGGCAATCCCCTTTTCCGGCATGCGGGCAGTGTACCGTCCGCTTCGACAGAATTCCACCTCAAAGCCGCGGTCCCAAACCCAACCGGCGTCAATGGAAACCCAGCGCTCGTCGGTCGCCGAGGCGGGTCGCTCTTGGCGGTTCCGGCCAGCGCGGGCTCGACAGCCCGTCCAGGCTCCTCACGTGAGCGACGAGTTCCTCCCGGCACCACCGAATCCGCTTCAGCAACTGGTTCATCTGCCAGTCCGGAACAGCAGCCCCCTCCGTGAGCAGGGAAAACACGATGACGCTGAGCAGGAAATCGGCCTGGCTCTCGGGGCTGCCCGACACCTCGCGCCCCTCGAAGCCGGTAAGACGACGGAAGCGCGCGAGCATCGCCTCGGTGACCGCGTGAGGCGCTGCTCTTGCCCCGGGAACCGGGGGCGGCGCCGAAGCCGAGCGGGACGCCGGCACCCGCGCTGGCGTCGAGGCCCCCGCCCGCGGCTTCGCAGACGCGGATGCGACCGTAGGAGATCGGGCGGGAACGGGCCGGAGATCCGGCGTCCCCCGCAGGAGCGCAACCTCCGGAACGGGAATCCCCTTCCGCCGCAACCGAAGCCGCGCCCGCTGCAGGGCAAAGGCGTGGAATTCCGCCGCAACCTCCGGACGTCGCGCCTGGCTGACCGCGGGGAGATCGTGCGCCAACAGCCGCGCCCAGTCCTCGGACATCTGGCGGCAGCGGTCCAGCCATCGTTTCCACTCGCGCGGTGGCATTTCAGAATCGTGCGGGTCCATCGTCCCCTCCGCGTGGCACGCAGCCGGCTCCGGGACCGACTTCGTGGCCAAGCCGAACCGCTGCCCGCGACGTAGCATGGCGGGTAGTTCTCCCCAACGTCAACCCGTCGGTTCCTCATTCCGCTTCCGACGATGCTTCGGCGACTTGCCGGATTCGCGGGAGCGCCGCGCCGCGGCACGTCGGGTGCCGTGCGCGCGTCCCGTCAGGTGTGTGCCCGTTTTGTGTGTTGATTGCGGCCAGCGCTGATCCCAGAATTGCGCCCGGAGCTGGCGCGACCACACGGCCACAGGAAAAGACCGAGCATGCGGCGTCTCTACAACATTCTGTTTCTCTTCTTCTTCTGCCTGAGCGCACCGTATTACTTCTTCAGGATGTGGCGCCGCGGGCATTGGCAGGCAGGTTTCGGCCAGCGCTTCGGGCGCTACTCCCCCCGCCTCAAGCAAGTGCTCACCAACCGGCATGTCGTCTGGTTGCACGCGGTCAGCGTCGGCGAGGTCAACCTTTGCACCCAGTTGATTCAGGCGCTGGAACTGCGGTTGCCCAACGCCAAGATCTTGGTATCGACCACCACGTCCACGGGCATGGCGGAGCTGCGCCGGAGACTCCCGTCCCACATCGAGAAGATTTACTACCCGCTCGACCGCAAGCGGTATGTGGCGCGCGCCCTGAGCGTGATCGATCCGGAAGCCGTGATCCTGGTGGAGGCGGAGATCTGGCCGAACTTCCTGTGGCGGTTGCGGGACAAGCGAATCCCGGTGTTTCTGGTGAACGCCCGGCTTTCGGAGCGCTCCTACCGGGGCTACCGGAGACTGCGGTTCCTGTTCCGCCCGCTGTTCGCCTCCTTCGCCGGGGTGGGAGCGCAAAGCGAAGCCGACGCCGCCCGCCTGCGCGAGTTGGGATGCCGCCCGGAAGCGGTGCAGGTGGTGGGCAGCCTCAAGTTCGACGCCGCGCATTTGGCGGAGCGACGCGCGGTGGATGTGCCCGGCTTGATGGGCCAACTGGGAATCCCGCCGGAAGCGCCCATCCTGGTGGCGGGGAGCACGCATGCCGGAGAGGAAGCCCTGCTGGCGGATCTCTTCGGACGCCTCAAGGCCCGGCACCCCGGGCTCGTCCTGGTTTTGGTCCCGCGGCACTTCGAACGGGGACGGGAAGTCGGGAACGTTCTGGCCGACCGGAAGCTGCGTTTCGTCTACCGGAGCGAAATCACGTCGAGCACCCGCCGCGCCCCGGGCGAGGTCGATTGCCTCCTCGTCAATACCACCGGCGAACTGCGGGCCTTCTACGAGGTCGCCAGTGTGGTCTTCGTAGGCAAGAGCATGGCGGCCCCCGGCGGGGGACAGAACCCCATCGAACCCGCCGCTCAGGGAAAGGCCATTGTCTTCGGGCCGCACATGGGGAACTTCGCCGCCATCGCCTCGGCGTTCGTCCGGGGAAAGGGGGCGATTCAGGTGCGCGATGCGGCCGAGTTGGAGGCGGCGCTGCAGACGCTCCTGGCCGATGCCGCCGCCCGCCGCGCGCTGGGGGAGAACGCCCGGACCATCGTCCACGCGAGTCGCGGGGCGCTGGAGCGGACCATCGACCTGATTGTGAAGCCGCTGGAGGGCTCCGAGCTGTATGTCGCCCCTCCCGAGGGATCAGGTTAGGATGCGCCGCGCTTCGTCGAGGAAGATCCCCTTGAAGTTCATCTCGAGGGCCTGCGGGTTGGTGGCCTTGGCGAGCGCCTCTTTCTCGGTAACCTTCTTCTCCTTGACCAGGTTGTAGAGGGCCTGGTTGAAGTTCTGCATCCCGTCTTCGACTCCCGTTTCAATGGCCGCCGCCAGTTTGTCCAGACGGTTCTCCTCGAGGAGCTTCTTGACGGTGGCGGTATTGATCATGATCTCGAGGGCGGGCATGACCGTCCCGTGGACGGTGGTGACCATGCGCTGGCAGACCACCGCCTGCAGGGTGGAGGAGAGTTGCCGGCGCACCTGATCCCGTTCGTCGGCCTTGAAAAAGTCGAGAATGCGCCCCACGGACTGGGCAGCGTTGGTGGTGTGCAGGGTCGAGAGGACGAGATGCCCGGTATCGGCCGCGCTCATGGCGGCCGAGAAGCTGATGGCATCGCGCATTTCTCCGATCATGATGACATCGGGGTCCTGCCGGAGGACGTGCTTGAGGCCGGCCTCGAACGAGAGCGTGTCCAGGCCCACCTCCCGTTGTTCGATCACCGATTGGTTGTCCTCGAAGACATACTCGATCGGGTCCTCCAGCGTGATGATGTGCTTTTTGAAGTTGGCGTTGATGTGCTCGATCATGGCGGCCAGCGTGGTGGACTTGCCACAGCCGGTCGTGCCGGAGAGCAGGACGATACCGCGCGGCGACTCGGCGATCTGCTTGAGGATCGGCAGCAATCCCAGTTCCTCAAAGCTGGGCACCTTCGTCTTCACGTACCGCATCGAAAGGGCGTACTCCCCCTTCTGCTGGAAGAGATTGGTACGGAACCGCCCGATGCCGGGAACGAAGTAGGAAAAGTCCACCTCGTGATCTGACTCGAGGCGGCGTTGCAGATGCCTGGGAACCATCGCCTGCACCACCTCTTCCATCCAGGGGGCGGTGGGCACCGGCGCCTGAATCGCAATCAGTTGCCGGTTGATCCGGAAGATCACCGGGCCGCCAATCTTGAGATGAACATCGGAAGCTCCGCCCTCAATGGCGGTCTGCAGGATACGGTGAAAGATCTCCATGAATACCTCGAACTCCCCTCCTAGGCCAGCCCCGCATGCGCCATGGAGCGCAGCCGCTCTTGGGACTGTCTCGACAGATTCAGAAAGAGCAGCGAAACCGCGTAGCCCACGTGCCGGCTGCCGTCACAGGCCACCACCACCCCCGTGCCGCGCACCCCGCTCCGCTGACCAGGCGCGGAAAGGTCCACGGTCATCTCCGTCCACACCGGAAAGGCCTGGGGCGATCGAAACTCGACGCCGTTGGGTCGAATCGAAACGAGGGACGAGGGCACCACGAACCGGCTCTCGCAGGTTTCGACCACGAAATCGGCGCCCATCGCCGAGGAATCCGATCTGCTTGCTGCCATATGATGGTTTGAGGTGACCCAATGTACCACACGCGCCCGCCGCGTCAACTCGCCGTCACCACTCGATGACCGCCGCTCCCCAGGTCAAACCGGCCCCGAAGACCATGAGCAGGATCAAGTCGCCCCGTTCAATCCGCCCGGAACTCACCGCCTCGTCCAGGGCGATCGCCACCGATGCCGCCGAGGTGTTGCCATAGCGATGCAGGTTGACGAACATCTGCCCGTCCTGAACCCCCAGGCGCTCCCCCACCGCCTCGATGATCCGCTGGTTGGCTTGATGGGGAATGACACACTTGATCTGGCGGATGTCCAGGGAGCACCGGCGCAGGCTCTCGAGCGCGGCGTTGTACATGGAGTTCACGGCGCTCTTGAACACCTCTCTCCCCTCCATGCGCAGGAAGTGCATCCGTTTCCCCACCGATTCCGCGGTTGCGGGACAGCGACTGCCGCCTCCGGGCATGAGCAGCAGCCCGGCCTTGCTGCCGTCCGCACCCATGCAGACCGTCAGCAAACCGTGGGCTTCGGGTCGGTTCTGCAGGACGGCGGCCCCCGCCCCGTCGCCGAACAGAACGCAGGTGTTCCGATCCGACCAATCGGTGATCGTCGAGAGCTTCTCGGCCGCGATGACCAGGACGGTGTTGTAGGTCCGGGACATGATGAACTGCTGGCCGATCTCGAGACCGTAGATGAATCCCGAACAGGCGGCCTCGATATCGAACCCCGCCGCCCGCACGGCCCCGATCTTCTCCTGAACCAGACACGCCGTGGCCGGAAAGGGCATATCGGGCGTGATGGTCGCCACAATGACCAAGTCAATCTGTTCCGGTTTCAGGTCGGTGCGCTCCAGGGCGCGGCGCGCCGCCTTGACGGCCAAGTCCGAAGTGAACTCCGTGGGCGCCGCGATATGGCGCTCCTTGATTCCGGTTCGGGTGGTAATCCACTCGTCCGACGTGTCCACCATCTTCTCCAAATCGGCGTTGGTCAGGACGTTTTCCGGCACATAGGATCCCACCGCAAGGATGGAGCAGGGGCGTCCCCGGAAACCGTGCGCGGCCCGGGGATTGGTAAAGGTCCGCTTGGGCAGTGTAGTCATACAACAGCGGCGGCACTCTCCGCCGAACCGGCGCGGAGGAGGAGTTCCTGCGCCGCGGATATCTCTCTCATCATGTGGCGGTTGATATCGTGTTGGATCGCCTCGGTCGTCACGCGCAAAGCGTTCATGATGGCCCGTTCCCGGGCTGATCCGTGGGCTTTCATCACGTTCCCGTTCAGGCCGAGGAGCGGGGCCCCGCCATAGCCGTCCGGGTCCATGCGGCGCACGATGGTCCGAAACGCATTTTGGGCCAGCAAGGCCCCGATCTTCCGCTTCAGGTTGGCCTTCAACTCCGTCTTCAGCCAGAGCAACATGCCGCGGGCGAGGCTCTCGCAGGTCTTCAGCACGATGTTCCCCACAAACCCGTCACAAATGACCACATCCACCCGGTTGTTGAACAGATCGTGCCCTTCCACGTTCCCGATGAAGTTGATGTCGACCCTCTTGCATAGCTTGTAGGCCTCCAGCGTGAGTTCGTTCCCTTTGATTTCCTCCGTGCCCACGCTGAGAATCCCCACGCGCGGAGAGCGATGGCCCAGAATCTCGCGGGAGTAGACGCTGCCCATGATCGCGTATTGGAGCAGGTGTAGCGGTTTGCAGTCGATGTTGGCCCCGGAATCCAGGAGCACAAAATCGTTCTCCGGGGCGGGAATCACGGTGGCGATCCCGGGACGGTCGACGCCCGGGAGGGTTTTAAGCCGGACCGTCGATGCGGCGACCAGGCCACCGGTGTTGCCCGTGGATACCACGGCGTCCGCCTGGCCGTCGCGCACGAGGTCGATGGCGCGGAGGATGGAGCAGTCCTTCTTGCGTCGCAAGGCGGCCACCGGTTTGTCGTCCATCGCCAGCACTTCGCTGGCGTGAACCACCTGCACCCGCGCGTCACGGAGGCGGCTCCGCGCCAGGGCGCCTTCGATCTCCTCGCGTTGTCCCACCACGAACACCGCGGCAATCCGGTCGTTCGCCTCCAAGGCCAGCTTGATCCCTTCCACCACCACCCCGCAGCCATGGTCTCCGCCCATCACATCGACTGCGATTCGCATGGACGAAAAGAGCGCGAACGGATCCCGATCCCTTCGCGCTCACCAGATCTGGTCAAGCCACGTCGACGCTGATCACCTGTCGGCCCTTGTAGTATCCGCAGCTCGGGCAAACCCGATGCGGCACGTAAGGAGCCGAGCACTGGGGGCAGGTCGTCAGTTGCGGCAACTTGAGAACGCTGTTGTAGGCGCGGCGCATCCGCTGTCGGCTGCGCGACGGTTTTCGTTTCGGTACACCCATAAATCCAAGTGGTTCAAAGTCCCAACTGGTCCAACGCGTCCCACGCGGACGATGCCTCCGTCGAGGCAGTCACACCGCCCGGATGGTCCGTGGACGCCGCTGGCCTGCCCGGCAAGCCAGCGCACTCAGGCCTACACAACGGCCGTTGTGGCAGGGCCAGCAAAATATCTTCGCGCAGGTAGGGCGTCAAGTCCACGCAGTCGTTCCGTAGCTGGACGCAATCCTCTCCCTCCCAGCAAAGCAAACGGGCCCAATTGTTTAGCGCAACGGTTACGGGGAACGCCTGCAGGCAGCGGGCGCACTCCGCACGCAGCGAGATCTCGAGTCGGCCTTGCAGGAGGATTCCCTGCTCATGCTGCTCCGCCTCAAAGTCATACGTCAGTGGACTGGTCACCGTCAGCAACTCATCGATGCTCCCCAGATCGAGATCCTCCACGGAGAGTCTCCCGTCAAAGCGGATCGCCGACTGGCGCAGGTGTCGGATGTTCAGGATCAATGCCATACGGAACCTCCCGGGGTCGGATGCCGCCTGCCGCGCAGCTTGCTCCTCAGCGCCTTGCGCACGGCCGGGGGCACAAACGGGCTGACGTCACCGCCGAGCCGTGAAATCTCCTTCACCACCCGGGAGCTGAGGAAGGTGTAGGTGTCCTTCGGCATCATGAAGATCGTCTCCACCTTCTCGCACAGCTTTCGGTTCATTAACGCGAGCTGAAACTCGAACTCGAAATCCGACACGGCTCGCAGTCCCCGGATGATCGCCTGTCCCTTCTGGCGCACCACATACTCCACCAGCAAGCCTTCAAACGTGTCCACCCGCACGTGCGGCAACCCTCGAGTCGAACACTCGACCAACCGCCGCCGCTCCTCCAGAGTGAAGAGCGGCTGCTTCGCGTCGTTCTCCGCCACCGCCACGATGACCCGGTCGAAGAGACGCGCAGCTCGCTCGATCAAGTCGAGGTGGCCGTTGGTCAGGGGGTCGAAACTACCCGGATAGATCACCGTTCGCATAGAAACCCTTCGATTCGCTTCCCCGGAGCCGGTCGCACCGTTCTTCCCGGGCGGGTCAGGTCCCCGCCGTCTGAAAGTCAGTCGGCGGTGAATCCGCGCCGCCCGCCAGAATACCGGTGTCGTAGCTCTGTGTCGATTCGTCCAAGCGGCGCCAGCAGACCTCGTAGACTTGCAGTTGGTCGCGAAACCCCTTCACCACCACCGGAGGCAAGGTCTCACAAATGGCCGCCAGATTCGGGTCGAGCCGCTGCAATTCACGGTAGGTGGACTCGCTGATGACGATGCGGCTGCGGCCCGAGATGCCCTCCAGGCGGCTCGCCAGGTTGACCTCGCGGCCGAAGGCGGTGTAGTTGGTCATGCCGGTATGCGACCCCATGAGCCCGACGGTGACGACTCCGGTATTGATGCCGCTTCCGAGGGCCAGCAGAGTGAGCTTGGGCAGGGGCGGCAACCCCGAGCTGCGGCGGCTCGCATTCTCCTGTTCCCGGCGCCGGTTCTCCTCCGCTCGCTGGAGATTGAGCGCGTAGATCGCCCGCTGGGCGTCGATCGCCGCCCGCACGCAGTCCGAGGCGTGGCGTTCATTCGGCGTGGGCGCCCCCCAGAAGGCCATGACACAGTCCCCGATGTACTTGTCGAACGTGCCATTGTGGCGCTTGATGGTCTCCTCCACCACACCCAGGTATTGGTTCACTGTCGTCAGGACTTCCCGCGCCTGCCCTTCGAGGTACTCCTCCGCTTCCGCTGCGGAGAGCCCGCGGGTCCGCACATACTCCTCGGCTTGCACCTGACTCTCATCGGTCACCTGGGTGAAACCCCGGATGTCCGCGAAGTAAACCGATATGTTGCGTCGTGTTCCGCCGAGGGAGCTGATGTCCGCTTTCAACAATTCGTTCACGATGTTGGGTGCGACCACCTTGGCGAACACGGATCTCACCCGGTTTCGTTCCTTTTGTTCCACCAGCACCCGGTAGGTCACCAGGGACAAGTGGCACAGCAGCACCGTCACCGTCGGCAGAACCAGGGGCAGCCAGTAGCGACTCTCCACGAACAGCCAGAAAGCCAGCACGAAGTAAGCGGTCAACAGACCGCAGAGGACGCAGGAGGCCCATAACGGGCGCAAACGCCACGTCAGCAAACCCGCCAGCGACCCCAGCAGCACCAGGAGTATCGACTCCGTCTGAAAACTGGATCGGCGAATGAAGAAGTTCGTCAGGATCGAGTTCGCCACATTCCAATGCTGGCTCACCAGGAAGTCCTGCTCGGACAACGGCGTGGCCCCGAGGTCGGAGATGTTCCCGCCGGAGCCGAGGGATCCCACAATGACGATCTTGTCGCGCCAAACCGGCGGGATATTGGTGGTGCCGCTGCTCCGCCGGATCTCTTCCTGAAGTACGCTGAAGAAGGACGCCCGGTGGAGGCGCGGGTCGTTCCACCGCACGGACCAGTTGATGTGGAAATAGCCGTCGCGGTCGACGGGGATCACCCGTCGCTCCCCTTGCGGAGACTCGAGAATCACCTGCCCCGGCAGCACCTGGGCCTTGGACATGTCCAGCCCCAGTTGGCGTGCCGCCAGGAGGATCCCCATGTGCCAGATCCGGCCATGGTGCGGATCGTCGCGAAAGGCACGCGCCCGGCGCAGCACCCCGTCGTCGTCGGCGTCGAACAGAATGTGACCGACCATCCACGCATTGGTCCGGAAGCGGTCGTTGGGGAGCAGCGCTTCCCAGACCGGAGGGGCTTCCGGTTCCAGGCCGCCTTCCGCGGATCGCAGCGCGACCTCTTGTCCTGCGGCGGCGAGGATGCCGATTCGCGCGAGTTCCTCGGCGAAGTAGTCGTCCGAATCGACCACCCTGCCGCCGATCACCAGGGCGGTCTCGAGCGACTGCTGCAGGATCTCCTCGTAGGCCGCCTCGAGAGCGCGATCGGCGAGTTGCGCGGCCTCTCCTTCGCCGCGGTGCATCTGTCCCAAGGTCCGGGCTCGCTGCAAGAGCTCCGCCACCTTCACCGCCTTCTTCACGCTGTCCGGTTCGAGTTCGCAAAAGAGGATGTCGAATCCCACGACCTTTGCGCCCTGGGCCGCCAGTTCGGACAACAGCCGGCCGTACATCTGGCGCGGCCACGGCCACTGATATCCGTAGCTGCTGTTGATCTGGGCGAGGTCATCGTTGCCGATGTAAACGAGGCCGAGGTCACTGCTGAAGGGGGAGTCGTGGCGCACGGCCATCCGCACGCGCGCGTCGTAGGAAATCGCTTCCAAGCGATCGAAGAGAGTCAACGAGGGCCACAACTGCGACAGGAGGGCCAGGAGCCAGGCCAGGAGGATCACGGCCGCCCCGATCAGCACCGGCTTCTTCCGCACCACCCGGAAGGACGCGCTGGCTCTTGCAGACAACATCCGGTCACACCCTCCAAAAAGACGCGGGGCGGCTGACTGCCGCCCCGCGATTCAGAGCAAACTTGACGACGAACCGTGAGCCTTCCTAGTTCCCTCCTCCAATGATGGGAGAGGTGAAGATCACGGGCGGCGGTTCCATTTCCGGACCGACCGCGGCGGGGCCCACGGCCTTCGTCTTCTCGAGTTCCGACTGGATCTCGTCAAGCCTGTCGGCCGGAATGGGCTCGACCCTCTGGGTGGCCGGGTTGAACATCTCGCCCTTGTTGACGACCTGCGTCACCACGCTGCCGTCGCTCTTCACATAGACGACCACGACCTGGCCGCTCACCACGTAGACGGTGCCATCGGCCCCGATCGAGTATTCTGTGCCGCGAATGCCGGCCACGCCATTGGGGGTCTTGACCTCGTATTTGGATCCGCCGGTCAGCTTCCGCACCACACCCACGATGCGGCCTGACTTCACATCCAGCAACGTCTCAATCACGACGTCGTCGCCCGTCTTTTCGAAATTCAGCTTCTCGATGGCGAGCTGCGTGTTCTCCAGCAACCGGACTCTGGGACCATTCTGATCGAGGAAGAGGACTACTGCGGAGTCGTGGGCGGTGCGGATGGAAGCCCCGGGCCCGAGTTCCTGCCCCTGTTTGAGAGTGCTCCAGGCGCCGCCCTGCGAATACTCCGCGGCGCCGCTCACAGAAAGGACGACTGCCTTGCCAACTTGGGCAGCCTGGCAGAGAGCCACAGTAGCGAGCAATGCTCCGATGCAAGCGACACCCCGGGTTAGACGCATTCTTTCTTTCATAACAGTTTGCTCCTGGTTTTCCGTGATTAGAATTTGCGCCACTTTAGGGGCTTACGCACGCTTGTCAACCAAATCATCGATCCAAATCAGGCCCTCACGACAAGAACTCCCGCGGGTCCGTGATGCGGCCGGTCAGGGCACTCGCCGCCACCGTCATCGGGGAGGCCAGGAACACCTGCGAGTCCTTGTGCCCCATGCGCCCCGGGAAGTTCCGGTTGGTGGCGCTGATGCACTTCAGCGGGGCGTTCATGCGCCCGAAGGTGTCGAGCGGCCCCCCCAGACAGGCGGCACAGCCGGCGTTCTCGGTCATCTGCACCCCGGCCTCGGTGAGCAACTCCCAAACGCTGCGACGCCCCCAAATGGCAGTCTGCAGATCGCGAACGACTTCCGGCGTGGCCGGCACCCCGAAGGTGTCAATCACCACCCGCCGCCCGCGCACGATGCGGGCGAAGTCGAGAAAATCGCTCGTCTTGCCTCCCGTGCACGACCCCACATAGGCCCGGTCCAGCCGGATATGACCCAACTCCCTGGCCTTCTTGCGTTGCGCGGGATCGGGGTGACAGGCCACCACCGGCTCGAGTTGATCGAGGTGCACCACCAGTTCGCTGCAGAATCGTTCCTCCCGATCGCGCTCGACCGGTTGGTAGGAACTCCGGGTGCCGTTCAGCTTGCAGCGATAGTCCACGTAGGCCTGCGTCTGCGCGTCATACTCGAAGATCCCGTTCTTGCCACCGGCCTCGATCGCCATGTTGGCGATCGTCATCCGGTCATCCATGGAAAGCGTCGATACCCCGGCTCCTCCGAACTGCAGGGCGCGGTAGGTGGCGCCATCGAAACCGATCTCGCCGATGCAGTGCAGGATGACGTCCTTGGCCATCACGCCGGGCGCCAACCGCCCCTCCAGGCGGAAGTGCATGGTCTCCGGAACCTTGACCAGAAGCCGGCCAGTTCCCATCACGAAGCCCGCGTCGGTGTTGCCAATTCCCGTCGCGAACTCGTTGAACGCTCCCGCCATGCAGGTGTGGGAATCCGTGCCAAAGAGCACTTCCCCCGGGCGCGTGTGCCCCTTCTGGGCAAGGGCCGTGTGGCACACGCCGGCGTAGGCGCGTCCGTACTGGCGCAACAGCATCCCGCGCGCGGCGTCAAACCGCCACTTCCCGTCCGCCTCGTCAATCACGTCGTAGAAATAGGTGATGCCCTGCTCCCGCACAAACTCGCGCAGGATGTCCACGTTCCGGTTCGAGCGGGAGTCTGCCGTAAAGATGTAATGGTCGGGAATGATGACGATGCGATCCCGGTCCCAGACCTTCGCCTGCGCCCCAAACTCGCGCTGGAACACGCCAATTGTCCCCGGACCGCACACGTCGTGGGTCAGCAGCACGTCCGCCTTCACCCAGATGTTCTCGCCCGCGCGCACGCTCGCCTTGCCCGATGCCCGAGCCAGCAGCTTTTCGGTCAACGTCATACCGCCGGAAACCCTACCGGCCCCCTCGTCAAACCGCAACTGGACATTGCGGGACCCGGATCCACACCCAAGTGGCGCCGGGGTTCGGTCGCGCTCCCCCGGACCGCCCGACGTCCCGGCGGGCAGCAGCACCACACGCCGCACGCGCCTCCGAACCTCCAACCGCCTCCCGCCCGCTCGTTGCTGCTGCGACCGAGGGACCAGCCTCCGCCAAGGCTACGCCTTGGCAAGCCGCTCGCGCTCCGGCCGTGAGACTGCGCGCGCCGAATTGGCATCGGTGCAGCCCGCGGTGCCGCTTGCTGCTTCGGACTTCGATGTTGTGCGACATCGCCGCCCGGCCCATGCTGGGCCCGGAGCATGCGCGCCGTTCTCCAACGAGTCACCCAGGCCTCCGTCAGCATCGGCAGCTCGGTCCGCGCCGCCATCGGACCGGGCGTCCTCGTCCTGCTCGGAATCGAGGATCGCGATACCGCGGGAGATTCCGAATGGCTGGCGGGCAAGATCTCGCGAATGCGGATCTTCAGCGATGATCAGGGATTGATGAACCGGTCGGTCATCGACGCGGGCGGCCAGATCCTGGTGGTCAGCCAGTTCACGCTCTTCGCCAGCACCCGCAAGGGCAACCGCCCTTCTTTCAGCGGGGCCGCGCGACCGGAGATCGCCGTTCCCCTGTACGAGGATTTCCTCCGCCGACTGGCCGTTGCGCTCGGGCAACCGGTTGCGGCCGGTGAGTTCGGCGCGGATATGCAGGTCGCCCTGGTCAACGACGGCCCGGTCACCATCCTCATCGATAGCCGGGATCGAGAGTGAGGGGGACGGCACGCCGGCACGTCGGCACGTCGGCGGGTCGGGGAATTCTTCATTCTGCATTCTTCATTCTGCATTTGATCCTCAATCCTCCGCCTCCCCAACCTCCCAACCGTGAAGGAGTAGTCCGTAGTCAGCAGTCAGGAGTCGGGGAGGACAGCAGGTGCGATTGCCAGCCTCCCAACCTCTGAACCCTGAACCTCCCAACCCTCTTCCTTCCTCCCTATCGCATTGCGGTGAAGGCCGGGTTGCCATATTTGGCGGCAGCAAGTTCGCCAGCCCTCCGGTCCAGGGCGGTAGTGAGATTCCACTGACGCCACCGGCACCCCCATTGCCGGGAGCCCTCCTCGCGGGCCGCGAACTCCCAGGCGACCCGCTTGCCGCGACCCTCCGGGAACTGCACCGATCCCTGAATCAACAAACCCAGGCGGTTGCGCCGCTGGGCGGCCCCGGCGATCTTCTGCGCCTCCCAGACAACGTCCCATTGCTCGGCACCGCCGGCGAAGCACTGCCCGCGCGACCCTTTGCAGCCAGCGGGAGCCAGTTGGGCCGCGATCCCCAACCTCGAACACGCGCCCTGGACCCAAACGTGAACGCGTCGGTAGCTCTCCCGAGCCTGGATTGCGCACCATTCATGCCCCGGCGGGATGACGAGGGTGTAGGTCCAGTCGCGATCGTGCGGCACGATCCCGCCGCCCGTCGGACGCCGGACCAACGGGCGCAAGCTGGTCATTCGCTGGACTTCGTGCAGGCGCTGGGAGTAGCCGAATGTCGCGGCCGGTTCCCGCCACCCGTAGAACCGAAGCACCGGCCGGCCCAAGCCGGCCACCGCCTCCAACAGGGCCTCGTCCACCGCCATGTTGAAGGCCGCGCCACCACAACCGGTGTCCAGCCAGAACCACTCCGGAACCGCATCCCGAACCGCGTCGCACTCCCCGCTCGCCATGCCCTCCTCCTGACCTTTGTCGACACCTTTGTCGACACCTTTGTAGAAACCGCGGTTCCAGCCATATCAAATCCGCGCCCGACCGCTGTGGTCGTGCTGCGGGCGAGCCTCGAGGGCACGCGCCGGGCAACCCCGCACGGCCCCGCGGGCGCGGATTTGGGAGTTGGCTTCGGATCTTGTCGCACCGGCACGCCGTCCCACCGTCGTACCGTCGCAGCGCCGCACCGTCACACCCGGTCCGCGCTCGGGCAGAGAGTGCGGATCTCACAACCGGCACAATCCGGACGGCGCGCGGCGCAGCGTCGGCGGCCGTGCCAGATCAGCCAATGACTGAATTGCGTCCATTGGGTCTGCGGGACCAGCTTCATCAACTCCTGCTCGATGTGTTCGGGAGCGCTCTGCCGCGTCAGGCCGAGGCGTTGGGAGAGGCGCGTCACGTGGGTATCCACCACCACGCCCGCATTGTCGTGGAAGGCATTCCCGAGGACGACGTTGGCGGTCTTGCGTCCGACGCCATCGAGGCGGGTCAACTCCTCCATGGTGGCGGGGACCTGGCCGCCGTGGAGGTCGACGAGCTTGCGGGCGCACGCCCGGAGGCTGCGGGCTTTGTTCCGGAACAGGCCGAGCTGGCGCAGGTCGGCTTCGAGTTCCTGGGGGTCGGCATCGGCGTAATCGGCCGCGGACCGGTATTTGGCGAAGAGCCGGGCGGTCACGGTGTTGACCTGGCGATCGCTGCACTGCGCGGAGAGGATGGTGGCGACCAACAGCTCGAGCGGATTCCGGAAGTTCAGCTCGCAGTGGGCGTCGGGGTAGGTCTCGGCGAGACGGGCCTCCAGACGCTGGAGGCGCGCGGCGCGCGCGGCTTTGGATTCCGAAGGCATGCGTGCGGTGCGGCGGGGATCCTCACGCCATCTCCGGCTCGCGGACGGGCGCGGGCGACTCGAACAGCGGCTTGCCGTCCACCGCCTCGGGGTACTCGAAGAGTCGGCCCTCAAAATTGCGAATGACGACGCGATCCCGGTTGTGGCTCAGGACGTATTCGGGGTTGACGGGCACTTTGCCGCCGCCGCCGGGGGCGTCGATCACGTATTGGGGAACGGCGTAGCCGGTGGTGTGGCCGCGGAGCGTCTCCTGGACGCGGATCCCCTGCCGCACGCTGGCGCGGAGGTGGGCGGATCCGGCGATCAGGTCGCACTGATAGATGTAGTAAGGGCGGACCCGACACAACAAGAGCTTCTGGACGTGGGCCTTCATTACCTCCGGGTCGTCGTTCACATGCCGCAGGAGGACCGACTGGTTTCCCAGCGGGATGCCGGCATCGGCCAGCCGCCCCAGGGCGTCGCGAGCCTCGGTGGTCAGCTCCCGGGGATGGTTCGAGTGGATGCTCACGAACAGGGGATGGAACTGGCGCAGCATGCGGCAGAGCTCCGGAGTAATCCGCTGCGGCAGGAAGATGGGGATCCGCGTGCCCAAGCGGACGAACTCGAGGTGCGGGATGGCCCGCAGACGCCGCAGCAGTTCCTCGAGACGACCATCATGGAACAACAGCGGGTCGCCGCCGCTGAGGAGCACGTCCCGGACTTGGGGGGAGTGTCGGAGGTAATCGAGCTGGCGCTCGAGCTCAGGGTGGAAGTCGTAACCGCTGGCGTTGCTGACCAGGCGCGACCGGGTGCAATAGCGGCAGTACGCCGCACAGCGATCGGTGACCAGCAGCAGCGCGCGGTCTGGATAGCGATGCACCAGGCCCGGCACCGGCGAGTCCTTCTCCTCACCGCAGGGATCGGTCATCTCCCACGGCGCGGTGTGGGTTTCTTCAAGGCGGGGCACGACCTGCCGGCGAATCGGGCAGAGCTCGTCGGCGGGATCGATGAGGTTGAAGAAATACGGGGTGATGGCCAACGACAACTTGGTGTTGGCCAGCCGGGTGCCGGCGTGCTCTTCCGGAGTGAGCGTGGGCAGGAACCGTCGCAACTGCTCGATCGTCGTGATCCGATGCTTCAGTTGCCAACGCCAGTCGTTCCAGTCAGCCTCCGGAACGTCGGCCCACGCCCCTCGTCCGGCGGAGCGGAAGACCTTCAGCGAAGCCGGCGAGGATGCCGATGGTGGCTCCTCGGCGGGAGCCGGAGCGGCGTCATTCATTGTGGCTCAACTATATGGGGGGTCCGGGGTCTGTCAAGTGACCGGCCGGCGCGTCATCGCCTCGGCATGCCGGTGCGCCGGCGGAACCTGAACCACAAGACGGCCGGCTGCGCATCGTACCCGCCGGCAGCCGGCATCGGGAGGTGGCTTCGTCCCATCGTCGCCCTGTCGCCCCGCTCATTGGCCCGGCTTCGGCGAGAGCCCGGACGGGAAGCCGGTGGACTTGGGGCGGAGTTGCTCGCGGCGGCGATCGAGGTCGTCGAGCAGGCGGATGGTTTCGCGGATCAGACGGTCGGCGGCGGTGGGGGGAGCGCCGGCCGGGGCGCGGCCTGGTCCCGCCTTCTCGGCTTTGGACAGGTATTCCCCAATGACCACCCGGTAATCATCGGCCACCGAAACGAACTCCGGAGGCAGGCGCACGCGCATGAGAACCAGTTCGCTGACGACGCCGCGCAAGACGGTGCGGTGGCGCAACGAATCCCACTCTCCCAGGAGCCGCTGGAGGGAGAGTCTCTGGCGCTGGGGCGCTTCCTTGGGGTGATTGCTCACCAGAACCGGCGGGAGCAGGGTCTCGCTGAGCTTGTTCCAGGCCACCTCCGCCGACCACGCGTGGAGCGGGTCCAGCCCGGTGAAGTGGACGAGAACGACGGACCACCACTTCTCGACATCCAGCATGCTGCCGAACTGGCTGGGGAAGGCATTGAGGAATGCCGTCTGCCAATTTGGGTGGATGCCGAGCCGGGCGATCATTTCGGTGAGGGCGAGGCGGCCTCCGGGCAGCACGAGCAACTGGCTGACCAGCAGTTGCGCGCTGGCCTGGAAGGTCTCCCAATTCTCGCCACTCAGTTGGTCCACGGTCACTTCCCCGAGGCGGGCGAAGCTGAAGGCGGTGCGGGACTGGAGACGCTCCCGGGCTTCGGCCAGCGGGTCGGGACGGACGGCCTGCCGCGTGCTCGCGCTGAAGGTCACGCGGTTCATGGTGACGCGCGGGTCGGGAGCGACGAGGTCGATGAGGCTGGAGCGGGCCAGATGCAGGGTGAGCCCTTCGACCAGCCAGAGGGGGACTTCGGCGGATCGGTTCACCGCGTTGCGGTTGGCCATCTCGAGCAGCAGCGCGTGCACGAGTCCGCGCACGACTTTCAGTCGGGAGCTTCGGACGGGCAACTCGACCCGGTATTGCCAACCGTCGGTGAACTGGCGCGCGCCGATGG
>CAYSPU010000008.1:40915-47167 GCA_964432995.1 uncultured Verrucomicrobiota bacterium
GGGGGACGACCGGGCCGAGGCACGTGGCGAGCCTGCCACAGGTCCGCGTACGCCAACTCGCGCAGCAACGCCTGTTTCACGCGCTCGCAGGTGATCACCAATGTCGGCACCTGCAACTCCACCACCGCGGCGTTGGTCGGTGCGAGCCGTGAGGAGGCCGGGGCCGGGTCCATGGTGCTGACCACGAACTGGCCGGAGTGGCTGCGCAGCGAGGAAGCGCCCACAGCGGCTGCGGATACCGCCGGCGCCGTCCGGAGGGTGGCACACAGCACAACCACCAAGAGTCCCCGGATGGCGGACGCCTTCATGACTTCGTCGCGCCGGCACTCGTCGGCGTCGCCGCCGGTTTCGACGTGGACCCGCCGGAGTCTGATTTGGCGGCCTTCTCGGTGGCGGCGCCGCTGCCGGACTCCTTGCGGGCGGCTTCCCGGTAGCCGGGACTCCGGTAGTCCGTGATGTAGAAGCCGCTGCCTTTGAACAGAAAACCCGCCCCGCCGCTAATCGCGCGGTGGACCTTGCCTTTTCCCCAACGTTTCCGGGCGCAGAGTTCTTCGGGGCATACGGTCAGCGGCTTCTCGGCGATGGACTGGAACTTCTCGAAGGTGTGACCGCACTTCTCGCAGATGTATTCGTACGTTGGCATGGGCGCGTCGACTTGTTCCGAGCCTGGAAAACTGATGCCGGCGAGTGGCGCGGGGGAGATCGGGATCCGGTCCCACCCGCCTGCCGGCGTCCGGAAAACCGGCCCTACCGCGGAGCCGGGGCGTTGGTGGCCGGCACCACCCTCGCTCCACCGTCCTGGCGGATCTCCACGTTGAGATCCGCCGGGCCCTGTCCGGGAGGGGTGGCGAACCCGGGCTGCAACTTCTCCGAACCCTTCTGCTCGGAGCGGTAGAGCCCTCGGCGGATGACCTCCAGCCGGCGGGCAATCGAGAGTTCATCCTTCAGCTTGCGGATCTGATCACGGAGTAGGGCCAGATCGTTGAACTGCTTCTCCAGGTCGGCCTTCTCTCTTTGCAGGCGGTTCAGCTCGGCCATCAAGAACTCACGGTCTCCTTCGGACGCGGCCAGTTTGCGTTCGGTCTCGGCAATCTGGGTCTCCAACTCGGCGATGGACGTGTTCAGATCGGACATCTTCCTGGTCAGATCGTCATTCCGGCCTTCCAACTCGGTAATCTTCGAGTCGCGGCGGTTGATCTCGTCCTGGGCCTCCTTGGCCGCGGCCTTGGCTTCGGCTTCGGTCTGGGCGAGGTTGGCAACGACCTCGACGAGGCGGTTCGAGGTGGTCGCCAGTTCCCTGCCCCGCTGGTCCAGGTTGGTTTCGAGGACGTTGTTGACCTGGATCTGCCGGCTGAGTTGGCCTTCGGTCTTCACCAGGTCGTTGGAGAGACTCTCGATCTGGCTCACGGCCAGTCGGTGGTCCTCCGCCGCGCGTTGTCTGCTCAAGTAGAGAACGATTCCCAAAGCGACGCAGGCCACGACCAGAACCAGGATGGCCACTTTACCTTTCATGGGGGAAAACATGCGCAGCGGCAACGCGTTTGGCAAGCCGCATCTCGACTGCGCCGGCCCCCTCCATCTCTCCCTTGCATCGGGCCCGGCGTCGTCTAGATTGGGGTCATGGAATGGCCGCGCGAGGCTGGAGTGATGGTGTTGCCGAATGCAATCCTGTTTCCCCAAGCCTATTTGCCTCTTTACATTTTCGAGCCGGGCTACCGCCGGATGCTGGCGGACGCCCTCGAGACGCACCGGATGTTCTGCGTGGCCCTGCAGCGGCCAGGCAGCCAACGCAAACAGGCGGCAGCCGTCGGCGGGCTGGGGCTCATCCGGGCGGCGCGGACCCATGCCGACGGCACGTCCCACCTCATCCTTCAGGGCCTGGCCCGGATCGAACTCGGACCGGCCCTTCGCTACCGTCCCTACCGCGTCCATGCCCTCCACCCGCTCGAGTCCAGCGTCGGCAACACGAACGCGGTCGACGCCCTCGCCAGCCGCCTGCTCGAACTGGTGGCCGAGCAACTGAAGAAAGGCGTGCTCAAGCCGGGTCTGCCGGGTGGCGTGGACCTCCACACCGCCACCAAGCTCACCCCTCCGGAATCACTCGAACACGGGGTCGAAATCCTGGCCCAGGTGCAGAATCCCGAACAGATTGCCGACCTCGTCTCGTGGGCCATGTTGAAGGACGCACGGCAGCGGCAGGTGCTCCTCGAGACGCTGGACGTCGAGACCCGCCTCCGCCGCCTGATTCAGTTCTTGTCAAAGCCGACCGGACCGGCCTTAGTCTGAACACCGGATGACAACTCCCCAAGGTTCCTCCTCCCCCTCCCGCGAAGAACTGGAGCGCCATGCCAGGCTCTCCGCCCTCTTCGCCAGCATGGTCCTCCACCAGACCAACCTCACCCTCATGCTCCTCGGGCAGATGCCTCACCCCGAAGGCGCCAAGGTCGATGTGGACGTGGACGGCGCCCAGCTTCTCATCGACCAGTTGGAGATGCTGGAAGCCAAGACCCAGGGCAACCTGGACGAGCAGGAGTCGCAACTCCTGCGCAACAGCCTGATGACCCTCCGCATGGCCTTCGTCCAAGCGGTCGACGCCAAGGCCGCCTCCCGCCCCACAGCGAGTGCCGCCAACGCCGCCCAGGCAACAGCCCCAACGCCGTCCGCCCCTGAAGCTCAGGGAACAGCTCCCAAGGCGGATCAGGGATCGTGACCCGCAGTTGGACGGTGCGACGCGAGTTTCGCGAATTCGCACGAAGGGAACACCGGCGGGATTCGTGGCGATTCGTGCATCCGCGTCTTCCCTCACGGACTGGCGCCTCCTCGTTCGACTCCGTCTTCAGGGCGCCAGCGGCGGCTGTTCCTTGGGCGGCCGGGCACCGTTCAGGTAGACCAGCTTCGCCTCCGCCTTGATCCGCTTCTGGAACTCGGGCAACAACTGACGTTCCATGGCGTCGCGAACCAGTTTCTCCCGCAACTCCTCCCGGATCCGATCGAATTCAATAGGCTCCGACGGAATCTTCCGGATCAGGAGCAGGAGGTGATGGCCGTCGGCGGTCGACACCACGTCGCTGATTTGGCCCGGAGAAAGGGCGGCCAGAACGGCTTCCAGCTCCGGCGGCAGCCCGCCTTTCGCGATTATCAGTTCTCCCCCCTTCGCGCGGGTTTCCGGGTTCTCGGAATACGTCTGCGCCAGTTTGGCGAAGTCCTCGCCGGCCCGGGCGCGTCGGGCCAGTTCCTCCAAACGCTGGCGCTTGGCTTCCCGTTCGGCGGCCGGCAGCGCCGCCCCGGTGGCCGGGTCGCACGTCACCAGGGTGAGGTGACGAAACTGGTACATCTCCGGACGGCGCAGTTGATCGGCATGCTCGTCATAGTAGCGCCGCACCTCGGCGTCGCCGATCGTTACCTTGCCCCGCAGTTCGCGATCGACCACCGCGTCGCAGGTGAATCGCTCGCGCAACTGGGTTTCAAACTCCTCCGGTTTGAAGCCCATGATCAGAAGCTGGCGGCGGTAGGCGGACTCGCTGCCGGCCTGTTCGCGAAGCTGGGTCACGTACTTCACCGCGTTCGTCCGAGCCTGCGCCCGGTCCGACGCCGTCGCCCGGTTCACCAGCAACCGGGTAATCACCAGACGGTCCAACAGTTGGGCCTCCAGCTCCGGACCACCGCGCGCGGACGAGCCTTCACCCCGGGCGGCTTCCCCGGCCCGGAACTGGAGATACGCCGTGTCGAGGTCCCGACGGCGCACCTCCACACCTGCGCCCCGGCAGAGCACGACGTCAGCTTCATCCGCGGCGGTGTTGTCCGCAGAGAAGCCGGCGTCCGCGGCGAAAAAACCCAGCAGCACCCACGCGCCCCACGCCGCGACGCGGAGCCCGGCGAGCCGACAGCGGAACCGGCAGAGGACGTTCACAAGCGCACGACGCGGACGTTGCTGATGTCCGGATCCTTCTGCAGTTCTTCGAGCAGTTCGGCGGGCGGGAGGGTGTCGAGGTTCAACACGGTGAGAGCGTGGCCGCCCTTGTTGTCGCGGCAGAGGCTCATGTTGCCAATGTTGACGTGGAACTTGCCCATCAGCGAGCCGAGGTAGCCGACAATGCCGGGCCGGTCCTTGTTGGTCATGATGAACAGGACGCCGGAGGGGGTCACCTCCACGGGCACGCTGTTGATCCGCACAATGCGCGGATGGTTGTGGGCGCCAAAGAACGTGCCGCCCGCCGACACCTTGTTGCCATCCGAATAGACCGCCAGATGGAGCCACTCGTTGAAGTCGGTTTCCTCGCTGGACTTGATCTCCTCGACGAGGAGCCCCAGGGCGCTGGCGAGGCTGCGGACGTTGACCGTGTTCACGTCCCGGCCGCTGACAGATTCGAGGAAACCCTTGAGGACCGACCGGGTGATGGGGTCCCCGGGCATGCTGGTGGCCTTGCCCCCGTAGGTGATGACGAGGCGCTCGTTGCGCTTGGGAGCCAGGTGGGCAAGCAGGCGCCCCAGCTTCTCCCCCAGGTTCAGATACGGCTTCACCAGGGCGTAGGTCTTCGCGTCCAGGTTTGGCAGGTTCACCGCGTTCCGCACCGCCCCTGTCAGGAGGTAGTCCGTGAGCGCTTCGGCAACCTCGATGCCAACGTTCTCCTGCGCTTCCTCGGTGCTGGCCCCGAGATGCGGCGTCATGATGACCTGGGGCAACTCCCTCAGGGCAAACTCCGCCGGCGGCGGCTCGGTCTCGTAGACGTCCAGAGCCGCCCCGGCCACCTGCCCGCTCCGGATCGCCACTGCGAGATCCGCCTCGCTCACAATGCCCCCACGCGCACAGTTGATGACACGCACCCCGCGCTTCATCTTGGCGAATGCGGCGGCGTTGATCATCCCCCGCGTCTCATCGCTGATCGGCATGTGCACCGTCAGAAAATCGACACGGCCGTAAAGATCGTCCAACTGCTCCGCCAACTCCACCTGCAGCGCCTTGGCCCGCGACAACGTGATGTAAGGGTCGTAGGCCAACACCCGCATGCCAAAGGCGATCGCCCGCCGGGCGACCTCGCTGCCGATGCGGCCCATGCCCAGAATGCCCAGAGTCTTGTTGTAGAGTTCAACCCCCTGGAACTGCTTGCGGTCCCAGCGCCCCGCTTTCATCGTGCCGTGCGCCTGCGGGATGTTCCGCGCCAACGCCATCAACATCGAAAACGCCAACTCCGCCGTCGAAATGGTGTTCCCGCTCGGAGTGTTCATCACCACCACCCCGCGCTGGGTCGCCGCTTCCACATCCACGTTGTCCACCCCCACACCCGCCCGGCCGACCACCCGCAAACGCGGCGCCGACTCAATCACCTTCCGCGTCACCTTCGTCTCCGAACGCACCACGAGGGCGTCCACGTCCTGGACCACCGGGATCAACTCCGCCTCCGGCAACCGTTTCTCCAGCACGGTCACCTTGAATTCCGAGCGTTGCTGCAGCAAAGCCACCCCTTTGGGCGACACCGGATCACAGACCAGTATGTGCGCGTTCATGACGGTGGCGGACTCTAGGCAAGCGCCCGACCGCGGTCAACCACGCGAACCCGTCGCCTCCCGGAACCACGCTGGCCTCGCCGACCGCCCGACTTGGCAATCGAACTGCGAGCACCGCCAGGATCAGGCGTTAAGGACTTGTCCAATCGTTGAACACAAAGGGACGGGTCTTTAGAAGCCCCCTCGGCAACCTCGGCCAGACGGCCTCCGGCGATACCGACGGCGATGGGCTGAGCAACACCTTCGAAGTCCAACTGGGCACCAACCCCACCAGCGTCGATACCGACAACGACGGGATGGAATACAAAGCGAGGTACAAAGGGACAGGTCTTTAGAGGACATTCCCAGGCATAGATTTCGCCAACGGCGTACTGGATTGGGCCTTCGTGATACGTATTCTTGCGCAAGCGTGGCCAACTGCTCACTGGTTGGCGCAGCGCTCGGGGACACGACCGATGTCGCCGTTTGGGAATGGCTGCCTCGGCAATTCGTCGCAGCGCCCGCCGCACCACCAGGCGCACCTTCTCGGGCCCCAGCAAATCCGCCGACACTTCCAGGGGGAACGGTGCCCAAGATTCTGGGGTGAGAGAGGCGCGAGGGACAAAGGGACGGGTCTTTAGAAGACATTCAATGCGCCCTCGCCCGGCACCGATCCCCAGCTACTGAATACAAAGGGACGGGTCTTTAGAAGCCTTTAGAAGCCCCCTCGGCAACCTCGGCCAGACGGCCTCCGGCGATACCGACGGC
>CAYSPU010000009.1:0-23558 GCA_964432995.1 uncultured Verrucomicrobiota bacterium
CTCTCCCCCTCCGAGGGGGAGAGGGACGGGGTGAGGGGGATGGATGCATGAAGAGGTTCATGGAGAGGCCGGATCTCCAGAGGACCGACGCGCGTTGGGTCCATGAACCCGTGGAAGGTAGGGCGCGCTCTCCGCAGCGCGCCGGAAGCAAGTGGTTCGGAGACTGTGGTTTGCGGCGCCCTCGGAGAGGGCGCCCTACCTCGCGGTTCATGGGGGGTGCCGGCATGCCTTCTCGCAGTCTGGGATGCTGGTTTACCGTTCCTTGATCCAGACCATGGATTCGCCGCCGCGGCGACCGCGGCGTTGGCCGGGAGCGTCTTCGTCTTCGCTTCCCACGGTGCCGGGCCCGCCGAAGGTGCCCGGACCGCGACGTTCCGTGGAGAGTCGATTATTGCGGGCGTAGTTCGGGATGGCGACGAGGGGGCTGCCGTCGGCCCACTGGCCTTTGACGATCATGACCCCCTGGAGGAGGTCGGGGCGCCACTCGGCGGCAAGGGGGGTGGTGCCGATGGCCTGGTTGATGTCCGGTTGGTCGGCGCGTTCGACATTGTAGATGAGGGGGCCGTAGCGGAGGGCGACGAGGCCGCGATTGGCGGCGACCTTCTCGTCGCAACGGACGCGTTGGACCTTGTGGGGGAGGTTGAGTTCGACGCGGTCGCCGGCTTTCCATGTGCGGGCGATGACGGCGTAGCCCTTTTCGATTTTGGGTTTGACGGTCCGGCCGTTGAGCGTGAGGGCGATCAGGCCGTCGACGGTGGGGGTGCCGGTGTAGAGGTGGCTGGTCTGGCGGTTGGGAATCCGGATGCCGAGGGTGAAGCGCTTGGCTTGTCTGGGGTTGATCGTGAGGGCGACCTTGCCGCTCCAGGGGTAATCGGTTTGCTGGACCATTTCGACGTCGGTGCCGGCGACGTTTTCAACCTGAATGGTGCTCCCGATGAAGAGGTTCACGTAGAGGCTCCTGGGGCCTTTCACGTAGGTCCAGGTGGGGATCATGAGGAGGGTGCGGGGGATGTTGCCGACGCAGCAGGGGCAGTTGTGCCAGGGGGTGCGGACGCCGCCGATGAGGGGGTTCGTGTAGTAGAAGGTGCGGCCTTCGAGGTCGGTCGAGCCGAGCAGGGCGTTGTACATTGTTTCCTCGTAGAGGTCCGCGTAGCGGGCGTCGTGATAGGCGAGGTTGAGTTTGTATTGGAAGAAGATCAGGCCGCAGCTCGAGCAGGACTCGCAGTAAGCCTGGTGGCGGAGGGAGTAGTCGGGGCCGAAGCCTTCGGAAGTTTCGCCGCTGCCGATGCCGCCGGTGACATAGTACTTCCGGTTGACCATGTTGTCCCAGAGCGACAGGACCGCGCTTTCGTAGTCGACGTCTTTGGTTTCGGCGGCGACGTCGGCCATGGCGGAGTAGGAATAGACGGCGCGCACGGCGTGGCCGACGGCTTCGTATTGCTGTTGGACGGGGACGTGGCTCTGGTCGTATTCGTCGCCGTTGCGGCGGCAATCGAGGAGGAACTTGGCGAGCTGGACGTAGGCGTCGCCGCGGCCGTTTCGTTCCATGTCGTTGACGAAGCGGCCGAAGCGGACGAGGGCTTGTTCCATTTCCTGGTGGCCGTCGTACCATTCCTTTTTGCCGGGGCCGAGGTTGGCCACCCAGCAGTCGGCGAGTTTTCTGGCGGCGTCGTAGAGGCGGGTGTCTCGTCCCTCGGTCAAGGTGTAGTGGTTGATGGCGGACTCGATGAAGTAGCCGGCGACGTAGCCTTCGTGATCGCCGCGGTGGCTGGGGGCCCAGCGCTCGGGCCAACGGCTCCTCTCGGCCAGGGTGAAGGCGGTTTGCAGATACCCGTCCGGTTCCTGGGCGGCGAGGATCTTCGGGATCCAGTCTTCCAGGGTGGCCTTCATTTTTTCGTGCGCCGCGAGGATCTCGGGGGCGCCCGGCGCATCGACCATGAGGGCCATAGCGTCAGGATCACCGCTCCGGTCATGGCCCAGGCGTTGGCGAAGACGTAGCCCTTGTGGCGGCCGTGCGGCTCACCGCGAAGGGCCTTGGCGGCTTCGATGAAGTTGTCGATACCGCCGGCTCCCTGGCGCAGGTTCGGGTTGTTGATCTGGTTGATGCAATGGGGGATCCAGTTCACGATGAGGGCTTTGGCGCGGGCGTTCCAAAGGGGGTTCTGGATGCGGTAGCGTTTGGTGTAGACGACATCGAGGCGTTCGGCGGGGGGCGGGGGTTCGGCTTTGACGTTCAGGGTGGAGGCGGCGCGGAGGCGGCCGCGGCCGGCGCTGAGTTCGAGGACGTAATCCCCTTTTTTGGAGAAGGTGGCGGTGGTGACGGGGGCGGTGGCGTCGGCAAAGGTCACCCGGCCCGGACCGGACAGCTTGGTCCACTGCACGTCGGCGGTCGCGTCGCCTTTCAGAGTCTTGACCTGTCCGGACAAGTAGGTTTTGCCGCCGAGCACGACGACGCGGTCGACGCCGGCGGTTACGGAAGGCGGGAACTCCGGGGAGTGACCGGAGTCGAGGACTTTCCATTCGAGCAGGCCGGTGGAGGACTCGCCGTTGCCGTCGATCTCGAGGCGGAGTTTCTCGGTGCGGACTTCGTCGAAGGAGGTGGCATTGAACTGGTCGGCGGCGACGCCGAGGCCGGCGGGGTTGGGGACGGGGACGAAGGCGGTTCCGTTCCAGTAGAGGAGGCGGCAGGCTTGGGGAAGGCGCACGCCTTGGCGATCGTCCCACCAGTAGACTTCGATCTGCTTCGTGCTGATGGGCTGGCTCCAATCATATTGGACCCACTGGGTGCCGGTGCGCGGCCAGTTGCCGTAGGAACCGGTTCCCCGCTGGCGCGAATTGCGCGGATTCACGTTGTCATTGAGTGCGGTCACCGAGGTGTCGCCGGAGACGTAGGAGGCCGAGGGGGTGGCGACGACGGCCAGGTTGGGGGCGGGAGTGGCGGCAAGGAACTGAGGCGCGTCGGCCATCAACCAGGCAGCAACCAGGACGAGACTGGATGCTCCCTGAATGGCTTTCAGTGAAGGAGAGGTGCGCCGACGGACGTTGGCGCCTACGGGTTTGTGGGGCTGAACGTTGGTATTCATGTCCGGGGTTCGTATCAGTTGGCTTTCATCCAGACGATGGACCGTCCACCTCGATTCAGGCGGGCGTAGTTGGGGATGGCAAGCATCGGCTGGCCGTCCGCGAACGTGCTGCGGATGACCATGACGCCATCCAGGAGATCCGGCCGCCATTCGGTCGTCAGCGGAGCAGTTGTGCTCAGGACGGCGTCGAGGTTCTGATCGACGCTTTCGAGGTTGTAGAGGAGAGGCCCGCGGCGGAGGGCCACGCGGCCGCGGTTGGCGGCGATGCGCTGATCCGCCTGTACGCGCTGGATCGGCATGGGGACCTCGGCGTCGACCCTGTCCCCGGCTTTCCAGGTTCGTTTGAGGACGGCGTAGCCGTGTTCGATTCGGGGTTTCACCGGTTCTCCGTTGACGGTGAGGGAGGTGAGGCCGTCGGCGGTGGGCGTGTTGGTGTAGAGCGGGCTGGTCTGGCGGTTGGGCACGCGGATCCGGAGGGCGAACCGGGTCGCGGCCGCCGGGTGGATGGTGAGCGACACCTTTCCGCTCCAAGGGTAGTCGGTGGTTTGCACGACTCGGAGGCGGGTGCCGGCGACGTCGTCGATGGTCACGGTGCTGCCGATGAAGAGGTTGACGGTGAGTCCGTCGGGGCTGCGGGTGTACATCCAGGTGGGAAGGCTGAGCAGGGTGCGCGGGAGGTTCCCGACGCAGCAGGGGCAGACGTGCCAGAGGTAGCGTTTCTCGCTCGAGTCGAGCGGATTGGTGTAGGTGTAGTTTCGTCCTTCGAGGTCGACGCCACCGAGGATGGCGTTGTAGAGGGTTTCTTCGTAGAGATCGGCGTAACGGGCATCGTGTTCGGTCCGGTGGAGTCGGTGTTGGAAGAAGAGCTGGCCGCTGCCGGCGCAGGATTCGCAGTAGGCGTGGTTGGGGAGGGAGTAGTCTTTGCCGAAGCCTTCGGAGGTCTCGCCGCTGCCCACGCCGCCGGTGACGTAGTATTTGCGGTGGACGATGCTTTGCCAGAGGGATTTCACGGCGCTGAGGTAATCGGCGTCACCGGTTTCCAGGGCGACGTCGGCCATGCCGGTGTAGGAGTAGACGGCGCGGACGGCGTGGCCGACAGCTTCGTATTGGCGGATGACCGGCAGGTGGCTCTGATCGTATTCGTCGCCGCCACGCCGTTGATCGAGGAGATGTTTGGCGAGCGCGACGTAGTCCCGGCCCCGGCCGGCGCCGTCGACGTGTTCGACGAGATGGGCGAAGCGGACGAGGGCCAATTCGAGTTCCTGGTGGCCGGGGTACCAGGAGCGCCTCGCGGCCGGTCCCAGATGGCGCACCCAGCAGTCCGCGAGGCGCCTGGCGGCGTCGTACATCCGGTGATCCTGGCCGCCGGTGAGATGCCAGTGGGCAATCGCAGTCTCAAGGAAATAGCCGGCCTGGTAGTCCTCGTGAGCGTGCTTATCGGTCCAGCGCGGATGGCCTTCGATGGTATACATCGTGTGGAGATAGCCGTCGGGTTCCTGGGCGCTGAGGATTTTCGGGATCCAGTCCTCGAGGGTTGTTCGCAGGGCGGCCTGGGCGGCCAGGATGTCGGCATCGTTTTGCGGATCGACCATCAGGGCGAGGCAGATGGACTCGAGGGTATTGTAGACCCAGGTGTTGGCGAAGACCGCGCCGACGTGACGGGCGTCCTGGGCGCCGGCCAGCTTGCGGCCGGCCTCGACGAAGTTCCGGATGCCGCCTTCTTTGGTGTCCGGATCCTCGATCTTGCGGATGCAGTGCGGGATCCAATTCACCATCAGGGCCTTCGTCCGGGCTTTCCAGAACGGGCTGCTGATGGTGTAGGCCGTGGTGGGGACGGGTTCGAGAGGCGTTTTGGGCGGGAGGGGTTCGACGGCGACGTGGAGTCTGGAGGAAGCGCTCTCCTGGCCGTCGTGCGCGGTGAGCGCGAGGACGTAGGAACCGACTCGGGAAAACCGCGCGGTGGTGGCGAGGGCGGCGGGGTCGGCAAAGGTGACCTTGCCGGGTCCGGATTCCTTGATCCAGCGGACGGTTGGGGTTGGGTGCGGTTTGCCGTCGTCCCGGACGCGTCCTGCGAGGTAGGTCTGGCCGGACAGCACCACGACCCGGTCGACGCCCGCTTCGGTGACGGGCGCGAAATTCGGTGAACTGCCGGAGTCGAGAACCTGCCATTCCAGGAGGCCGGTGGAGAAGGTCTCGGTGCTGTCGAACTCCAGGCGGAGCTTCGCGGTGGTGAGTTCGGGGAAAGTGGTGACGTTGAACCGGTTCGCCGTCAGCCCGAGTCCATCGGCCTTCGGCACGGGGGCGAACTTCGCGCCGTCCCAGAACTGGAGTCGGCAGGCCTTCGGCAGGCGGACACCGCGCTGGTCGTCGAACCAGTAGACCTCGATCCGATCGGTGCGGATGGGCTGGTTCCAGTCGTACTGGACCCACTGCGTGCCGGTGCGCGGCCAGTTGCCGTAGGCCCCCGCGCTCTTGTCGTCGGAATGCGCCGGATTCGAGCCGTCGTTGAGGGCGGTGAGGGTCTCGTGGCCGGAGACGAACGAGGTTGACGTGGTGGCGACCAGGGCGAGGTTGGCGCGCGGAGGCGGGGCCGGGGACAGGTTCTCTGCGGCCGTCAGTTCGGGACCAGCGGAGGTCAGGAGCGCGAGACAGAGGAGGGCGTGTTTCATGGTCGGCGTTCGGTCTGTGATTCCGGTGAGGGCTGGGGGATCTTCGGGTGCGGAGCTGCTCCGAGTTACCTGGTCTTCATGACTCGTGCGCCAAACACGCCGCCGGCCGAGGCGCCGGGATGGGCCTGGAACTTGACGGTGATGATCGGCTTGCCCCGGAGCAGGTCGTGGGGCAGAGGATAGACCTCGTCGAAGAACCGGTCGGGCTTGTTGTTCTCGAGCCGCTGAGTGGCAATCTTCCGGTCGTCGGCGAAGATATCGAAGACGCGGTTGCCGCCGTCGCTGCCCCAGTAGGTGACCCAGAGTTCCTGCGGCTGATCTGGCGCCACTTTCAATTCCCAGGAGAACCAGCCGCCGTCGGTTGCATGACGCCACTTGCGGTCGCCGAAGTCGCCGGCGGCGGTCTGCTCGCCGCGGAAGCGGTGGTCGCGCTCGCTCTGCTCGCGGTCGGGCACGACGAAGTCGACGGTGCGTGCGGCGATTTCGCGTTGGCGGGCCAGTTCGGCGGCATATTCCGCTTCCTTTTCCCGCCACTGGGCGGGGGTGAAACGGTCGAAGTAGACCTGGTAGTGGCGTCCTCCGTGGAGGGCGTAGAACGGCTCGAAGGTGACGGCGGTGGTGCCCCCTGGGCTGCGGAAGACGGCGGGCGACGCCGTGAAGGTGTTGGGCCGGCCGGCCGGTTGGAGCGCCGCGGTCACAGCGGGGCGGTCGGCCACGACGGCCGGGAAAGGCTTGGTCGGGTCCGCCGGTGCCGCCAGGACAACGGGCCCGTGGAGAAAGGCGAAACGGTCCGGGTTATCGGCGAAGCCTTCTATGCCGAGCCCGAACGGCATGGTCACGGTGACGGTGTCACCGTTTCGCCACGTCCGCCGCAGAATGACCCAGGAACCGGGAGTCCCGGCGAGCTGTTGGGACTGGCCGTTGACGGAGACGGCGTAGCCCGTCTTGGCCCATGAGGGCCAGCGCAGCTTCAGTTCGAGTTCGGTGGGTTTCTGGCCGGCGATGGTGAGCGTTGTGGTGTCTGACTCCGGGAAGGCGGTTTCCTGGCGGATCTTGATTCCGCGGGCTTTCCAATCGAGTTCGGAGGCGATGAAGAGGTTGACGTAGAGCGTCTGGGCGCCGTTGTGGAAGTAGATCGAGTCGCCGTATTTGGCGTGGCTTTCGATGCCGGTGCCGGTGCAGCACCAGAAGGAGTTGGTGGGAGTGCAGTAGGTCTTGCTGGAACCGGAGCGCAGCGGGACATAGTAGCAGGTCATGCCGTCCGCAGGATTCTGCGAGGCCAGGATGTGGTTGTAGAGGGCGCGCTCGTAGTAATCGGCGTATTCGACCTGCGGGTCCCAGCAGAAGAGGTGGCGGGTGAGCTTGAGCATGTTGTAGGTGTTGCAGGTCTCCGTGGTGCTGGGGCCGAAGGCGGTGGAGAGTTTTTCCTTGGGCGAGAAATGTTCGCCATCGCTGTTGCCGCCGATGACGTAGGAGCGCTCATGGACGACGGTGTTCCAGAAGAAGGACGCGGCGGTGCGCAGCGATTCGTTGCGGGTGAGTTCGTACTGGCGGGCGATGCCGATGAACTTGGGGAACTGGGTGTTCGCGTGGAGGCCGGTCAGCGCATCCTGGCGCCGCATCGCCGGATGAATGACGGCCTGATGGTTGAAGCGTTTCGAGATCGCGAGGTAGCGGTCCTCGCCGGTCAACGCATAGAGGTTGGCCAGGGCTTCGTTCATGCCGCCGTGCTCGGCGCCCAGCATGGCCTGCATCTGCTCGTCGGTGAGGCGGGCGTTGCGGGCGACCGCCCAGTCGCCGAACTTGCGGGCCACCTCGAGAGCCTGCGTGTTGCCGCAGTAGACATACTGGTCGAGCAATCCCGCCAGGATCTTGTGCAGCGTGTAGTACGGCGCCCAGACGGGCTGCTGTTTCTCGACGCGATCGAAGAACTCCTCCGGGTAGGCGCTCAGGTAGCCGCTGGGGAACTTCGCCTGGCAGGCCGCCAGCCCCGCCACCAGGGTGGTGGCCTTCTGCCGCAGCGGTTCGTCACCCGTGCTCGCGTACATCAGCGCGCAAGCCGTCAGGTAATGGCCCGCGAAGTGACCGCGGAGTTCGCCCTTGGGCTCTTCCCAACCGCCGTAAGGAGCGGCAGTGGAGGGCAGCCCCGCGTTGAGCCGGAAGGAATGCAGCAGGCGGTCGACGTCGAGCGAGTGCAGATAGCGCCGGTTCAGTTCCTGGGCGTGGTGGAAGGGGCCGCCGAGCAGACGGACATTCTTCAGCGGGAAGGCCTGCGCCTGCTGGGGCGCTTGGTTCGGCACCTTGAGCTGAGGGTTCGCCAGCCAAAGTGCGTCGGCGTGGGCGGCAGTCGCGATCAGGAGCGCCACGGCCGCGGCGGCGATCCGGAGGGCGGGGGAGAAGTTCGGCGTTTTCATAGGGAGCCGACTGGATGCGGGGGGGGAGCGGGAATAGGATCAAGATCGAGATCGAGATTGGGATTAAGATTAAGATTAAGATTAAGATTAAGATTGGGATGAGGAGGGGGAGGAAACAGCTCGTGCCTGCAGGCTGTATTCGTGTTTGAGGGGTGCATCATTTGGCGGACGGGCCGCCCGGGCGGGGGGCTTCGGCGGCGGGTTTGGGGGTGGTGATCCGGAAATCGGCGAAGGCCACGTGGCTGCTCTCGCCGCCGTAGCTGGCGTGATACAGGCCGACCTGCACGGGCAGGTTCGCCATGTCCCGGCGTTCGACCGGTGATCCGGGCATTTCCTGCCACGCGTCGCCATCGGCGCTGGTACGAAAGTGGAACCGCATCCCGTGGCGGATGATCTGGAGGTGGCGATGCGCATCCCAGGCGAGCTGATTCCCTTTCTGCAATCGCCCGCCGTCGAGGGTGGTGACCATGTTCCCCTGGTTCCAGATGGGAAAGAAGTTGAGCTGGACGAGGTCCTCCCCCGGTCCGGCATCTTCCGGGTTCGGCACGCGGGCCATCAGCCCGCCGTCGTTGTTGCCGGGTACGCGACGGGTCGACAGGCCGGCGTAGTCAACCACTTTCACCTGGGCCACGAAATCGCCCGCGACCAGCCGGTAGAGAAACGGCCCCAGCGGCCGGCCGCCGTCCCAAACACTGCCCCGCGACTGCAACCGCAACGCGCCTCCTGCGGCGGCGATGGCCTCGGCCGTCGCGCGGTCGCCGGAGCCAACAAAGCCGTCCCAGGTCGTTCCGCTGGTTCCGCGGGCGAGGAAATCGTGGGCGGCGTCGAAGGAATCCCCGGACTCCTGGAAGCCCCGGGGATCGGTCACAGCCTCCACGGAGGCGGAGGTAACGCTGACGTTACCGAAGGCGTCGCGCACTTGCACATTGTAGGCGTAGGCAGTGGCGGGCTGCAGGCCGTCGTCCAGGAAGTAGGGCAGGGGCATCCAGCCCCGGCTGCTGCCGCCGGGATGCCCGGTGGTTTCGGTGAAGCGGTATTCGACCGGACCCGCCGCCGACTCGCCGGGCCGGGCGGCCATCGCGATCATGGTGCCGGCCATGGCCCGGGGGGGCTGGGCAAACGCGGACGGGTTCGGGGCCGGTGCCTGGTGTTCCTGCCTGGAGAGCTGATACCACTGAGTCACCTCGGCCACGGACAGAGCGCGGCGGAGCAGTTGCACCCGCGAGAGCGCGCCCGAGAACGGCATTCGTCCGCCCAACCGGATCGAGCGAAGACTCTTGGGGACCCGGGGCACCATGCGGGTGGTCGGCATGCCGTCGAGGAAGAACGTCCCTCCACCATCCCGATGCACCACCACCAACTGTCGCCAGCCGCCGCCGGGTGGCGCGCTCAGCAAGGGGGCGAACGCACCGGAGGCGTCCTCGACTTCGACGACGCTTTCGCCCGGATCGACCTGCCGATTGGCGACGTTGACCAACAGCGTGAAGTCCGTCAGCGCCACGTCCTCGTCGAAAGCGCACCGGAGAGACTGTCCGGCGCCGAGTTGCACGGCGATCCGGCCATCCACTTCCGCCACCACGGGGGGTTGGTCGACGGCGGAGAAAGAACCTCCGAGCGCCCCGCTATTGGCCCAGGACGGCAGCGGGCCGTAATCGAGCCTGGCGGAATCGAGATGCACCAGCACATCGGCCGAGGGTTCGTCCGCCGCCAGTTTCTGGATTTCGGTTTCCGGCAACGCGCCGTCGTAGATGCGCAGCGAGGCCAGGTAGCCGTCAAAGAACTCCGTGCCCGGCTCGGAAGCGCCGACGTGGATTGGCCGACCCGCGTGCATCAGCAACATCTTGGCCGCGGCGTTGTCGAGCCGCCCATCCACGTAGACGCGCTCGATGACGCCGTCGAAGACCACGGCCAGGTGGTGCCACTGACCGGCTTTCGGGGGTGCGCTCTGGAAGCCCATGTCGGCAAAGCCCCAATGGCCCACCGCGCCGAACTCCCGATGCGTGCCGTAGCCAACTTGGGCGGTCGTCGCGTCCGGGCCGCCGCGTCCCGCCCAGCTCACCAGGCATTCGCTCTCGCCAATCTCCGGATTATTGACCCAGGCGGCCACGGTGAAGCTGCTGTTGCCGGCCAGCGATCGGGGCGCCGGGAATGACGCCGTCAGGAGCTGGTGACCGGAGAACCGGACGGCTTTGCGTCCCATGGCCAGGCCCACAATGGGGCTGGCGTCGCCGCCGGCGAATCCGCCGCCCAGGGTGCCGCGGTTGGTCCACGTAACGAGCGACGTGCCCAGCGGCAGGTCGGCGACATCGAGGTGGACGAGGAGGTTCGGGGCAGGCTCTTGCTCCAGTGTGCCGCGTTCCTGGAGCCGGAGCTCGGAGCTCGGAGCTCGGAGTTCGGAGTCATGTTCTCCGGGTGCACCGCGCCGTGTGCGATCCGGGCCTTGGAGAAGGGCCGCGGTGCGCCCGGCTTGCTTCGGGGCCACCCATTCCTGGAAGGCGCGGTCGGCCATGGCGAGGAGCGGGTCGGCGGGGGCTTCGGAGAAGACCTTGAAGTTCCACACTGCGCCGAAGAGGCCGGGAAACTCGGTGCCGGTCACAGTGAGGCGCACGAATCGCGCCTCGACGTCGCCGTCGTCCACCATGGGGCTGCCCCAGCGGGTGTTTTGCCGGCGGTCGGCGAAGGTCTCCCAGGTGCGGCCGTCGAGGGAGGTCTCGAGCACATACTGGTAGTACCACGTTGCGTACTCGAACTGGACGTGGGTGCGGCGGACGTGCCGGGGGCTGCCCAAGTCCACCGTCAGCCAATGGCCCATCCGGTTGTTGGCGGGCCGCCACAGCGTGGCGTTATTGTCGTCCACGGCGTATTCCGGCTGGTAGTCGTGCCCGCGGACCGTGTCGCGATAGAACGAGGAGGCGCTGACCTTGGCGGTGAAAGCGAGATTCCGCTCCGGCGTGGGCGCGCCCAGGAGGCCGATGCCGCGATGCGTGGGCTCGATTTTGCGGATCACGCCATCGCTCTCGAACACGAGCCGGTCAGCGCAGGTCTGCCGGTGCATGCCGTTGGGGGTGTAAGGAACGTCGTGGCGGTGATAGACGATGTAGTAGTCGTCTCCCTGTTGGAGAATCGAGTGGTGGCCGGGACCATGGATCAGACGGTCGGCAGTCGTGGCGAGGATCGGGTTGTTTGGGCCCATGGCGAACTCGCCGTCGGGACGTCGGCCCACGGCGTACTGGACGCGGTAGCTGGCGTCGTGACACGAGCCGGAGGAGTAGGTCAGGTAGTACCAGCCGTGGCGTTCGATCATGAACGGCGCTTCGAAGAAGTCCTTCGCCTGGGTGTTGGGGATCATGCCGAGACGGGCGAAGGACTTCATGTCCGGCTGGAACACGCCGAAGCCGCAGCCGCTGTTCGGGAAGATGCCCCAGGTGCCCCAGTAGCCGTAGAGCGTGCCGTCGGTATCCTCGAAGACCTGCGTGTCGAGGGTGATCACGTCCTTGACCAGTCGATCGGGGATGACGACGCCTTCGCCCGGGGTGAGGGGAGTCCAAGGGCCGAGGGGCGAGTCCGACGCGGCGCCGTAGGTGATGCAGGGCTGGTTGTAATAGAGGTAGTAGCGGCCGTTCGGACGTCGGACCACGTCCGGCGCCCAGTAGTGCGGCGTGGTCGGCCAGTTCATCGGCACCAGCACCCAGTTCGCGAAGTCCCGCGACACCCAGACCGTGGCCGGACCGCGTCCGCCCCCGTTGCCGTCCGTCGTCGCATACAGATAGAAGGTATCGTCAAACCGCTCGATGGTCGGGTCGGCGAAGTAGCCCGGCACCAGGGGGTTGAAGTTGCCGGGGGCGTCGGCCGCGGTGTCGGCGGCGAACCCCGCAGTCGGCGAGGCCGTTCCCAGGAGGAGCGCGAGCGCAACGGCGCGCGCCCGGGGCGGGCATCCCGGAGGACGCGACGCGCAGGGAGGACGTCGGCGGGCACGCATGGCGAGTAAATTAACAAACTTTAGAAAGTCGGCAATGGCTGAAGTCCACATCGGGCTTTGTGAGATGCACCAGGCTCACCGGGGGGAACGGGCAAGGCCGCGAATCCGGTAGTCGCTCGGGGGCCACCCGACCCCTTTCTTGAAGGCGGTGGAAAAGGCGAAGGCGTTCTCGTAGCCCACGGTTTGGCCGACCTCTTCGACTTTCATGGAGGTCGAGGCGAGCAATTCGGCGGCGCGTTGGAGGCGCAGGTACGTCACCTGTTGGATGGGGCTGCGGCCCAACTCCCGGAGGCAGAGCCGCCGGAGGTGCTCGCGGCTGCAGTGGGCTTGGCGCGCCAGGCGGTCCAGGGACCATTCCTCGGCAGGTTGGGCGGCGACCGATTGCCAGAGCCGCTGGAGCCGGTCCTGCCCGCGGAACGGGTGGGCGAAACGGAGGACATAGCCGTGGATCAACTCGACCCAGTAGTGGGCCAGAGCCGGTGAAGCGGCCCCAAGCTGTTCGGCGCGCAGACCCTCGATGGCCCAACGGAGCGGGTCGGCGTCGAACCTGGCCATCACCGGGGCCTCCGCCGTGAGAATCTCCGGATGTCCCGGCGGATGGAGATAGCAGACGTAACAGAACTCCCAGGGCCGGGTGCCGACGGCGTGGAATTCGTTGCGGGTGTGGGACGGGAGCAGGCAACCCATGCCCGGGGTGAAGCGCCGCCAGCGGCCGTCGACGCGGACGCGGCCTTCGCCGTTGACGCAGGCCATGAAATAGGCGGTGAGCTGCCGGGTGCGCACAATGCGGTAGCCGGGGCCGGCGCGCACGATGCCGGCGTGCTCGATGTCGTGCTGCGCCAGCGCGGCGCACACGGGGTAGCGCTGGAGCCAGTGCCGACGGTCATTCGCGTGCGCGCGCACGCCGCGCAGGCGGGTGCCGGGGCCGTGTTGCGTCAGATCGCCGGTCGGGTCGGCCATGGCAGTTCGGATGGTTCTGCCGGATCATACCCACGGCGGGCCGCACGGCGTCAACCCCGGGACAACGCCCCGGATCCTCGCGTACGTGGCGCGGCGGCTTCGGTCGTCCCCGATCAGCGCGCGGTCTTCGCCCCTGCGGACGGGCGCTCTGTCGGTGGGCGGCCAGCACTCGTGGCCGCTTCGGACCGCCCGCCGTCCCGGCGGGCAGCAGCCTCACCTGCCGGACGCGATCCCGAACCATCGGCGAGCTACCGCCCGGCGGTGCCGCTGCGACGGGGGACCAGCCTCCGCCAAGGCTGCGGCCTGGCAGGCCGGTCGCGCTCCGGACCATGCGCCGTCGGGGACTGGTGACCGGCAACCTCCGGATGCACTGCACGTTGTCCGGCCTCTGCGCGTGACGATCGCGGGGCGCGGGCATCTAATCGGCGGGCCAAGCGCCCTGAATCAGGAACATGAGCGATCTTCGACACGCCGTTCGAGTGTTACTGAGGAGTCCTGGTTTCGCCATGGTCACGGTGTTGTCCCTGGCGGTAGGGATCGGCGCCAACACCTCGGTGTTCAGCCTGCTGCAGGCGGTGCGCTGGCGGTCATTGCCGGTGCGCGAGCCTGGACAACTGCGGGTGCTGAACTGGATGGGCTCTTTCCCCAAGGAGTATTCCTTTGTCGGGGAGGAGTTCGTCTTTCTGCGGAAGGGCGGACAGCGGTTCGGCGAGTTTTCTGGTCCGCTGTATGGCGCGCTCCGCCAGCCAGAAGGCGAATCGGTCGAGGTGTTCGCGTATTCGCGGACGGAGCCGTTGACGGCGGTGACGTCGGGTGGGGCGCTGACGGTGGCGGGGCTGTTGGTATCCGGCAATTTCTTTGCCGGCTACGGGGCCGGTCCGTCGATCGGCCGTCCGATCCGGCCGGAAGACGACCGACGCGAAGCAGAACCCGTCGCGGTGATCACCCATCGCTGGTGGGAACGGCATCTGGGCTCCGACCCACAGGTCGTGGGCCGGGCGATCACCCTGAACGGGAGAAGCCTCACGATCATTGGCGTCCTCCCGAGGGGATTTGCCGGACCGCTGGCGGGCGACGCCGCGGACGTCTATCTGCCGTTGGCGCTGCAACCGGCGTTCCGGCCTGATAACCCGCTGGCCTCCCCGCACCACTACTGGCTGCAAGTCATGCTGCGATTGCAGAAAGGCGCCAGTGAATCCGCCGTCCGCCCCGCCCTGGAAGTCGCGTTTCGCCGGCATCAGCAGGAGTTGTCGGAGTCCGGGGCCGAGCCGCCGACACTGCTGCTGATGGACGGCCGATGTGGGCCCTGGATCGCGCGGGAGGCGTTGGCGAGTCCGCTGGCCCCGCTGGCGTGGATGGTGGGTTTGGTGCTGCTGGTGGCGTGCGCCAACGCGGGGAGTCTCCTGCTGGCCCGCAACGCCGTCCGGCAGCACGAGATGGCCGTGCGGGCCGCACTCGGCGCGGGCCGCTGGCGCCTCATCCGGCAGGTGTTGGCGGACAGCGTCGTCCTCGCGGTCTTGGCGGCGGGCTTGGGCCTGATCTTCGCCTGGTGGGGGCAAGCCGCGTTGGTGTGGTTGTTGCCGGGTCTCCAGGGAGAGGTGCACTTCGATGTCCGGCTGGATGCCAGGGTGTTTCTGTTCACCGTGGGCGCGACGGCCGTGACGGCGCTGCTGGTGGGCCTGCTCCCGGGGCTGATGGCCTCTCGAGTCACCCCGGCGGCCGGACTTCGGAACCCGCGCATTCTGGGCACGCCGCGGCTGCGGCTGGGGAAACTCCTGGTCGTCGGCCAAATGGCGATGGCACTCGTCCTGGTAACCGGTGCTGGGCTGATGGCCCGCACCCTGACCAACCTGCGACGGGTCGACATGGGCTTCGATCCGCATCATCTGTTGGTGTTCCGTTTGAACGCGACGCAGAGTGGTCATCCGGAAGCGGAACTGCCGGCCTTCTACGAACGGGTGCGCGAAGCAGTCGCGGCGATCCCCGGCGTGCGGTCCGCCGGGTTCTCGGACCAGAGCCACGTGGGAGCCGGATTTGGCGCCGGATACGGGATCGAGATTGCGGGGCGAGCAGGGGAACCGCTTTCGTCCAGCGGCCTGACCGCCAGCGACACGTTTCTGGCGACGATGGGAATCCCCTTGCTGCAGGGGCGTTGGTTCAACACCTCGGACACGCCGAGCTCCGGGCGGGTCATCATTGTCAATCAAGCCTTTGCGGAGAAGATGTTCCCGGGAGAGACTCCGGTCGGCAAGACCTGCACGATCGGCGGCCTCGAGCACGCCATCGTCGGCGTTTGCGGGAACGCCAGGCTCTACGACTTCCGGATGGAAGTGCAGCCCATCGTCTACTTCTCCTACCGGCAGAGGCCGAGCCCGGAGGCATGGTTTGAAGCGCGCACCGCTCTTCCTCCGACGGCGTTGGGAACGGCGGTGTCGAAGGCGGTGGCCCAACTCGACGCCACCATCGCCGTCGCCGGTTTGACCACTCAACGAGAACTCGCGGACCGTCTGGTCGCCCAGGAGCGCATGTTCGCCTCTCTCGGCGGGGGGCTGGCCCTGCTGTCGCTGGGGCTCTCCTGCGTCGGTATCCATGGGTTGATGGCGTATCTCGTGAGGCGGCGGACGGGGGAGATCGGCCTGCGCCTCGCACTTGGCGCGCGACCGATCGATGTGAGTCGTGGGGTCTTGCAGGAAGCCGCGCTGCTCGCGGGAACGGGTGCGCTGCTCGGTGGGTTGGCGGCCGTGGGTGCGACGCGCGTCCTTCGCGGCTACCTCTATGGTGTGGCGCCCCAAGACCCGCTGACGCTAACCACGGCGGCAGTCCTGCTGGGGATTGCCGCCATCGTGGCCGCATGGTTGCCGGCGCGGCGGGCGGCGCGGGTCGATCCCCTGCTCGCGCTCCGGTGTGAGTAATGTCTCGACGGTGTTGCGGAGCGCGGCCGACCGGTGCAGGATGGGGTCCAATGCCGCGTGTTCTGGCCATGGATGATGATCCGTACTTCCGGTTGGTCATCGACCGGGTTCTCGCCAGCGCCGGCATTGAGGCCGTGGTGGCGGAGAGCGGGGCGGAGGGCCTGCGGAAAGCGCGAGAGAATCCGCCGGACGTGATTCTGTGCGACCTGGAGATGCCCGGCATGGATGGCTTCGAGGTCCTGGCCGAGGTGCGCAAAGAGGCGGCGATGGTTTCCATTCCGTTTGTGTTTGTCACGGGGGCCGCGACCGAGGCGGAGGAGGAACGCATGCTGCGGAGCGGAGCGGCGGCGGTGCTGCGCAAGCCGCTGGCGTTTGCCCCGCTGCTGGCAGCGGTAAAATCACTCCTGCCCGCACCACCGCCGTCAGACGGCCAACCGCCACCGACCCGATAGGCGAGCTCAGTCCTCCCGGCGCCGGCTCAACGCGGGGGCGGGCGCCGAAACGAGGGCGCGCCGCCCTCAACTCCCTGCGGATCCGCGGATCGCCAGGTGCGTCCTTATCGCATCTTCTCGCGCCAGGCCGTCATGGACCGGGCGAGGTGCTCGCGAGCGTCGCCACCAATGCCATAACACTGAAGGCCGACCGGGCCGCGGTAACCCAGATCCTTCAGCGTGCGGAGCAGCGTGGCGACGTCGAAGCTGCCCTGGCCGAGGGGTTGGATGTAGCGTTCCCAGCCGGGGTTCGGATCCCGTTCGTCGGCGCCGTTGATCGAGACGGCCCAGAGTCGGGGCAGGGCCCGCCGCAGCAGCGGCCGGCAATCGCGGCTCGAGTCGACGCGCAGCCAATGGCAGAGGTTGAACATCACCCCGACATTCGGGCGGTCGACCTGGTCGGCAACACGGCAGGCGTCTTCGATCCGCTCGACCCACGAGCTCTGGTGCGGGTAGAGAAGGAGCTGGGATCCGGAGTCGCGGGCCAGGTCCGACATCTCGCGGAGGATCTTCACCGCGCGCGGATCGACGCTCGGATCGGAAGGCGTGGCGCCGTTGACGAGCAAGGCGAACTGGACCTTGCGCCCCTTGACCAGGTCGAGGACCTCCCGGAAACGGGGGTCATAGGCCGGTTTGTCCGGCGCGACCTCGACGGTCATCGTGATCTGAAACAGCCGGAGACCAACCGCGTCGAGGCTCTTGATGCGGTCGGCGACACCGTCCAACCAGATGTGACCGACGCCGTCGTAGCCGAGTTCCTTGAGCATGGCGGCCTGCTCGGGGAAGCCGCGCTTCTGGGAGTCATGCCAGTCGATGCAAAAGGGGAAGAAAGGGGGCGACTTCGCTTCGGGAGTCGGCTCCGCTGCGGGGAGCAAGACGTGCAGCAGGGTCAGACCGGCGGCGACGGCAAGACGGGTGGATCTCATGGATACAGAATCGATCCGAGATCGCCGCGTTGTCAATGGCAGGGTGGCCGGGGTGGGGCCTTTCGTGGCCGACGATGGAGCCGGCGCGCCTTTCGGAGCCGTGGTGACGAAGACGGGTCGGAACTGGCGGAGGAAAGGGGAGTGCAGACGCGCGCTACCGGCGTTCCCCAGTCCAAATGGCGCCGCGGATGGCGGGAAAGCCGGGGATAGGCTCGAAGCTGATCATGAGGGGTATCGGAGGGGGCTGCGGCCGGGGACGGTCTGCGATCCACCCCAGACGCTTGTAGGTTTGCATGACATCGAGGAACTCTCTATCGAGTGTCTCGCAGTCGTCGACCGCCAGACGGTGGGCCTGCGTGCAGATCTCGCTCATGAGCTGCAGACGGTGGTCATCCTTGTCCGAAAAGAGGCCGACCCGATTGAGTTGGCCGGGGGGCGAGCCCGGCGGCACCAGAATGAGGCCGATGTAATGGGGGGCCGGGTTGGTGGCGAGGAGGCGTCCGAGCTGGAAAGCGACACCTGGCAGATTGGTCAGAACTCGCTGCGGTGCGAAGTCAACGAGCTGCCAGCGACCGGCGACCGGAAACGGATTGGTCCGGTAGTCGGCAACGGAAACGAAACGGATCGAGTCGCGGTCAAAGGCGGGCGCGGTCTTGCCTCCCGGTTGGAGTGCCTGGTTCCCGGCGGTGGGGCGGCCGCTGAAGACGAAAAGGTCCCCCACGACGACGTTGGTGAAGCTGAGAGACCCTCGGGGTTCGCGCGAGCCGGTGGTGCTGAGGACTTCCAGGGCGTAGGGACCTCCGGGCTTGAGGCCATCGAGGTCCAGGCTCCAATTGCCCGATTCGTCCGCCCTGGTCCGCTCCTGCCAGGGGTCTTTCTGACCGCTGCCGATCAGCCGGGCGCTGATCCGGTCGCCGGGGCTGGCTGTGCCCTCAAGTCGCGTGCGGCCGAGGGCGCGAAGATCTGCAGAAAGCGTCCGCGAGTTCGGGGCATTGCACTTGAGGGTGATGGAGGATGCCTGTTGCAGGACCATGTTGTGGCCGAACCACGGGGACACCTGGAGGGACGCCGGGTGGCTGGCCGTGACAGGAATGAGAGCGACGAGGAGGAGAACGCGGAGCAGCCGGGTGCGGCTCGTGCCCGAGGCGCGCCATCGCGGTGGGCGGATTCCCAGGCCCGGGGATCCGGCGGGGCCCAAAGCTGCGGAGGGCTCGCGAGGGGGACGGCACATCGCGCCGCAGATCGGTGGCTCGCTGGCTGCGCCGCGCGGCGTCCGCCGAGAGGTCGTCCAGCCTGTCCAACGCGCCCACGTCCCGGATGGTGCGAGGGGATTCATGGCGTCGTCGGCTCGCTCCCCTCGACAACCACAACCCGGAAACCAAGGCGGTCGCCGCGGTAGTCAGGCGGATGACGACGTCGGGTGGCGGACTGCAGGTCATCCGGATGACTGTCGAACCAGGAAGCGCCGCGGACGACGCGATCCGCGTGGTTCCCCGGGACGGCGAGGGTTGGGAGCGCGCGCAGGATCTCGGGGGTGTTGAGCGAAGGGGAATACGGGTCGGCGCACCATTCGGACACATTCCCTCCGAGGTTGTAGAAACCGCTCAGGCTGGCCGAGGATCGACCGCCGACCGGGGCGGTGCGGGGGAAATCGTCGCTCGCGGGGGAAGTGGGCCAATGCGGGTACCAATTCGCGTTGGACGCTTCTCGCCCGCAGTAGTTGTCCTGCCGGAGCGCGGTCGTGTATTGGTCGGTGCCGGGATACCGCTTGGGACCAACGGCCGCCGTCCATTGGCGGTCCGTGGGCAAGCGGTACTCCTGGTGCCGGAGCAGGAATCCGCTGGCCCGCTCGCGGCGGGTGAGCCACTCGCAAAAGGCAGCGGCGTCGTGCCAACTGACACCGACCACAGGATGTTCGTCCTCCTGGGAGAAGCCCGGGTTCTCCCAGCTCCGCTCGAGATCCTCCCAGCCGCGGGCAGTCACACACTGCAGTCTGGCCGCGGTGGGGGTGGGAGTCGAGCGCGTGAATTCCCGGTAGTCTCTGACGGTGGTTTCCATCGTGCTCATCCAGCAGTCGTCCAGCGGAAGAAAGGTTCTGCCCAGGCTGTTGACCCACTGGCTGCCGCGCTGCGGGGTGCTCACGCGGCCGGTTTCGGGAGAAACCGCTATGCCTGCAGTCCGGTCGTCCTTGAGGAAGTGATCCGGATCGCCGCTTCGAATCGGGGCGGGAGACTGGTCCGGTTGCCGGGGCATTTCGCGGGTCGCATCGTTGGACACGGACCCCGGGTGGGCCTCAGCGGCGGTGGGCCGCAGTTCCGCGGGCAGCGAGCTGCCGGGGGCACCGTCGCGTTGGACCGCGGTGAGCCGGCGTGACCCGAGCAGGGTGGCGATCGCCGACCGGGTGCTCGGGTGGAAGAGCACCCCGGCAAGAACAACCCAGGCGCCGACGGCCAGGGCCGTCTTCCACCAGGGCCGGGGTGGAGGCCCTTCCTCGGGTTCCTCTTCCCAGGCCGGGGGAAGTGACACGGGATCGAACGCGCGCCCGAGGCTGCGCATCTCGACCGGTCCGGCGGCGGCGAGGGCAAGGCGGTTCATCACCTCGCGGACGGTCTGAGGCCGCATCCGGGGGTCCTTCTGGAGACAGGAGGAGACGATGACCTTGACATGCGCCGGCACGGGATTCGGCGTTCCCATCGCAGCGAGACGGTCCGGGATCGGCTCCGGCATGAGATAGCGGACCTGCTCGATGAGTTGGGCGACATCGTCGGCGCGAAAGGGAGGAGTGCCGGTCAGGAGACAGTAAATCGTCGCCCCCAGGGAGTAGATGTCGTCCGTGGGACAGGGCGACTGTCCTTCGAGCTGCTGCGGGCTCATGTAGGGCAACGTCCCGCGCGGGCGGGTCTGCTCCGGCAACGCGCCGCCGGTGGCCACATAGACCTTGGCCAGGCCGAAGTCGGCCAGTTTCAGTTCGCCGCGGCGGCTCACCATGATGTTGCCGGGCTTCAAGTCGCGGTGAATCACCCCCTCGCGATGGGCGTAATCGAGCCCTTCGCACAACTGCCGTGCCAGTGGGGCGAGCTGCCCCCAGCGCAGCACCCCACCGGGCTGCGCGCTCGCAATGTGGTGCAGGTTCTCACCGTCCACGAATTCCATGCAGACAAACGGAGGTTCTCCGGCCAGCAGGTAGAGTTCGTAGAGGCCGACGATGTGATGGTGGTGCAACCGGCGACTGTTGAGCACCTCAGCACGCATCATGTCGAGGGCTCGCGGATCCGACACGATGTCCGGGGAGAGGAACTTGAGGGCGACAGGGGAATCCTGGCCGGACTTGCTGAGCTCACGGTCCATGGCCATCCAGACCACACCCATGCCGCCTTCACCCAAATGGCGCACGAGGACGAAGCGCCCCGCGCCGACGAGGTCGCCGGCACAAAACTCCGAGGCGGCGGGAACGGCGGGCCGCGGCGGCAGTACCGCTCCGCCGGGCGCCAAGCAGGTCGTGCAGCGGGGGCAGACGAGTGTTCCCACGGCGACCTCGCCGCCGCAGTTGGGGCAAACTCCGCCGGAGCTGGATGGAGGAGCGTCCGTCATGGGACCCGGGACTCGGGAACGGCTGTCGGCCAGATCGTGAGCGTCCGATGGCGCCCCGGTGCGGCCACAGGGAAGCGCGCCGCCGGCACACCGCCAGCGGGAGCGACGCCGGGACCCCCGCTCCACACGCGCCGGATGACCGCCAGACCGGTAGCAGGCGTGGCAGAGAAGGGGCGCACGAGAACTGGGTATACTGCGCACCCTCCGGAATGGCAACACGGCAGCGACACGGCGGCGCCCCTTGGGATCATACCGCGCCATCGCCAACCGCTTGCGCGCCGGGAAACCGGCCTCTACTGTGCTCCCGTGGCAACGCTGTTCGCAAAAATCGCCGAAGACGCCGCCCGGCGGCTGGTCCTGCCCGAAGGACGCGGACCCAGGGACGAACTGGCACGCTACAAGGACTTCCTCCGATACGAGGCCGCCCGGTTGAAGACCCTCCATCGGGCAGGAGCGGGGGGACGCGAAATCTGCCAGGCGCGCGCGGTGGTGGTGGACGTTCTGTTGCGGCATCTTCTCGAAGCGGGGACGACGCGGATGCCCGCACCGAAATCCGAGGCCGCGGTCCCGCGGTTCGCCCTGGTCGCGTTGGGCGGATACGGGCGGAAAGAGCTGAACCCGGCGAGCGACGTGGACCTGCTTTTTCTGCACAACCTCGAGGGCGGCGCCGTGGCGTCAGGCAAGGTGCACCCCTGGCTGGCGAGTCTGACGGAGAGCCTCTTGTATACGCTGTGGGACGTCGGACTGAAAGTCGGGCACGCCGTGCGGAGCGTGGACGACTGCGTGAGCATGGCCAACCAGGATATGCAGTCGAAAACCGCGCTGCTCGAGGCGCGGTGGATTGCGGGGGACCGGGAGTTGTTTCGGCGGATGGAGTCGGTGTTCCTGGCGCGGTGCGTGCGCGGCCACACGGAGCAGTACATTGCCGCCCGGCTCGCCGACCAGAGTGCGCGGCGGGCGAAATACGGGGGCTCGGCCACAATGCAGGAGCCGAACATCAAGAATGGCTGCGGCGGCTTGCGCGACTACCAGAACCTGCTGTGGATGGCGTTCTTCAAGTACCGAACGCGCACGCTGCGCGATCTGCAGGAGCGCGATCTGATCAACGACGGCGAGCGACGGCAACTCGAGTTGGCTTACGACTTCCTGCTGCGGGTGCGGAACGAGCTGCACTACGAGGCGGGACGCGCGGCGGACGGATTGGCGCGCGTGCTGCAGCCACGGGTGGCGCACAACCTGGGATATGCCGACCGCTCCCCCGTGCGCCGGCTCGAGGTGTTCATGCGGGATCTCTACACGCACATGCGCCGCATCCACCTGACCACCCGCACGCTCGAACAACGGCTGGCGCTGCTTCCCGACCCCCAGCGCAGGCTCCCGTCCTTCCGCCAATTGCTGCATCAGGGTCGCCGGCGGATCCGCCGGCAACAAGTGGACGGCTTCCACTGCGTGGACGGCGAGATCAGCCCGGAGCAACCCCGCGTGTTACGGGAGCAGCCGCGGCGCTTGCTGCGCGTCTTCTTCTATGCCCAACAACGGGGCCTGCGCCTCAATCCGGACCTGATGCAGTTGATCCGCAACGAGCTCGACCTGGTGACCCCCGCGTTCCTCGCCGACCCGCATGCGGCGGAGACGTTTCTCGAGATTCTGAATCAGCGCGGCAACGTCGCGCCGGCCGTGCGAGCAATGCATGAAACGGGCTTGCTGGGACGCTACCTGCCGGAGTTCGAACCGCTGACCTGCCTCGTGCAGCACGAGTTCTTCCACCAATACACGGCGGACGAACACACGCTGCGCTGCCTCGAGCACCTCGACCGCATCTGGGAAGCGAAGGAACCTCCGCACGCCAATTACGCCGAGCTCTTCCGCCAGGTCGAACACCCGTTTCTGCTCTACCTGGCGTTGTTGCTCCATGACGCCGGAAAGGCCAGCCGGGGGGGGGCCCACTCGCTCGAGAGCGCGCAAACCGCACTGGCCGTAGCCCGGCGCCTCGGCCTGGACCAGGCCGCCACCCACTCGCTCCAACTGGTCATCGAACACCATCTCCTCATGGCCCAGGTCTCCCAACGCCGAGACCTCGATGACCCCGCCGTGATCCGAAGCTTTGCCGCACACGTGCAAACAGAGGAAAACCTTCGCCTGCTGACGCTGCACACCGTGGTCGACTCCCTGGGAACCAGCGACCAACTCTGGAACGGCTTCAAAAACTCGTTGCTCCTCCGGCTCTACCGCCGCGCGAGCGATGCTATGGCCGGCACCACCGTGATCCTCCAGGCGGAGGCCCGCCAACGCGAACTGCTCCTCCAGGAAGTACGCGCCCAGCGCCCCACCCAGATCAGCGAGGACGAGCTGCTGGGCCATTTCGCCGGATTGCCGCCGCGCTACTTCCGCGTCCACCAAACGAAGGAGATCCTGGCCGACCTCGAGATCGTGCACGCCTTCCTGCGCCGGCAGTTCAACGAAGCCGCGGATCCCCTCGCGCCGGAACTTCTCTGGCAGGACGAACCGGACCGCGGATACACTGTCGTCAAGG
>CAYSPU010000009.1:23568-46520 GCA_964432995.1 uncultured Verrucomicrobiota bacterium
GGTCTGCACCTGGGACCGCCTCGGATTGTTCAGCAAGCTGACCGGCTCGCTCACCGTCGCCGGACTGAACATCCTCAGCGCCCGGATCTTCACCCGCGCGGACAGCATTGCGCTGGACACGTTTTTCGTCGCCGACGCACGGACCGGCCTGCCGGTCCGACGCGAGGAGCGGGAGCGCTTTGCCCGGTTGCTCCCCAAAGCGCTCGCCCGCGAGGCGAACCTCCGCGAGCAAATGGCCCGGCGCCCCGCCCTCACACCCCTCTACGCTTCCCTCGAAGGCGAGCACCTGCCCACCACCCTCCGCTTCGATAACGAGACCTCAGAAACCGCCACCGTGCTCGACCTCGAAACCGAGGACCACGTCGGCCTGCTCTACACCATCACCCGCGTCCTGAGCGATGCCGGGGCCAACATCCTCCTCGCCAAGATCCTCACCGAAAAAGGGGCCGCCATCGACACCTTCTACCTCTGCGAAGCCGATGGCCGGAAGATCATCGAACCGGCCCGCCTGCAGATGATCGAAAGCCGGCTCCGGAAGGGAATCGAGGCACTCTGAACCGCCCGCACCCGGCGATCCCCTGTAGTCGACGCCCTCGGGATTGCCGCTAGCCGAGGTCGAACGCGAGTGCAAGTTTTTGTCGCACCTACGACAAAAAGTTGCACCAGGGGTGACTGCAACCTTTTGTTGCAGCTGCAACAAAAGGTTGCACGTGTCTCGGCGAGCGCTCGCGACGCGGGGAAGCATCCCGGGCCAGGCCTCAACGTTCGAGGATCGCGACCGCGACGGCATGCACGGCCGTGTGGCTGAGGGTGAGGTGGAGCGCCGCGGCCTGGCGGTGTTCGAAGAGGAGACGCCCCTTGCCGTGCAGGACCACGTAGGGTTCGCCGGACTCCTTGCGGCGGACCTCCATGTCGAGCCAGCCGATGTCGGCGCCGATTCCGGTGCCGAAGGCCTTGGAAATGGCCTCCTTGGCGGCGAACCGCGCCGCCAAGAACGGCCCCGGATCACGGTGCTGCTGGCAGTACTCGACCTCCCCGGGATGCAGAATCCGCTGCACGAAACGTTCGCCGAACTTCTCGACCGAAGCGCGGATGCGCTCGACCTCAATGATGTCAACACCGGTGCCGAGGATCATAGGGGCAGCCTGCACAAGAGTCGTGGGCCTTCAAGGTTTGCACGGGCGTTGGGGCAACGAGCCTATGGATGGCAGGGCGCGACTCCGAGAAGAACTCGCGAGCGTGTCTCCGCATCGCGCCGGAGACAAATCGTTTGGAGGCTGTGGTTCGCGGCGCCCTCGGAGAGGTCGCCCTACCTGACGGTTACCCAGGAAACGGGCCCCGCACCCCCAACCCTTGTCGCCACCTGTGTCGGAAGGCACGGCGACACTCGATAAAGGTATCGACCAAGACCACGCGGGTGGGGAGCCTGTTTTCGTGCGAAGTGGTATGCCAGAATGGAGAGGCCGATTCATGGAAAGTCCGCCCTCATCCGGCGTAGGGACGCATGGCGTCGAGCATTTCGCGCACCGCCTGGGAGAGGCCGACCGCGATCGAGCGGGCGATGATGCTGTGGCCGATGTTGAGCTCCACGAGGTGGGGGACCTCGAGGAGGGCGGGCAGGTTCCGGTAACTGAGGCCGTGCCCGGCGTTGACGCGCAGGCCGAGGTCGTGAGCCTGGCGGGCCGCAGCGGTGAGGCGCTCCAACTCGCGGACGCGCGTCGCCGGGTCCTCGAAGGCCTCGGCGAAGGCGCCCGTGTGCAGCTCGATGAACTGCGCTCCGGTGGCTGCAGCGGCCTGGACCTGCGCGGCGTCGGGAGCGATGAACAGGCTGACGTCGATGCCGGCGTCGTTGAGGCGACACCGCGTGTCCGTGAGCGCGGGCACCTGTCCGGCAACGTCGAGGCCGCCTTCGGTGGTCACTTCCTGGCGGCGCTCCGGCACGAGGCAAACGATGTCCGGGCGGAGGCGGAGGGCAATGTCGCGGATCTCGGGGGCGTTGGCCATCTCGAGGTTGAGGCGCGTGCGCACCCGGCGGCGCAGTTCCCAGACGTCGCGATCCTGGATGTGACGGCGGTCCTCGCGCAAATGGGCGGTGATGCCGTGGGCGCCGGCTTCTTCACAAAGGTGGGCGGCTTCGACCGGGTTGGGCTCCCCAAAACCACGCCCGCGATACCGGGCCTCGCGGACGGTGGCGACGTGATCGACATTGACTCCGAGTTTCAGCATGGGACGGGAACGCGCGAGGGGCGGTCAGCGGCGCTGGGCGGGGGCAGCGGCGTTGGTTCTCTGGCCGGAGGCGGGCCGGGGAGCGGCCGCCGGCTTCTTGGCGGGACGCGGCGCCGGCTGGGGAATGGCCAGGCCGGGACGCGGGAAGTCCGCGCTCTCAAGCCAGCGGACGAGGCCGATGAGTTCGACGGCCGAGAAGCCGACGTCGGAGTTACGTACGACTTTCCACTCCCGGGCGGAGACCCGGGTGACTTCGGTGGCCGTATTGCCGAGCATGCCTTCGATGGCGGTGAGCCAGGGGAGTCCGGCGGAACTGCCGCTGAGCTGTCCCTCGCGGAGAACGATCGCGAAGAGTTGGGCCATGAGGCGCCATTGGGCGAGACGCGGCTGCGTGACTTCCCAGTCATAGAGGAGGAGGTTCTCGCGATCCCTGAACTGGGCGAGCAGTTCCTGGGGAAAGGTGTTGGTGCTGGGGGCGGTTTGATACAAGCCCCCGACGATGTATTCGGTTCGGGTGTCGCGGACGGGCTGGAGGAAGGGCGCCATCATTGGGAGGCCTTCCCAGTGAAGCAGGGCGTTGGTGGGGTTGAACCGGGTGTCGCACAATCCCTGCTTCTCCCATTCCGGACCCGCGGCGTCGCGGAAACGCTCGCTGATGAGGCGGACACGCTCCGGGGCGTTGTCGAGGGGAGCAGCCAGGCAGAGCTGAACGGGGGCTGTGGACTGGGCCCAGAGACAGAGCTGGTTCGGGACGGGATCAAGTCCCAGTTTCCGGAAGAAGTCGAAGCGGCTGGCCAGGGGCTGGATGCCGCGCGCCACGCTGAAGCTGATCAGCGGTTCGGTTACCAGGTTGAGGGGAACTTGCCACGGCTCCATGGCGCCCGTGACGTCCTCAGGCCAGAGAACCCGAGCGGTGGTTCGCAACCGGTTCCCGACGTAGGCGATCGAGCTCTGCACGCGCGGCCAGGGGACCTCCGCGCGGAGCCGCAGCGGCGCGGCGAGCCGGGTGAGGTCGCCTTCCCATTCGAGCCAGGCGTCGGCGAGCGCGGCGACCGGGCGCCCCGACGACTTGGCGTCGCGCACGGCTTGCAGGAGCCCCGGGAGCTGCGGCTCGCCCGCACCCAACACGAGCCAGGAGCCGGCTTCCACCCAGCGGATCACCTTGGTCGAGTCGGGACAGCGCACTTCGGTCGAAGACCAGCCCTCCACCGGCGTTGCTGGCGCGGCACTGCCCTTCATCAGTTTGGCGAGCTCAACCAGGTTCGTGCGCCAGACAACAAGGCGCGCCGGCTTGAGATTCACGGCCAGGAGCCATTCGAGGCGATGGAGGTCGGCGCCCCGGACTTCCACGAAGGACTCCTCGCGAACGAGGTCGTCCAGCAGCGGCCGGACGAGCGCCGCGGCGCGCGCGTCGGCGGTCGCCGGCAGGGCTTCCCCAAAGACGAGGCGCGCCGACTGCGCCAGGCGCTGCAGAGTTTGTTTGAGCAACGCCTGCGTCTGGGGGAGGTCCGCGATGCTGCAGAGCCTGGCGTCGGGATTCGCCAGGGCCTGGTTGGTGCCGGCGGAATGACAGCGCGCGAGTAACGCGGGGACCGCGGCGGAGGTCGGGGCGCCAAAGGAATCGGAGCAGAGGACAATCAGCGACAGGATGTGCAAAGTAGCTCGCATAAAGCGGAATCTCCATGCCAGAGAGGGGGCCAATTGGCAAATCGATTCCCAATGGGCATCAGGAAATCCGGACCTCTACAGAAGCCCGCCAAGAACGCCAAGACCCGACGCGAAGGTTGTCGCGAAGATCCGGCAATCCCTTTGCGATCCTCGGCGGGCGTCTGTTCAAGTCCAGCCACAGTCATCGCTCCCGTTTCCTTGGGCCAACGATCAGCTCGCCGATGGCGGCCCCTTCGACAAAGTGACAACAAAGTGACAGGTTCGGAGTTGGGTTCGGAGTTGGGTTCGGAGTTGACGGGAGCGGGGTGGGCGGGTTGAAGTTGGGGGTATCAAGGAGGCGGATTGGAGGTCACCTATGCGCATGGCTCGGATCAAGATTTGGGGGCGGGGAGCGGTGTATCACTGTCTGTCGCGGGTGGTTGGGGGAGAACCGCTATTGGGGGAGTTGGAGAAGGAGAAGCTGCGGCAGATGCTGTGGCAGCAGGCGGCGTTCAGCGGGATTGAGGTGATCACCTACTGCCTGATGTCCAACCACATTCACCTGGTGCTGCGGGTGCCGGGTGGGATCAGCGTGACGGACGCGGAATTGGTCGCCCGGGCCCGGGCGTTCTACGGCCAGAGCAGCGTCTACGTGCGGGTGTTGGAGGCGGCGCTGAGCGCCGGGGGGAGTCTGCCGGAGGACCTGCGGGCGGGGTTGGTGGGGCGGATGGGGGATGTGTCGGTGTTGATGAAGGAGCTCAAGCAGCGGTTCAGCCGGTGGTACAACAAGGCGCACCAGCGGTTTGGGACGCTGTGGGCGGAGCGGTTCAAGAGTCTGGTGGTGGAGGATCAAGCCGGGGTGGTGGGGAAGGTGGCGGCATATGTGGATTTGAACCCGGTGCGGGCGGGGTTGGTGAAAGATCCGAAGGACTACCGGTGGAGCGGGTATGGGGAAGCGGTAGGGGGGCGGGAGCTGGCGCGGCGGGGTCTGGCGAGCTTCCACCCGGGGACGGGGGACTGGGGGGAGGTGGGGCGGGAGTATCGGAAGTTGCTGTTGGTGAGCAGTGGTCGGGCGGGGCGATCGGGGAAGATGGTGGTGGAGGGGGAGGCGATCCGGCGGGAGTTGGCCAAGGGGGGACAGTTGAGTGTGGGCGAGGTGCTGCGGCTGCGGGTGCGCTACTTTACGGACGGGGTGGTGCTGGGCTCGCGGGAGTATGTGAACGGGGTGTTTGGGGAGTTTCGGGAGCGGTTTGGGCCCCGACGCCGGACGGGGGCGCGACCGCTGCGGGGGCTGGGGGTGCTGGGGGATCTGGCGACGTTGCGGGACCTGCGGGTGGATGTGGTGGAGTAACCGGCCGGTGGCGAACCGCCCAGGAACGAGCGTTCGGCTTTCACTCTCTCCGCGGTTTGGAGATCGACTTCTGCCGCGGGGCGATCGCGCCCGGAGTCGTCCTGACCAGTCCGCCGACCATTGTCCTGGGCGCGATCGGCGGTCTTCGTCGTGTCCTCAATCTCGTTCGGACACCTTCCAGACTGCGAACCTGTCACTTTGTTCAATCCCGTTCGGACGCGTTCCAGACTATGAACCTGTCACTTTGTCTGGACCTTCTTGTTGGCCCGGTGTTGACTTCATCTGCTTGTCCCGGACCGGGATGTGAATGAGCACAGGAGCGTTCGTCTCTACCGCAGGAGGATACTGTTCAAAGGCGGACTTCGTCGGGTCCATTTCGTAACCAGACGTCAACCGCCACTCCCCAAAGACATAGTTGTAGGTCTGGCCGATGGACTGTACGCCACAAGCGAACACGGCATAGGTCCCTGCCGGCACCTCGCGGACCTGCACGCCGGCAGGTACCTCCCCCACCCGCCCCACCGCCATGCCGGCCAGATAGTCAAAGCTCCCGTCCGGGGCCGCGCCAAAGCTGACGCCATAGTACTTTGCATCCACGCTGTGGAGTCTGATCTTCTCGTGGTGCGTTTCGAATTCGTTCCAGATCGCGGTGAAGGTCTCTGGGCGCTCGGTTCCAGAGTTCCTGCTGGTCACAGTGCCCATCACCAGAAACCTCTCATGGTGGATTATGTCAGGCTGCTTCATGGCTTCGTTGTTTCTAGGAGTCTCCTGTTCGCTGTCTCCTCCCCCTCTGCGGTCTGGAGTGCAACCCATCAGGAGGAGACTGACAAGGCCAACGTACACCCACTCGGGGCCTGGGCGTAGCCCCGCTCGACCGTCTCTTGACGCTTTGGTCAGCATATGCTGCACAACGATGGCGCGTTGTCCGGCCAGCGAGACAGCTCACCCACAGCCGCCGGAAGAAGGCGTCCGGAGCGGATCGGGCCTCTGAGCTTCCGGAGATGTAGACAACGGCGAGGGTGAGCGGCTGTGGGGTGGAGCGTTGTGTTCGATCCGATCCATCATAGATATTTTCTCCAGGAGACAGGATTACGTCGCAGATCCATCACCGACACGACTAGGATCTCCCGGCCTCGAATCTGATAGAGCACGCCGAACGGAAACCGATGTAAGAGGCAACGCCGCCGAGGTGAGACGATAGGTCATGCCCCCAAAGAGCGTCGGAGTTCCTCAAGGGTGGCCGGCCCGTCAATAGTCAGGAGATCACCGCGATCCACAGCCTCGATGCGCTGCTCCGCCTCCGCGGCCCATCTTTCCTGCAGTTCCAAAACACCTCGCGGCTGAAGGCCATCCCAGAGGCAGTCGAGCAACTCCGCCCGCTCGGCGGCCGACAGCTCCATCGCGCTCTCCTGAACCTTTGCCAGCGTCACATCTGAACCATCCAACGGCCCCCGCACGCCGTCAAGCGCCGGCGAGTGGGTACCCGGACGGTCCAGCTCGGGCACGCCGGCGCAATGGTGTTCGATTGCCAACCGAGACGCGATCCCGGCCCTGCCTGGAGCCGGATGGTTATCCTGGCTTCCAGAGTTGCGGCACCCCTCGCGCACCATGCCAGATGCGCCAGACCTCGATTGAAATCCACGTCTGGAGCTCCTCCCGGAGTCGGGCATGATCGATCAACTCCCCGCGGTCAGCCTGCTCCTCCGCTGCTCGTAGCCCGGTCACGAACGAGAGCTCACGCTCGATCTGCTCCATAGTGCTGTCGTCCGGAGGCTTCTGAACCAGATCCAGCACCATCTCTTTGTCGCTCACGCGGCGAATCTACGCCTCCGGCCGCGCACGGGCAAGCCGCGAGCCGCCTCGAGTGGGGGAGTGCGGGGTCGGAGTGCGGGGTCGGACCACGGCAAGCAATTGAAGGGCAAAAGACTGGCCTGGAATGAGGAGGATTATGGGGCCTTACAGGCGTTTTTGGGGTTCCTTTTCCGGCCCGTAGTTCGCGCAGTCTGCTTCGACAGGCTGCGCCGACCGAGGTTGGGATCGAGCCGCTCCGATGCCGCTTTTCGGGTGATCTCCGACGTCGGATGCCGTCAGCCTCCGTTCCCTGCGGCCAAGAAACCGGACGGAGAATGGCTTGGAAGGCACTTCCCCGAGGCCGAGACCCGCTGTTCCCCCGTAACCGGAAGCAGTTGCCGTGGTCCGACCCCGACGTGACCCCGACGTGTTACCGACGTGCCGACGTGCTGGTCCGACCCCGACGTGCTGTTGGGCGGTAACCTATGGTAGCTTCCTGCCATTGATTGCGATGGTCCCGCGTGTTTGGCGAACTCCCGGTTGGAGAAGGCCGATGTCCGCGTCGGTCGCAGTGAAATTCACCGTGCATTCCGTGGGTCTCAGCTCGAACAGGCCGATGGGCAGCCAACGCTGCGCGGGTTCGTCGTAGAGTCTACCGGCCAGGTCGATCTTGAGCCCTTTGATGGTCACTTCACGCACCCCATCACTCCCTTCCTCCCATGTGAATGGGGCCATGTTGTAGAGTCCGTCTTTGCTTGCCCCCTTGATGGTCAGATTCTCGATCTCAACCTTCGCGCGACCGCCTTCTCCGCCCCAGCCGAACTGTATCGGTGCGCCGTTTCGGTGCTGCTCAATGGTAACATTCCGAATCACCACGTCGTGATACGCCTTGATCGCATCGTCACCGGTGCTGATGAAGCAGTCTGAAATGGTCGAACCCGCCGAGCCGATGAATCCGTCGCTGTTGTTGTTCTGACCGGGACGGGTGTCGAGCAGGTCGCACTGCGAAACGTGGAGCACAGATTGATTCGCGTAGCCGGAAATGTGGTAACCCCGCGGGTTCTTCGAGGTCAGGTTGGAGACATGCACGGTGGCATCAGCCAGGGCGGACACAGCGCCATACTTCCATTTGTCGTTTTCGGCCACACCGTTGTTTGCCGTCCACCGCTCCGACTCCGTGCCAAACACCACCGATGTCTTCCGGTCGCCACCAACGATGTGCAACGGATTCTCCGGAGTGCGAAATCCCACCCTGAACCCGCCCTGAACCGTCACGTTCCGGTCGATGTGAATGCGCCTCACCTCCGGCGGCACCTGCCAAAAGAACTCTTCCTTTCCCTCCGGCATGTTGCCGCTGGATTTGAAGGTCAATGTGGCCGTGGCGGCATCCCATCTGATTTCGCCGGTGTAGGACAGCCCCGTTGGACCCTCCCCGGCAGCCAACTGAGTGAGGGCGAGCAGAATGACAGAGGCAGTCTTCAACGTCGGCATGAGGCTACGCGTGTTGGCCCAACTCTTTGTTTACAGGGGAAGATTTCCTGGTTAAGTAGCGACTGACGGGGAAACTGGGAGTCGATTCCGGTTTCTGGAGCAAGGAGGCTGGTGCTTCGACTCGCAAGGAATGAAACCACAACGACCCATCCGTAGTTCGCTCAGCACGAGTCCTGAGCCGGGAGTCCGTTGGCGAACTTGTGTGCCGAAGGACTAGCATGGAGAATCCCGAGAGTCAAAGCTGAAGCGGACTGCCGCGGCCGTGGTGGGGGCAGCGTTGCGCTGCGCCCGGAGGCGCGACGCTTCATGTTCGGAGGGCAATCGAGGAGGAAGGATGCACCGTCCGTGGCGGTTTTTGGCTGTGCCGTATGGCGCGGGGGTGGCACTTGGGGGCTGGGCGGACGGACCGGTATTCGGTCTTCTGGCGGCGGCCATCGGCATTGCGGTCACCGCCCTGGCATGGCCTTCGACGCGTCGGGTCACCGTTCCCGCGCTGTTGCTGCTGACAGGGTGGGCCCGGTGCAACCTGAGCACGGCCGTGGTCTCGCCGCGCGACCTGCGCCTGCTGCTGGGCGACGAACCATGCGCGGTGACCGTTTGCGGGCGGTTGGTGGCGACGCCCGAGCTCCGGAGAGTGGAGGGGGCGCGCCGTGAGTCGTACCGGACGCGCGCGGAGTTGCGGGTGACGGAAGTGGTGTGGGGCAGTGGCAGGCACGCGGCGCGGGGGCGGGTGATGATCACCACGCCGGGGCGATTGTCGGGAGAATTCCACGGTGGCGCGGTGGTGGAGGTGCAGGGGGTGTTGGGACGGCCGGACGGCGCCCGCACGGAGGGGCTGTTTGACTATCGGCGTCACTTGGCCTGGCGCGGGATCGGCTATGTGCTGCGGGCTGGGGGGACGAACGATTGGCTGGTGGTGGGCGGGGGCGGGCGGACGGAGCGGCCGCTGACGGATCGGTTTCAGGATTGGGCGAAGGCGACGCTGGCTCGAGGGCTGCCGGTGCAGGATGAGGCGCTCGAGCTCCTTTGGGCGATGGTGTTGGGCTGGAAGACGGGGCTGACGGGGGAGGTTGCCGAGCCGTTCCTGCGTACGGGCACGATGCACGTGTTTGCGATCAGCGGGCTGCATGTGGTGCTGATCGCCGGGATTCTGGGACAATTGCTGCGGGTGCTGCAGATACCGCGGGGCTGGTGTGGGGTAGTGTTGATCCCCGCGCTCTGGTTCTACACTGCTGCCACGGGTTGGCAGGCGTCGGCGGTGCGCGCGACGCTGATGATGACGCTGGTGATTCTGGGGTGGTCGCTGCGACGTCCGGGTGATCTCCTGAACTCGCTGGCCGGGGCAGCGTTCCTGATCCTGCTGGCGGATCCGCGGCAACTGTTTCAGGCGAGTTTCCAGCTCTCCTTTTTCGTGGTGTTCAGCCTGGCGATCTGCCATCCGCCGCTCGAGCGCTGGCGCCGCCGGTGGTTGGAACCGGATCCGTGGGTGCCGAAGGATCTGCGCCCGCGGTGGCGGGGCTGGATTCGTCGTCCTGTGGAATGGGCCACGCGGGGCGGGGTAACGTCGCTGGCGGCGTGGCTGGGGTCGTTGCCGTGGGTGGCGTATTACTTTCATTTGCTGACGCCGGTGAGCCTGGTGGCGAACCTGCTGGTGGTGCCGCTGGGCGGGTGGGCGTTGGTCTGCGGGGTGGCGAGCCTGATTTGCGGCTTGTGGGCGCCGGTGTTGAGCGAGTTGTTCAACCATGCCGGATGGTTGTGGATGTCCTGCATGATTCGGTTGAGCGAGGAGGCGGCGATGTGGCCGGGGGCGTGGTGCCACGTGGCGGCGCCGCCGCCGATTCTGGTGGCGCTCTACTTCGTAGTATTGACGGGGGTATCCACGGGCTGGGCGTTTCGATTCCGTCGCGCGCTCGGCCTGGCGGGGGTGGTATTGGCGGGAGTCCTCGCGGTGGGGATCGGGCAGGCGCGCGGGCCGACGGCGCGGCTTACGGTGTTGTCGCTGCGAGGCGGGGACAGCCTGTTCTTCGACGGGCCCGGGCGGAAAGAGGACGCGCTGATCGACACGGGTGACGTCATGGACACGCGGTGGGTGGTGATGCCGTTTCTCCAGGCCCGGGGCATCAACCGGCTGCCGGGGTTGGCGCTGACCCATGGCGATGTTCGGCACGTGGGGGGTGCGGGCGAGTTGACGCGGCGTTTTGAGGTGGCGGAATGGATGACCAGCGCGATCCGGTTTCGTTCGCCGGCGTATCGGGAGGTGTGCGCGGCGTTGCCGGCGGGCCGGCGGCGGGTGTTGGCGCGCGGGGATCGCTGGGGGCCGTGGCGGGTGTTGCATCCCGGCGGGGAGAAGATGCCCGGGGTGGCGGACGACGCGGCGCTGGTGTTGTGCGGGGATATCTGCGGATTCCGGGTGTTGCTCTGTTCGGACTTGGGGCGGGTGGGGTGGCGGGAGCTGCTCGAGCGGGAGCCGGATTTGCGGGCGGCGGTGTTGGTCGCCGGGATGCCGTCGGCGACGGAGCCGGTTGGGGAAGGGGCGCTGGAGGCGGTGGGGCCGCGGGTATTGGTGATCAGCGGTGGGGAATCGCCGGCGAGCGAGCGACCGTCGCGGGCATTGCGGCGGCGGCTGGCGCGGCACCGGTTACCGGTGTTCTACACGCCGGATGACGGGTCGGTGACGCTCGAGTTTCGCGAGGGCCGGTTGCGGGTGCGGTCGGTGCGCGGGCGCGAGGTCGAGCTGCGGCCGTGAGCTTACGGGTGGTTCTCGAGCCAGAAGCGCATGGCGGTGGCCTGGGGGTGGCGGGGCTCGAGTTGGAGGACGCGCTGGTAGTGGGTGCGGGCGCGAACGTGATCCCGGAGCCGGCTGGCGTACAAGCTTCCGAGGCTGAAGTGGGCGGCCGCGTCGTTGGGATGATCGGCGACGATCTTCTCCAGTTCGGCAGCGGCGTCGTGCAGGTAACCGCTTCCTTCGAGGGCGAGGGCGAAGTTGAGTCGGGCCTTGGCGTGATCGGGTTGCAGGGCGAGGGCGTGTTCGTAGGCGGTGAGCGCCTCCGGAAGGCGGCCGGCGGCGTGAGCGGAGACGGCGAGGTCGTATTGGGCTTCGAACAGCGAGGGGTCGGCCTGGGCGGCGGCGCGGAAGTGATCGAGGGCTTCGGCGGCGCGGAGGCGTTCCTGGGCGTCGACACCTTGCTGAACGCGGCGTTGGGCTTCGGCGCGGTCACCGGCGGCGGGTTTGGCGGGGTTCTGGTAGTGGTAGCGGCCGGCGGCGGGGGCTCGGCTGGCGGGCGCCGGGGGCGGGGTGGTCCGTGATGGTGTAGATGGTGTAGATGGTGCGGGTGCGGGCTGGGGGGCTTGGGCAACGACGGCCACGGGTGCGGCGGACGTGGCGGGTGGTGCCGCTGGTGGAGGGGTTTCGATATGTCGGGTCGAGGGCGGCGGGTTGGTTGCGGGGGTTGCCACGGTGCGGACTGGCGGTGACGGCGGGTGGGTGGGAGCGCTGGCCGTGACCGTGGGTTCGGGTGATTTGGTCCGGGACTCGACAACGGAGGGAGGCACGACGGTCCGGGGAGGCGGTTGTGTGGGTGGACGCAGCGGTGGGGGGAAGGTCTCGCGTCGTGCGGAAGCGGTACGGGGACGTGGGGATTCCGGAGGGGTGGTTCGCGAGGGAGCAGTGCTGGGAGTGGCGGTGGCGGTTTGGGTTTTGGCTGGCTGTGGGGCTGGCGTGAGTTCGTTTTGGAGTTGGTTGGCGATCGCCTCGACGGCGGCGGGAGGATGGGGATCGGCGGCGAGGAACTCCCGGTATTTTTGCAGGGCGAGTGGCCGGTCTTTGAGGTGTTGGTGGGCGGTGATAGCGGCGTTGAGCAAGGCGGGGGGATGCCCGCCGGGTTCAGCGGCGGCGGCGGCGAATTGCCGGAGCGCTTCGGCATAGCGGCCGCGCTGGACGAGGGTGAGGCCGATACCATTGAGGGCTGGGGCGCAATGGGGGTTGAGCTGGAGGACGCGGGCGTAGCAGCGTTCGGCGGCATCTACCTGGCGCAGTTGCCAGTACGAGCTGGCGAGCCGCATCCAGCCATTAGTGTCGTTGGGTTGCAGCGAGACGTAAGTGGTGAGTTCGGCGGAAGCGGCGGCGGGATTGCCCTGATCGAGGTGAAGACAACCGAGGTTGTAGCGGGCGGCGGCCAGGTTGCGGTCGAGGGTCAGGGCTCGTTGGTAGGCGGCGGCGGCATCGTCGGCCTGCCTGGCGCCGTGATAGGCGAGTCCGAGGAGGTTCCAAGCCTGGGGACTGTTGGGGAGGAGTCGGGTTGCCTGCTCGAGCGTCGAGACGGCGCTGACGAACTTGCCGGCTTGGATGAGGCGTTCTCCTTTGAGGGCGGCGCGGGGGCCGGGTGGGGTGCAACCGGGGGTGAGGAGGAGGGCTGCCAGGCAAGCCACGACGAGGAAGGAACGGGGAGATCCCCCGGGACGGCGGGCGATCCGGCCGAGGTGCGCGCGGGGAGAAACCGGCTCTGGCTTTTTGGTGGTCAGCATCTTGGCGGGTGGTAGCATTCAGCGCGGAGTGAGTCAAGAAACGCACGGACGGTTCGATGAAGGAATGGTTGTCTGCACTCGTTGGCGTTGGGCTGCTGACGGCGGGTTGGGGCGGGGAAGCCGTCGGCGCGAACGGTGAGCGTGGGGCGCTGGCGCCGCGCGCGCGGGTGGTGGTGGTCCGCGATGCGGCGGCCACGGAGCAGTTCCTGCCCCAGGCGGCCACGGTTGCGGAGATGGTGTCGCGCGGCGTCACGCGGTTGACCGGCCAGACCGACGTCGCGGCGGCGTGGCGGAGCTTGGTGTCCACGCAGGATGTGGTGGGCATCAAGGTGATGTCGCGTCCGGGGCCGATCAGTGGGACGCGTCCGGAGGTGGTGGCGGCCGTGGTGCAGGGGTTGAAGGGGGCGGGAGTGCCCGCAGCGCAGATTGTGGTCTGGGACTTGCGCCTCGAGGATCTGCGGGCGGCCGGGTATTGCGAATTGGCGGAACGCCACGGGATCCGCGTGGCCGGAAGTGTGGAATCGGGTTGGGACGAGAGTGTGTTTTTGGAGCGGCCGTTGCTGGGCGCGCTGGTGTATGGCGATCTCGAGTTCGGCCGGCAGGGCCCGCGGGTGGGGCGCCGATCCCACGGTTCGAAATTGGTGGTGAGCGGCATGACGCGGATCATCAGCATCGCCCCCCTGTTGAACCACAACCTGGTGGGGGTGTCGGGGCATCTAGTCGGCCTCGCCCTGGGGAGTGTGGACAACACCCATCGATTTGAGACGAGCCCGGGGGAACTGCCGTTGGTTGTGGGCGACATCATCGAGGCGGTGGGCATCACCGATCGACTGGCGCTCGGGATTACCGACGCGCTCCTGGCGCAGTACCAGGGAGACAAACGGCCCTTGCTTCACTACTCGGCGGTCGTCAACGAAGTCTGGTTCTCGAAAGATGTGGTTGCTCTCGACGTGCTGGCCCTGCAGGAACTCGAGAACCAACGGCAAGCGGCGGGGATTGCGCAGACGCGGGTGGATTCCAGCCTCTACGAGAACGCGACGGTGATGGACCTGGGCGTCAGCGACCGGCGGCTGATGGATGTGGAACGGCTGGGCGCGACGCCGCCGTCGTCCGGCGCGCCGGTAACCAGCCCCGCCCCCGGCAGAGAATGAGACCCCGGTGACGCCCGCAACCGATGGCCGCAGGCACGGGGATCAGCGTCATGGAACCGACAGCACCACGTAGGTTTTCTTGCCCTTGCGGAGCAGCAGGTGGCGTCCGAACAGGAGGTCCTGGGCGGTGATGGCGCGCTGGGGGGAAGGCTCGCGGATGTTGTTCACGTAGATCCCCCCGCCTTCGATATCCTTTCGGGCCTGGCCTTTGGAGGGGCTCAATTCGGCGAGGAGCAGCGTCTCGACCAGCGACAGGCCGGTCCCGTCAAGCTGCGCCCGGTCCAGAGTCTTGGTGGGCACTTCGCCGACGATCTCATTAAACGTGGGCTCCGACACCCCCTCGAGGTCGCCGCCAAAGAGGATCTCGCTGGCGCGGACGGCCTCGGCGGTGGCCTGAGGTCCGTGGATGATTTCGGTGGCCGCTCGGGCCAGGGCGCGGTGGGCATCGCGCGCGCCGGGATTCTCGCGGTGCTTCTTCTCCAGCGCGCCGATTTCCTCGGCGTCGAGGAACGTGAAGTACTTCAGATACGTGGCCACGTCGCGGTCATCGGTCTGAATCCAGAACTGGTAGAACTTGTAGACGCTGGTGCGGCGGGGATCGAGCCAGACGGCGCCGGCTTCGGTCTTGCCGAACTTGGTGCCGTCGGCCTTCGTGACGAGCGGGAGGGTGAGGCCGTAGACTTGGCGTCCCAGCATCTTCCGGCAGAGATCGATGCCCGCCGTGATGTTCCCCCACTGGTCGCTGCCGCCGATCTGCAGCTCGCAGTTCAGGTCGCGGCAGAGCACATAGAAATCGTAGGCCTGGAGCAGCATGTAGCTGAACTCGGTGTAGCTGATGCCCGACTCGCGATCCTCCATGCGGGCGCGGACACTCTCCTTGGCGACCATCATGTTGACGGAAAAGTGCTTCCCGATCTCGCGCAGGAAGTCGAGGTAGGTGACCTGCGCCGTCCAACTGGTGTTGTCCAGCAGCCGCGCCGGGTTCAGTTTCGTGTCAAAGTCGAGCAAGTGGCGGAGCTGCAGTTTGACGGAGGCGATGTTCGACTCGAGTTGTTCCTTGGTGAGCAGTTGGCGTTCCTGGCTCTTGCCGCTCGGATCGCCAATCGACCCGGTGGCCCCGCCCGCGAGGGCAATCGGATGGTGACCGAGCAACTGGAAGCGGCGCAGGGCCAGGAGCGGCACCAAGTGCCCCACATGCAGGCTGTCCGCCGTCGGATCAAATCCGCAATAGACCGTGAACACCTTGTCCGCATCCACATGGGTCCGGCGCTCGGAGGGGTCAATGCCGGGAAACAGGCGGAAGGTGGTGTCGAATTCCTGGGGCACGCTGCGCGGGGCGTCAGCGGGACCGGCGCTTCGCGGGCGTGGCGAGAACGTGGCGTTGCTCAGCAGGCCGCGCCAACGGAGTTCTTCGTAGATCTTCATCGGTGCGGCGAGAGTTATTGCGGCTGTGCCGTCCGGCCACAAGGTTATTTCTCGGTTTCTGGGGACCACCCGCCGTCCCGGCGGACAGCAGCCGCACCTGTCGGACGCGCTTCCGAGTTCGGAGAGACCCGCCTGCCTTCGGACATTCCTGCGGCCGAGACGGCCGCAGCCCGTCCAACCTCAGTCCGTCGGGGCCGTCCAGCGCGAGCCATCCATGAAGATCACGTCCAGCAGCGCCACCCGCACGCCCACCGTCCGCAGGGGCACTTCGAAGAACGGGCACTCGATCTGGCGCTCGGTGTTGGCTCCGATCAAGGCCTCCGCGACGGAGTCGCGCTGCCGCCGCAACGTCGAGCCCAGAGGTCGGCCGGCCGCGTCCAGGTAGGTGTATCGAACGCGCATCTCCCGGATCGGGTTCGCACTGCTGCTCTTGAGACGGAGCTTGCCCTGGCGCAGTTTCTCGGTCTGGTCCGGGAGGAAGCCGAGGAACTCGACTTCCAGCGGCGGTCCCTGCGGGCCGACATCAACGACGACCTTGGCTTCAGCCGCCGGCTCGGCCACGGCGGCTGCGGGTGCCGTTCCCTCGAATCCCGGCAGTTGCTCGAGGTTCTTGAGCGAGATCTCGATGTCGCGCATGGTGAGAGCCGTGGTGATGGCGAAGCGCGCCCCCTGCGCGCTGCCTTTCAATTTGCCGAGCATGGGCGGTGTCTGGCTCGGGTTCTGCGACGCCATCATTTGCATCATGCCCGCCACCTGCTGGAAACCTTTGGCCATTTCCTCCGCCGCCTGGGCTTCCGTGCATCCCAGGGCCAACTCGAGGTCGATCGCACTCGGACCGAAGGTCATGCTCAGCCCCAGATCACGCACCTTCTCCAGACCCTTCGCCAGACCGGACAGCATCGGATTGCCGTCGCCCAGGTTTTTGCCCAGCGCCGTGGGTATCGGGAAGTAAACCCAGAACTGGCCCCGGCGCGGGAGCAGCAACTCGAGTGCGCCCGGCAGGCGACCCTCGGTCTTGCCTTCGAGATACTCACGGAGCCGCTCGGATCGGCCTACGGCAATCACCTTGCCGTCCTTGCAGGGGCCAATCGCCAGATCCATCGGAAACGGAATCTTGGGTTCCCCCAACTCGTCCGTCGGCAGGCGGAACACGTCGGCCGCCCCCACCTTCGACCGCGTCGCGGCGACCTTGTCTCCCAGACCTGCCTTCTCCTTGTCCAGTGCGGCCTTGGCTTCGGCCAGAAACGCCTCCGTGTCGAACGTCCCCGTCATGCGCCCCGCCACCAGCAGGTTCGCGTCCGGATCGATCTCCTTTTCCCCGATCCGATCGAACGCCTTGCTGCCTTCGACGATCACCACCAACTCCGCCAGGGTGGCGTCCTTGAGGCTGGCGAATTCCTCCATCTCCGACGCCAGGCCTGTCGGCATGCCGGGCATTGCCGCAAACTGACTGGTCAAGCCCTTCATCCGCTCGTCGATCGCCTTGCCAATGCCGCTCTGGTCGACGGCGAGCGAATCCACATAGATCACCAGCGCCGCCTTGGAAGTGAACGCCTGCGACGGTTGGGGCAGAAGACCGTCGGCCGCGCGGGCCGCCACCAGCACGAGGCCGGTCGCCAACGCCCCGAGGAAAGCCCGGATCAAATGACGCGAATCGGAAGAGCAATGACTGTTCATACGATTTGAATTCGTGATACCCTACGCGGAATCAGCCCCCGGGCAAGCGCCGAGTGCGTGCCCGGATCCTCGCGTAACGGGCGCTGGCGGTTCGGCCGGCCTCCGTCAACGCGCAGTCTGCGCTGCTGCTGACGGACGTTCTGTCGGCTAAGGGAAGATCCCGCTTCAGCGGCGGGATCCTGTACAAACGGTGGAGAAGGAACCCGCGGATTGGGATCTAGCCAAGTCCGCGCACGCCCCATATCGTAACGCGGTGGGCAAGTATCGAGGGCACGCGCTGGAGCGGCGATGCCGGGCTTGAGCGCAAATTTGGGGTCGCGCGCGATCTCTGGAATCGAGGTGCTCGTCTGCATCGGGGCCTTCTGCGCCTGGGGACGGGCGGCCCGACGGAGCGCGACCGGTCCCTCGGTCGCAGCAGCGGCGAGCCGTCGCGAGACGGTCGGAGGTTCGGAGGCACGTCCGGCGGTTGAGGCTGCTGCCCGCCGGGACGTCGGGCGGTCCGCACCCGGTCACGACTCCCCCATGACGGTCACCACGAGAGTCCGCCGGCGTGGTTTGACGTCGCACTCGAGGTGGAAGATCTGCTGCCACGTCCCCAGCGCCGGCTTGCCCTCGCTGATGGGAACGGTGAGCGAAGGCCCCAGCAACGTCGCCTGCAGGTGCGAATGGCCGTTGCCATCGTGCCAGGCCAGCTCGTGGCCATAGTTGCGGCTCGGCGGGATCAACTTGTCCAGAACCTCGGGAAGGTCCTTTTCGAGCCCGGGTTCGAATTCGATGGTGCCGAGGGCGGCGGTGCTGCCGACGTTGAAAACATGGACCAGGCCCGACCGCACCTTGGAGGCAGCCACGATTCGCCTGACCTCATCTGTCACATCGTGCATCTCGCGGTGGCCCGAGGTCTGGACCTCAATTTCACGCTGGTAGATCATGCCGCCTTTCTAGCTGAAGACCAGGTCCCTGGCGAGTGCGCCCGGACCGCCGGGCAGGAGAGGTGCGCATCTCGGCACTGCCCCCGGACCGCAGCTCTTCTCAGCCGCAGACGGACCGCAAGCGCACGCCGGACTGGCTCTGCGTCAGAACGCGATGCGCCCCGGTAGAGGGTCGTGGTGAGGGCGGCGAGACAAGTTCCAGCATGGTTGACCGCTGGTTACTCGATTCGCTCCTTCTTGCCGAGCGTTATCCTTCGCCCAATTGCCTTCAGGCACGCCTTGAACTGCCCCATCCTGGCGCCTTCGCCGGCCCAAGCGCCGAGTTCCAGCGAGGCGGCGCCTCAGACCATGGCTGTTCAACTTGACTCGGACATCTGACGGCCATTCGGTTCCGCCTCTGCCGCCGCCTCGCCTATAGAGTCCTTGAATCCTGAAACGCCGAATTCAGAACTTGATCTGTCAACAACGTGTTTTGAACTTCAAGGACTCTAGTCAGCTTGTGGGCAGTCATCGGCACCTGTGCTTCTGGCCGCGTACAACGCGGCGCTCCGCAGCCGTGGGGTCGAAGCAGCCCTCCGGGATACAGCGCCTCCTGAAGTCCCGCACTTTGCCAGGACGCCGAAGAGGTGGGGAATCCGCCGACTAACAGAGTGTCGGACGGTCAGAGTCGGACACTCTATCAGTAAGTACAGTCCTTTGCCGCATCGGCGAAGGCCTTCAGGTTCTCGACCGGCGTGTCGAAGAAGTGATCCGAGGCGGAGCAGACGTAGCCGCCGTTCGGCCCGAAGCCCGCGAAGAGCCGCTGCGTCTCGCGGCGGATCTCCTCCGTCCCACCCGAGGTCAGGATGTTGAACTGGTCCATGCCGCCGATCATGGCGACCCGGCCACCGAAGACGGCATGGACTTCCTCTGGACGGGTGATATTGCCGCCGACACCGGGTGGGGCGAGCGTTTCCGAGGCGTCGGTGCCGTTCGCCACGATGAGGTCGAGAATGTGCATCATGCCGCCGCACGTGTGATACGTGGCGCGGTGGCCGGCCCGGTGCAACGCGTCGTGAATCCGCCGGTCGTAAGGAAGGCAGAACTCGCGGTGGAGCTTCGGCGAGATGACGGTGTCGCTCCCCGCGCCGCCGCCGGTTTCGATGAGATCGAACTTGGCGCCGACAAGCGATTCCTCGATAAACCGGAGTTTGCGTTCGAGCAAGGCGCGCAGGAGACGATGCACCCAGTCCGGGTGATCGTGGCATTCCATGATGAGCTGTTCCTCGGCCATGAGACAACAGGCGTGCTGCCAGCAACCGGCTTGGTCGCCCCAGACGAAGCCGCGCAGGATGCCGGCGTCGCCAAGACGGTCGTATTCGGCGGCGACGGCCTGCCGGTTGAGCTTCGCCACCGGCATGTATCTCTCGATCAACTCGACGTCCTCATGCCGCTTGATGAGATAGTCCGTGATCCAGGTCGTGGTGCGGTTGCCGCCGGTCCGGTAGGTAAGCCGGCCGCCGGGGGTGACGATCGTGTGCCGCACGAGCTTGTCGTCCGGATCGTCCTGAACGACCTCGATCTCCTCGCGCCAGTCCGGCGTCGAGACGAGGTGCTTCTCCGCGTCGGGGATCCAGAACTGTCCCATCGCTTCGAAGTATTGAATCGAGGCGTCCAAGCCGCAGGCTTGGAACGCGGCGAGCGGGTCCATGCCCTGCATGTAGGTGTCCAGGTGGTACTGCTGCCACTGGTGGATGGTAACGGGCAGGCGGTCGGGTTTCTCGAGTGCCAGCGCCCGCAACATGCGTTCCTTTGAGGTCATGGTCCGTCAGCTCAATAGCATCGCCGATCGCGGTGTCGAGCGCGAAGACGGCTCGGAGGACCAACGCCTCGACGGCGCCCGGCACTTTCCGTCGGGCCGAATCCGGGTCAAAGCTTGCCGTGGCCGGCCACATCGGTTTGAGTCTCGGTCATGCAACCACGAGAGGCGAAGGTGGATCTGGAGCAAGCGTTGGCGTGCGCGGTGGATGCGGCGCGAGCGACCGGGCAGTTGCTGCGCGACAACCTGCATTCGGCCAAACGCGTGCATGCGGCCAGCCAGCACGACATCAAGCTGGAACTGGACGTTCGCTGCCAGCGCCGCATCGAGCGGACGCTGCGGGGTGTGTTCCCGCACGTCGCGGTGCTGGGTGAAGAAGGAATCACCGGCAACCCGGATGCCTCTTATCGTTGGGTGGTGGATCCGATCGACGGGACGGTGAACTACACCTACGGCATCCCGCACGCCTGCGTGGCGATCGCGCTCCAGGGCGCGGGCGGTCAATCGCACACCGCGGTGGCGGCGCCCGAGAATCTGGTGGGCGTGGTGTATGACCCGTTTTGTGACGAGCTGTGGACGGCGGTGCGGGGCCGGCCGGCGCGGTTGAACGGGCGGATCATCCATGTGAGCCGGCGGCGGCGGTTGGCGGAGAGCGTGATTACGGTCGGGTTTGCGAAGCACCGGGCATCGCTGGAACGGATGCTGCCGGTGTTCTCGGGCCTGATTCACCGGGTCCGGAAGTTGCGGATCATGGGTTCGGCGGCGCTGGCCTTGACGTATGTGGCGAGCGGGCGATTTGACGCCTACCTCGAGACGGGCGTGCGGCTGTGGGATATTGCGGCCGGCGGCTTGATCCTCGAATGCGCCGGGGGCTGTTTCGACCACGCGGCGGTTGCCGGGGCCGACACCTACCGGGTGCTGGCGAGCAACGGTCTGATGCACCGGGCGCTCCGCCGGATCCAGGAAGGGGCGGCTCCCCCTGAACCGTAGCTCGGAGTTCGGAACTCAGGACAGAGGTTCGTGGCGACGAAGGCGTCGACAAAGGTTTGAGGTCCGGGATCTACGCCTGGATATTGTAGGCCTTGATCTTGTTGTAGAGCGTCTGGCGGCCGATGCCGAGACGGCGGGCGGTTTCGAGTTTGTTGCCGTTGGTCTCTCTGAGCATCTGGACGATGGTGTTGCGCTCCATCGCTTCCATGAGGGTGAGGTTGGCGTCGTCCTCGGGCGCGGAGGCGGGCACGCTGATCGAGAGATCGCGCACTTCCACGACGCTGCCGTCGGTCATGAGCACGGCCCGTTGCACCTCGTTTTGGAGTTGGCGGACGTTGCCGGGCCAGGGGTGTTTCTTGAGCAGGTCCATGGCGCTCGGGGAGAAACCGGTGATGGTGCGGTTGGCCTGCGCGGCGAAGCGTTGGAGGAAGGAGTTGGCCAGCGGCATCACGTCCTCCCGGCGCTCGCGCAAGGGGGGGATTGCGATGGAAATGGCGCTGATCCGGTAGAAGAGATCTTCGCGGAGCTTTCCGATTTTGATGGCATCGTCGGGAACCCGGTTGGTGGCGGCGACCAGGCGGGTGTCGACGCGGTAGCTGGTGCGGCCGCCGACGGGGCGGACTTCCTTTTCCTGGAGCACCCGCAGCAGTTTGCTCTGGGTGTCGATGGGCATTTCGGAGATTTCGTCGAGGAGCAGGGTGCCGCCGTCGGCCTGGCGGAAGAGGCCTTCGCGGTCGGCCTGGGCGCCGGTGTAGGCGCCTTTGACGGAGCCGAAGAGTTCGCTTTCGATGAGTTCGTGAGGCAGGGCGGCGCAGTTGACCTTGATGAGCGGGCCCTGGGCGCGCGGGCTGAGGGCATGGATGAGGTCGGTAATGATCTCCTTGCCGACGCCGCTTTCGCCGGTGATGAGGATGGAGACGTCGCTGGGGGCGACGCGTTCGACGGTGCGGACGACGGTCTTCATGGCGGGGCTTTGGAAGACCGGGGCGGCGCCGCCGGCCATGGCGGCGAGAGCCTGGCGGAGGCTGCTGGTCTGGTCGCGCAGAAGCTTGTGCTCGAGTGCGTTCTTGACGGTGACGGTCAGGCGCTTGCTGTCGAACGGTTTGCTGATGAAATCGTACGCGCCGCACTTGATGGCCTCGACGGCGTAATCGATGGTGGCATTCCCTGTGACGATGATCACCTCGCTGTCGGGCCAGGGCGCCTTGATGGCGGGCAGGAGGTCGATGCCGTGGGCATCGGGAAGCTGCAGGTCGAGCAGAATCACGCCAGGTTGCGGTCCGCCGAACGTCGCCTGCAACTGGGCGGCGTCCCCGGCACTCAGAACCTCGTAGCCCTCCGCCTCCAGCAGGGTCCGCAGCACGTCCTGGATGTTCTGGTCGTCATCGACGACCATCAGTTTGGTCTTCATAGGCTACTCCGCGAGTTCCGGGTTGCGGCATCTTGGGGACCAACCGTCCCGGGCGTCAATGTCGCTTTCTGGCCTCGAGCCTTCATCGGTCAGGATGCTCAGACCTTCGCCTCGGGGAACCGCTCCACGATCGTCCGACGGAGGCGCTCTTCGTCGTCCGGCTGCAGCAGCCGGCGCTGGACCCGCCGCCGGACCGCGTCCAGCAGTTCGATCCAGTCCTCGAGTGGCGGTTGTTTGAGGGGTTCCCAGCAATCGAATCGCCGCTCGCGCACGAAGAAGCTCCAGATGAAGTTCGCTCGGCGGGCGTAGACCTCGCGCCGAACTCCGTCCTCTCCCCGCCGCTTCCAGCTAATCTCCGACTTGACGCCCATGGACTATTGGGGGAGGTCGACCCCGGCCACGGCCATGACCGCAATTCCTTCTTCGCGCCCGATGAAACCGAGGAGTTCGTTGGTCGTGGCCTTGATTCCCACGCGCTTGGGGTTGATCCCCAGGGCCTGCGAGATGTTCAGCTTCATGGCGTGCACGTGCGGGGCGAGCT
>CAYSPU010000010.1:0-9696 GCA_964432995.1 uncultured Verrucomicrobiota bacterium
CATCCCGGACACAGTGGGATGGGCTGTTCCCGACCAGTTCGGGCAACTGATCCGTCATTTGCACGACGCGGTGCCGGAGTTTCGCACGGGGCAGGCGAGCATCAGTGTGCACTGCCACAACGACCTTGGCCTTGCTGTGGCCAACTCGTTGGCCGCCGTGCATGCGGGAGCTCGCCAAGTGGAGTGCACCGTCAACGGGATCGGCGAACGCGCGGGCAACGCCTCGCTCGAGGAAATCGTCATGGCGCTGAAGACACGCGGCGACTTCTTCGGCGGCTACTCCACCGGCGTCGAGAGCCGCGAGATCGTCAAGGCCTCCCGGTTGGTCGCGCGCATGAGCGGGCTTAACGTCCAGCGGAACAAGGCCATCGTGGGCGAGAACGCCTTCGCGCACAGCGCTGGAATTCACCAGGACGGCATCCTCAAGAAACGCGAGACCTACGAGATCATGGATCCCCGGGACGTGGGCTGGGGACAGACAGAGCTGCCCCTCACGAAGCACAGCGGCCGGGCCGCCGTCGCCGCCCGACTGAATCACCTCGGCTTCCGCATGGGCGAGGAGGACGTAAACGCCATCTTCGCAAGGTTTAAGGAGATCGGCGACAAGAAGAAATTCGTCTACGACGATGACCTGACCGCACTGGTCGAAGGACAAATCACCGGAGTGCAGGAGACCTGGACGCTGGATTACCTCCACGTCAGCAGCGGCACCAGCGCGATCCCCACCGCCACCGTCCGGTTGCACAAGGTCGGCAAGAAACCGCAACTGCTCCAGGACGCCGGAACCGGCGACGGCCCCGTGGACGCCACCCTCAAAGCAATCGACCGCCTCACCTCAACCCACGGGCGCTTGATGGACTACAGCCTGCGGGCTGTGTCCCAGGGAAAGGACGCGCTGGGTGAAGTAACCCTCAAAGTGGACTTCGGCGAGGGGAGTTGGACAACGGGAAAAGGGGCAAGTACGGACATCATCGAAGCCAGCGCCCGCGCCTACCTCAATGCCGTGAACCGCTTCTCTGCGGAAGGAGAGAGGAAGGGCCGGAGACAGACGCAGCCGTAAGTGGCGGTTCTCCACTTCGCAACTGGCTGGGGAACAAGCGCTTGCTAGCGACGACGAGGGTCCAACAGAGACAGTTGCTCGAATCCCGGCACGTGCCACTGCGGGCGTTCAAGCGCCTTGCGCTGGGGACGCTGCGCGTTGCGTTCCGTGACGCACCCTACCCCGCGAGCGGGCGGAGGCAGCGCGGGCAGGGCATTGATGGTCTTCAGGCCCCGGCCTCTCAACATCGGTGATTTCCACTTTCGCGCTGCCATAGTGCGTTTCGTCCTTCTGACAAACCGCCTCCATAGCAGGAGCGATGCCGATCCTCAGCACCAGTTGAAATGATGGCGTCAGTTGTCGAACCTGGCACAACGACCCGACGCCGCGCGGGGCCCGAGCGGCCCTGAGTGCAGTCACTTGAGCGAGATATGCGCCCAGGCCAGGAAATGTAAGCTCCCCGCCATCGAGGGCGCGCCCGAGTCTCCGCCTCTGCCCAAGCAACGAAAATGGCTTTGCACCCCCGACCGGCTCTGTCCATAATCGGTCCAGCGTCGGAGCGTAGCTCAGCCTGGCTAGAGCACTTGGTTTGGGACCAAGACGTCGCAGGTTCAAATCCTGTCGCTCCGACCAAAATTCCCCAGCCAAAAACGAGGGGCTTTCTGTCGTTTCAGGCTGCTGGTGCCGGTTCCTTCTCTTCGAAGTGCCCGAAGGCGCGGAATTTCTTGTAGCGCTGCCGGAGACGGTCCTGGGCGGGCATGGCCAGGAGTTCGCCCAAGTGCCGGAGCATGGATTTCTTGAGGTTCTCGGCGGCTTGCTCGGGATTGTTGTGAGCGCCGCCCAAGGGCTCCTCGATCACCTCGTCGACAAGCCGAAGCTCGAGCAGATCGCGCGCGGTGATGCGCAAGGCTTCCGCCGCCTTGGGGGCGGCGGAGCGTTCCTTCCACAGGATGGCGGCGCAGCCTTCCGGACTGATCACCGAGTAGTAAGCGTTTTCGAGGATCAGCACCCGGTCGGCGACGCCGATGCCCAGCGCGCCGCCGGAGCCGCCCTCGCCAATGACCGCCGCCACGATGGGCACCTCGAATACCATCATCTCGCGGAGGTTGACAGCGATGGCCTCGGCGATGTGGCGTTCTTCGGCTCCCACGCCCGGGTAGGCGCCTGCCGTGTCGATGAGAGTAACGATGGGGAGGTTGAAGCGATTGGCCAGGCGCATGAGGCGCAGGGCCTTGCGGTATCCTTCCGGATGGGCGGAGCCGAAATTGCGGAGGATATTCTCCTTGGTGTCGCGCCCTTTCTGGGTCCCGATGGCCACGACCAGGTGATCGCCCAATTGGGCAAAGCCGCCGACCATCGCCCGGTCATCGGAGTAGAGCCGGTCTCCGTGCAGCTCCATGAACCCGCTGAAGGCCAGGCGCAGGTAGTCGAGGGTGTACGGCCGCCGGGGGTGGCGCGCCAACTGGACGCGCTGCCAGGGGCTGAGGTTGCAGAAGACCTGACGACGCGTCTCCTCGATCTTCTGTTCGATACGCGCGATCTCTTCCTCGAAACACACGTCCAGCGAATGGGTCTCGGGATGCCGACGCAACTCCTCCAGCTTGCGTTGGAGCTCAGCGATTGGCTTTTCGAAATCGAGGTAGTGTTTCATAAGATCTTCCCCGCCAGCCGCGGGCCTCAGCGCCCGGACGGCAATCCGGGCGAAGAGGGGGGTGTCCGGGCAATCGCGATCTCTGATCGGGGACGTACCCTATCGGCGGGTGGCCCCTCAAGCAACGCCGAATTCCGGCACGGTCTGCAGGCTTCCGCAGTACAGCGAAAGAGCCGGATTTCTCCGGCTCCGCTGGTGACGAGGTCATCGCGCACTCACCACTGCGCACAGGAGATGCGATGAGGCTACCCAATCTCGCTGTCCACCTCACCGCGCGCAGGACCTCTCTGCCAACCCGTGAGGACAGCGTCCATTAATCCGTCGACGCTTTGACAGGGAGACTCGGCAAACCGTTCAAACAGCGGCAGGGGGGAGCGGCGAATCGATGCAACTCGTTCATGGAGAACCAGTCCGCGGGCGATTCAACATGGGTCGAGACCTTATCGCTCCTCCAATCGCGGCCCGGCGATAGTCAGCACCGCCCGGCGACACGTGGATTGCGGTCTTGGCGCGCAGTCGGAGCAGGTGCGCCAGCGGCGTCGTGCCCGTCGGCCGGAGGGACTCGCCCAGAGCGGCTTCCTTGCCCGGACCGGCGACGACTACCCAGACCTCCCGCGCCGCAGCCAGTGAGCGGTATGTCAGCGTCAACCGCCGTGGCGGTGGTTTGGGACCGATCACGGCAGCGTACGCCGCCCGGTTCGTTTTCGAGCGCTCTGGCGCGCCGGGGAACAAGGACGCCACGTGCCCATCCTCACCCATGCCGAGCAACACGAGATCGAGGGCCGGAAGGCGATCGCTGGGGGTCTTCCGGGCAACTCGACGGAGTTCGGTCGACGCGCGTCGCGCCGCCTGGTGCGGCGGCAGCTCGCCGCGCAAACGGTGAACGCGTTCGCCGGTGATCCCCAGTGGCTGCAGCAGAAGCCGGCGCGCCAGCCCGTAATTGCTGGCTTCGTCGTCGGGCCCGACACACCGTTCGTCGGCCCAGAAGAGGTCGACGGTCCGAAGCCACCGGGCGGCGGCAGGGGCTTGGGCCAGAGCCTGGAACAGTGTACCGGCAATCCGACCTCCGGAGAGCGCCAACGTCCGGACGTCGCCTGTGCGGATCCTGCGGAGCAAGCGCCCGGCGACCGACCGTGCCAAGCCCTGGTCTGACTGGTGACGAATCACGACGAACCGGCGCCGCGCCTTCGGCCGCCGCGTGGCGGGTGTCCGGTCACATCGCTTCCGGGTTTCGCCATGCATGACCGTGTCGGGTCAGGAGCGCATCGGCCGCGGGGGGCCCCCAGGTGCCGGCGGGATAGAGGTTCTCGGGGTGCAGCGGTTCGCGGTCCCAAGCCTCGCGAATCGGGTCCACCAAGCTCCACGATGCTTCCACCTCGTCGCGGCGGATGAAGAGTGTTGGATCCCCGGCCATCGCCTCGAGCAGGAGCCGCTCGTAAGCCTCCGGCGTATAGGCCCCGAACTCGGCGTCGTAGCTGAAGTGCATCCGGACCGGGCGAATCACCATGCTGGCCCCCGGGATCTTCCCGTTGAACCGCAAAGAGATGCCCTCGTTGGGCTGGAGCCGCAACGTGATGGCGTTGGCAGCCAGCTTGGGGCCGCACTGGGCGGCAAACAAGACGTTCGGCGTGGGCCGGAACTGGACGCGCACCTCGCTGGCGGTGAGCGGCAACCGCTTGCCCGACCGCAGATAGAACGGGACGCCCGACCACCTCCAGTTGTCGATCAACAGCCGCCAGGCCACAAAGGTCTCCACCGACGATTCCGCGTTGGCGTTTGCCTCCTGGCGATAGCCGGTGCACGGCCGGCCGTCCACGGCCCCGGGCGCGTATTGCCCGCGCACGGCGACTCCCTCGAGGGGGCCCAGCGCCGGAGAGCGGATCGACTTGAGCAGGCGGACCTTTTCGTCGCGGATGGCCTCGGCCTCGAGACTGACGGGCGGTTCCATGGCGATGAGGGCCAACACCTGCAGCAGGTGGTTCTGCACGATGTCGCGGAGGGCCCCGGCTTCCTCGTAGAACGCCCCTCGGCTCCCAACCCCCAGCTTCTCGCTCACGGTGATCTGGACGTGATCGACCGCCTGCCGATTCCAGAGCGGCTCGAAGATCGCGTTCGAGAAGCGAAACATCAGAATGTTCTGAACGGTTTCCTTCCCGAGGTAGTGGTCGATGCGGAACACCTGCCGCTCGTGCACATGCCGCATGAGAACGTCGTTGAGCGCATGAGCCGAAGCCAGGTCCCGTCCGAATGGTTTTTCGAGCACCACCCGGCTCCAGGCGTCCGCCGTCTGCTCCGGGCGGAGGAGGCCGGCGGCGGACAGTTGTTTCACGGCAGCCGCGAACTGGCCGGGTGCCATTGCCAGATAATGCACCATGCGGTTCCGGAGGCGCTCATCCTTCTCCAGGGCCAGCCGCTCGCGCAGGCGGACGAAGAGGGCGGGGTCGGTCACGTCACCCGGGCAATAGCCCAGGAGCTGCGCAAAAGCCGTCCAGGCCGCGTCATCGATCGGCTGGCTCCGGGAGAAGCGCTCGAGGCTCGCCCGCAGCTCGGTGCGCCACTCCGCATCGGTCTTTGCCCGGCGCGCCACTCCCAGAATGCGGAATGGCGCGGGCAACTGGCGTTCCTGGAACAGGTGGTAGAGGGCGGGAACGAGTTTGCGCGCGGCCAGATCGCCACTGGCGCCAAAGATGATGAGGGAACAGGGTTCGATCTTGCGGGGCCGCGCGTCGAGGCGGCAGACCAACAGTTCGTCGAGGAAATCCAGCGGGTTCATGACGCCCTCAAGGGGAGAGGGAGCGGGCGTGGGCCTGGCGGTACCACTCGATGGCCTCGTCGAGCCCGTCGCGGATCCGGTGCGTCGGCACATAGCCGAGCCGGAGACGAGCCTGGCGGATGTCCGCCTGGGAATGGCGCACATCCCCGGCCCGGAACTCGCGGTAGGCGGGTCGATAGCCCTTGAGGTGCGGGCAGTGGGGGAGCAGGCGTTGGCGCAGCAGTTCGAGGAGGTCGTTCAGGCTGGTGCGCTCGTTCAAGGCCACATTGTAGACCTGGTTGACGGCGTCCGGCCGTGTTGCCGTGGCCGCGAGGAGATTCGCCTGCACGGCGTTGGCCACGTAGCAGAAATCGCGGGTCGTCCGGCCGTCCCCATTGATGTAGACGCGCCGGTTCTCGATCAGCGCCGCCACCCAGATCGGGATCACGGCCGCGTAGGGGCCTTCGGGATCCTGGCGGGGGCCGAAGACATTGAAGTAGCGGAGGCCGACGGTCTCGAGACCGTAGCAACGGGCGAACACGGCCGCGTAGAGCTCGTTGACGCGCTTGGTGACCGCGTAGGGGGAGAGTTGCTCTCCGATCTGGGCTTCGACTTTCGGCAGCGCGGGGTGGTCACCATAAATGGCGCTGCTGGAGGCGTAGACGAATCGCCGGACCCGCGCGTCGCGGGCGGCGACCAGCATGTTCAGAAACCCGGTCACGTTGCTCGCATGGCTCGTCACCGGATCCTCGATTGACCGCGGCACGGAACCGAGCGCCGCCTGGTGCAGGACATAATCGACGCCGCGACACGCCCGGCGGCAGGTCGCCAGGTCCAGGATGTCGCCCTCCAGGAAGCGGAATCGTCGCCAGGCCGCCGCCCCCACCTGCGACTTCACATCCTGCAAGTTACCCGCCTTGCCCGTGGCGAAGTTGTCCATCCCAACCACCCGCTGGTTCTGGCGGAGGAGGGTCTCGACCAGGTGCGACCCGATGAAGCCGGCGGCGCCGGTGACCAGCCACACGCGGGGCTGCCGCTGGAGTCGACGAAGGAGCAAGTCGTAGGCGGTGGATTTCATGGCAAGCGCATTGCGCGGCGGGATCATGGCGGCTCGGAAGCCAACCTGCAACGCCCGGTTTCACCCCCGCCGGTGTCGCCCCGAGTGCAGATGGAACCGCCGGCAGGGGGAGGCGCGGGCGAACGTTCGTGGGTCTCCGGGTCTGTCGTCGCTGCTGCGACCGAGGGACCGGTCGCGCTCCGACGGCGGACCGCCCCGCCGTCCCGGTGGGCAGCAGTCCCACCGGCCGGACACGCCTCCGAACCTCCGACCGCCTTCCGCCCGCTCGTTGCTGCTGCGACCGAGGGACCGGTCGCGCTCCGGTCACACGCCCTGGTGAACCCTTCGGAACCACACCCCTTCCAGACCGCGTCCCGCGGCCGCGGGATCGACGCGCAGCAGAACGCGGATACCCGTTGCTGCGGCTCGAGAGGAGCTGCCGACCGAGCCATGGAACATCGAACTTCCTGGTTTGAGCTACTGCTTCCGCTCAACGTGTGATCTTCAAGGCGCAGCGCGTTCGCGTGACTTGGTCTTTTTGGTGTCGATTCGCCGGCCTCGGGCCGCCACACTCATGCCAGTCCGAAATCGCATGCCGGTCTGCACCATGGAAACCCTCGTCGAGGACTTCCTGCAATACCTGCGCCACGAGCGGGGGCAGTCGCCGAACACGCAGAAGACCTACGCCGCCCTCCTCGGCCGCTTTCTCGCCTGGGCCGGGACGCAGGGCATCCGAAGCTGGAACGAAGTGCGGCTGCCCCAACTGATGGCATTCCTCGAGCACGAACGCGAACGGCCGGCTTCCGAGAAACGCCGGTACCCGCCCCGCCGCCCGACATCCTCCCCGGGGGCTTCCGAGCCCCAGGGGGCAGCCGCCTCCCGCCGACGCCTCAGTGGTGAGACCGTCTACCTGGAGATCGCCGCGCTGCGGGCCTTTTACCGATTCTGCGAGAGCGAACGGCTGCTCCCCGGGAACGTCGCCGAGCAGTTGTCCCTTCCCCGCCGCTGGCACCGCCTGCCGAAGGCGCTCGGCGCGGACGAAGTCGAGCGCCTGCTGCGCCCGATTCAACCGGAAACGCCGTCGTCCCTCTGTGATCAGGCGATGCTCGAGTTGGCCTACGCCTCCGGATTGCGGCTGAGCGAGCTGAGCGCCCTGCGGCTCGAGCAACTTCACCTGGACGCGGCCTTCGTGAGCGTGATTGGGAAGGGCAACAAGGAACGCGTCGTCCCCGCAGGGCGACAGGCGGTGGCCGCCCTCCGGCGGTACCTCGAGGCCGGGCGTCCGCGGTTGGTCTCGCCCAGATCAACCGGCCAGGTCTTCCTGACCCGACGCGGGACACCATTCGCCCCGGTGACGCTCTGGCTGCGGATCAAGCGGCGGGCGCGGCTGGCGGGGATTCAGCGCAACGTGACGCCGCACATGTTGCGTCACAGTTTCGCCACCCATCTGCTGGATCACGGTGCGGACCTGCGGGTGATCCAGGAGTTGTTGGGGCACGCCAGCATCTCGACGACGGAGATCTACACTCACGTGGCGGGCAGCCGGCTGCGGGAGGTTCACCGCAAGTTCCACCCTAGGGCTTGAGCCATCGCTCGAGGCGGCGGTTGAGTTCGGCCGGTGTCCGGTTGGCCGCGTGCACCGTGACCAGGTAACGGAGCGAGAACCGGTCGCCACGCGCATACACGAGCGGCTTCTCGTCCAGCCCCTGCGTGGCGGAGATGTAGGCGAAGTGGTTCAACATGGAGAAGAACCGCGGCTCGGCGGCGTTGGCGGGATCGTCGAACACGGTCACCGTCACGTCTTTGCCGTTGATGGTCTGGGCCATCGAGGCCCAGCGGGCGGGGGTGACATCCCACTGGGCTTCGGCGGTGTAGGCGGCGCCCTCCGAGTTGGCGCGGCGGCCGGTGTGATCGAACGGGGGCGGAAACCGCAATCCCAACCCGTGATAGCCGGCGCCGGTGAGGGTGACTTTCTCCGTCCCGGGGCCGACCTGGAAATCGGACTTCCACTGCACGGCGACTTCGCCGGCCGGCTCATCGACGGTGACCGTCAGGGTGCGGTGCTCGAGCAGGACGGCCGCGTCGGCCGGCGCGTCTTTCGCCGCTACCCAGCGCAACTCCTGGCTGAACTCCGCCGCCGTCAGTCCGTCCGGCCGTTTGGTGACGCGGCGGTCGACTTCCGGCCCGGCGACCTGGTAGCCGGCCTTGGGGATTTCCTCCCAGAAATTGGTGCCGTTGACGGTGATGGCGAACATCAGGCCGTGGTGGTGGAGATGGTCGGCCGGGGCGTCCAACAGCACATTGATGCCGCTCAGGCTGTAGAGTTCGCGCACGTAGGGCTTGAACGGGCTCGGGCGCAGAACGTAGTTCAACAGCTTGCGCCCTTTGTATTCGACATCGACCTCGCGGGTGTCCGGTCTGAAGGCCACGTTGAAGACGGGCTCCACCGCGGCCGCGCACCGGAGCGCGGACAGCGCCGTCCCGACCAACAGCAGTCCGACCGGCGCAAACGGGCGAAGGTGGCGGAGGCCGAGTTGACGCAGGATCATGTTCATGGATGCGATGAGGTGTTGTTGACGGCCCGGCAGCATGCCCCTGACACGTGCCCGAGGAAAGGCAAATGAGAGGGGCCACCGCGGGGTGGACGTCGACGCGCGTTCCGGCTACCCTGACGCTACGCATGACCCGGACGAAGACGATCGAGTGCGGGGGTGATCCCGGGACGGCGGATCGGATCCGGCATCGGCCCACGACGCCGGCGGTCACACGGCATGCGCCCGGCTGATGGCAGCCAACAACCAAAGGGGGAACTCATGCACACCCTGCTGATGGAGCCAGCGACCGGCGAGCGGGTCCTGCGGTTCGTCGGCGATCGGCTCCGGTTCACGCTGCGTGGCCCGGCGGAGGGGGAAGGGCGGCCGTTGGTGCGCGCCTACCTGCGCACCCGCCTGGGGCGCGGCAGCGTGTTCCGGCGGGAGATCCTGGAATCCCGCGGTGGCCAGCGGCCGGTGCTTGGGCTTTCCTGGCGGGATGTCCCGATGCAGCGCGAAGGCGACGCCTGGAGCGTGGAGTTCACCCTCAACGAGGTGGGCTACTTCCCCGCCAAAGCGTTTGCGGTGGACGACCGCGGCTTCCAGGTCTGGCCCGAGGGACCGGACGTCGGCGATCAGACCGTCGACGGCGTCCCGGGTATAGGC
>CAYSPU010000010.1:9706-28347 GCA_964432995.1 uncultured Verrucomicrobiota bacterium
ATCAGCGTTCACCCGAACGGGTGTCGCTCGGCGAACACGATTTACTGCGCCTTCCCCCGCCTTTTCGGAGCGACCCGGGGTGCGGCGTCCACGGTGGACCCGCGCCATCATCGGCGTCTGCAGGGACTGGAGAAGGAGGGGTATGCGGTGCTGCCGCCATCGGGCAAGCTGCGTGACCTGATGCGCGAGCTGCCGCACATTGTGGATGGGTTGGGCTGCCGGATTCTCCATTTGCTGCCCGTCAATCCGACGCCAACGACCTACGCGCGGTTCGGGCGCTTCGGCAGTCCGTATGCGGCCTTGGACCTGACGGCGATCGATCCGGCCCTGGTGGAATTCGACCGGCGCACGACCGGGGTGGAGCAGTTTTGCGAGCTCGCCCGCGCGACGCATGCCCACGGCGCCCGGCTCTTTCTGGATCTCGTCGTCAACCACACCGGCTGGAGCGCCGCCCTCCAGGAACAGCACCCGGAATGGTACTTGCGCGACGCCGACGGTCGTTTCGTCAGTCCGGGGGCGTGGGGGGTCACGTGGGAAGACCTCGTGGAATTGGACGATTCGCAGAGAGACCTCTGGGATCACCTGGCGGCGGCCCTTCTCACCTGGTGCCGGCGCGGGGTGGACGGTTTCCGCTGCGACGCGGGCTACCAGGTGCCGATGCCGGTTTGGCAATACCTCATCGCCCGCGTGCGCGAGGAGTACCCGGACACGGTCTTTCTGCTCGAGGGCCTCGGCGGTTCCTGGCAGGACACGGAAAGCCTCCTGACCGAAGGCGGCATGCAATGGGCCTATTCGGAGCTGTTCCAGGAATACGCCGGGTTCCAGGTCAGCGGCTACCTCGATCACGCGTTGAAGCAGAGCGGCCGGGTTGGCCTTCTCGTGCACTACTCGGAGACGCATGACAACGAGCGCCTGGCCAGGAAGGGGCGCGCGTGGTCCCTTTTGCGCAACCGGTTGTGCGCCCTGACCAGCCTCTGCGGCGGCTTCGGCTTCACCTGCGGGGTCGAATGGCTCGCCACCGAACGAATCAAGGTCCACGGATGCACCGGCCTCAACTGGCAGGCCACCGGCCATTTGCTCCCGGAATTGAAACAACTCACCCGGCTCGTGGCGGATCACCCCTGCTTCCTCGATGGCGCCCGCTGCACCCGCCTCAGCCCCCCAGCCTCGAACATCCTCGCCCTGCAACGCGATTCCGCCGAAGGCCTCGACCGCGCCCTCGTTCTGGTCAACACCGATGTCGACAAGCCCGGCATGCTCGACCTCCCCGCTTCCGCGCTTCCCGCCGCGGCGCCCATCCCGATCGAAGAATGGCAGGAGCTGCTCGGCCAGCCGCTTCCCGTTGTCCGCCGACAACCGGACGGAGGCGTTCGCTTCGAGTTGGGCCCGGGCGCGGCCTATTGCCTCGCCGACCGCATGACGCCCCGTGGGCTGACGGGCGATCCCTATCGCCTCGCCCGCGCCCGCGCCGCCTGGTGGATTCAGGCTCTCCGCCACCGGTTCGAATCGGAGGATCTCGGTCCCCACAGCTTCGTCGAGCTGGCCGCAATCGTTGCGGCTGACCCGCGCCGGGCCCTCGGCGCCGCGGACCAGCTCGAACGGGACCTGGCGCGACGCGACCTGCTGGGCGCGCTGCAATCGGCCCTGGGGCATGAAGCCTATCCCCGCGTCGTGGTCTGGGAGCGCTCTGACGTGCGCCGGGTCGTCCTGGTGCCTCCCCAGCACTGGCTGTTGGTCCAGGACTCAATCCCGTTTCGCGCCACCTTGACCCGCCCGGGCTCCGATCGGGTGGTCAACGCCGAGTCGGTTCCCATGGCGGGCGGTCATGTTGCCTGTTTCCTGCCCCACGTTGCCGCCGGCCCGGCCCGGCTGACGGTGCAACACTGCGTGGAAACCGCCGCGCCGGTCATCGGCCAGTTGCAGTGCCTGCCGGCCGAACCCGGCGGGCGGTCCCGCGGCGCGGAGGCGCTTCGATCCGGGATCGTCCTCCTGACCAACGGCCGGGGCGGCATGGCGCGAATGGGTGTCGATCTCGGCCGCATCGCCTCCAAGTACGATTGTCTGCTGGCCGCCAACCTCCATCCGCGTCTGCCGGTCGATCGCCATGTTTTCGCCAAACGGGTCCGGGTCTGGGCCAACGCCGGCGGTTTCATCACGCCCTTGAACGGAGGCAACCTGATCCACTTCGATCCCGGTCCCCCGGCCCGCTGGACCTTCGGGGCTGCCGCCGGCGATGGCCGGCGCGCCGGCATCGAACTCGTGGCTGCGATGGTGCCGGACGCCAACACCACCGTGCTGCACTTCGGTTTGCTGCCCGTCCCCGAACTAGGCCCCGCCGAGCAAGCCGCTCCCGACGTCCGCCTCACGGTGCGGGTCGACATCGAGGACCGGTCCTTTCACGCGGAGACGAAGGGCAACGGCGGGTCCGAACATCACTTCCACACACACGCGCACACCCTGCCCGACCAACCCGGCTTCGCCTTCACCCCCGCCCCGGACCGGCAACTCCGGGTGCACGCCTCCTCGGGTCTCTATCACCCCGCACCCGAGTGGTCCCACAACATCCCGCACCCCGTCGAAGCCAGCCGCGGACAGGAGCCCTGCGGCGATGCCTACAGCCCAGGGTGGTTCGACCTGCCGCTTCGGCCCGGGGAACCCGTCACCGTCTGGGTGTCGGCCGAGCCGGAACCGCCAGGCGCGCTGCCGTCCGGCCGCACGCCGACGGCGCGCGAAGCGGAGGCCGCGGGAATGAGCCCGGGCCGCCAACCAGGGAAGCGGACAGGCGGGACCAGCCTTTCCTTCGAACACCACCTGCGACGTGCCGCCGGGGACTTCGTCGTGCGGCGCGACGATGCCCGCACCGTCATTGCGGGCTACCCGTGGTTTCTGGATTGGGGCCGCGACACGTTGATCTGCGCCCGCGGCCTGCTGGCGGGCGGGATGGTCGACGAAGTGCGGCAGTTCCTCGTGGCGTTCGGGCGCTTCGAGGAGCAGGGCACCTTGCCCAATACCATCCAGGGCGAAAACGCGTCCAACCGCGACACCTCCGACGCTCCGCTCTGGTATGGCATCGTCGCGGAGGAACTGGCCGCGCAAGCACAGCGCGAGGGAGCCGACGATCCTCGGTCCACGACGGTGGACGCTGGCAGGCGAACGGTGGCGGACGTCCTCCGTTCGATTGCTGTTCACTACGTCCGGGGAACCCCGAACGGAATCCGGATGGATCCGGAGTCGGGCTTGATCTGGAGCCCGAGTCATTTCACCTGGATGGACACGAACTACCCCGCGGGGACGCCGCGTGCGGGTTACCCGATCGAGATTCAGGCGTTGTGGATCCGGCTGCTCCGGCAACTCGACCGGCTGGGTGCCCCGGCCGCGGGCGAGGCTTGGGCTCGGTTGGCCGACCGGGCGGAGGCATCCTTCCATTCCTGGTTCTGGCTTGAAGACCAAGGGTGGTTTGCCGATGCCCTGCTGGCTGCCCCGCAGGTGCCGGCGCGCACCGCCACTCCGGATACCGCGCTCCGCAGCAACAGCCTTTTTCCCATCAGCCTGCGCCTCGTTCGCGGTGAACGCGCCCGACGATGTGTCGAGGCCGCCCAGCGCCATTTGCTGGTCCCCGGCGCGCTGCGTTCGCTGGCGCCGCTCCCGGTCACGCCACCGCTGCCCATCCGCTCCGCCGACGGCCGGCTCCTCAACGATCCCAACCAGCCCTACTGGGGCCGCTACGAAGGCGACGAAGACACCCGACGCAAACCCGCCTATCACAACGGCACCGCCTGGGTCTGGACCCTCCCCACGTTCTGCGAGGCGCTGGCCTGCGCCTGGGATTTCGCCCCGGAAGCCGTCGCCGCCGCGCGATCCATCCTCGGGAGTGTGGACGCACTCCTCGCCGAAGGTTGCCTGGGACACCTGCCGGAGATTGTCGATGGCGACGCTCCTCACGCGCCGCGGGGCTGCGATGCCCAAGCCTGGAGCCTCACCGAGGTCCTGCGCGTCTGGCAACTGCTGGACGGGAAACGCGTCTGATCCAAAGTGGCGGACGCTTGGTCGCCGCGTCCCGGACCGCCCGCCGTCCCGGCGGGCAGCAGCCCACCCTCCGGACGCGTCTCCGAACCTCCAACGACCTCCCGCCGGTTCGTGGCTCCTGCGACCGAGGGACCGGTCGCGCTCCTTCGGACCAGCGCCTGCCGTCCCGGCAGGCAGCCTCTCCATGAGGGGCTTCACGGTTTCATCAGTGCGAGCGCGACGGCGCCGGCCACGGCGATCAAGCCGCCGGCGATCGACCGAAACGTAGGGCGGTCCCCCTCCAGCCAATAGGCGAACGGGATGACGGCGATCGGCAGCGTGGCGACGATGGGGAGCACCACGCCGCTGGGGGTGGTGGCCAGCGCCCACTGATAGCAGCCGACGCCAAGGGTCGGCCCCGCCAGCGCGTTGAGCAGCACCCAGAACGCGACGCCGCGCGCGGGCGCGCGGGAACCAGCCGCAGGCTCGGCGGACACGGATCCTCGCCGCTCACGCCGCTGGATGTGCTCGCGCGCCCAGAACCAGAGCACCGGGATGGTGCCCAGCAACAGCCCGCCCAGGATCCGCTGATAGGCGGCCGTCATGCCGTCCACGTGCTGTCCGCCTTCGGCGATGACCTCGTAGGCCTTGCGGCTGACAACGGCGCCGAGGCCTTGGCCGAGCGCGGCGATCACGCCGCAGATGATGCCGACCCCGAAACCGCGTCGAGGCGCCGGAGCCCGGGAGTCGGGGGCGACGGCGACGGCGACGCCGGCGAGGATGACGGTGCCGGCGAGGATCTGCGGCGGGGAAAGGCGCGTGCCGATCCAGAGCCACTCGGCGAGAGCGGCGAACGGCGCCGCCAGGCACTGGACCAGCAAGCCGGTCAGGCGAGGCCCGATCCGTGGCAGGGCTTGATACAAGGCAATGTCGCCCACCCCGAACCCGATGCAGCCGCTGAGGAAGAACCAGGCAAAACCACCGCCGCCAAGCCCCTGGCCGAAGCCGTGCGACCACAAAGCGAGGAGGATGGTGGCGACGCAGACCCGGGCGAAGTTGGCGCGGATGGCGCCCAACATGCGGGTCGTCCGGTTGGCGAAGACCACCGAGAGGGCAAACAGCACCGTTGCCAGGAAGGCGGCAAACACGCCGGAGATCCAAAGCCCAAGCCGGTGGGGAGTCAATCCGCGTCCGCCCGCTGCTCGTATTGGAACTCGAGCACGGTCACGGAATCGGCTTGGAGATCGCGCATCTCCATGTTCTTGAGCTGCCAGACGCCGTCGACCTTGGTGACGCCGCCGATCTCGAATTCACGGAGCAGCTTGCGGTCGGACCCGTAGGCCTCGGCCAGGATCGGCTTGCCGGTCTCGCGGTCGATCCAGCTCCGCACTCGGGTGTAGCCCCGCGCGCCGGGCGCCCGATTCACACTCTCCAACACCTTGCAGGGGCGCCCCTTCCGCATCCGGATCCGGGCCGCATCGTCCAGCCGATGCTCGGCCCAGTGGAAATACTCGAGCCCGAGGTCCGCCAGCCAGAAATCGGATCCGGCGAAGGGCACCATGGCGGCGTCGCCGGCCAGCTCTTGCGGCGGGGCGTTGGTGGACGGGGGGAGTCCCTCGAGACGATAGCGATTGGGTTGACCAGGGGCGTGAATGACCGTGAGCCGCTGGGCGGGAACCCCCGCGCCGCCTTCCGTCTCGTAAATGGTCTCCCAGGTTTCCGCGCCGGTGCGGGTCCGATAGCGAAACGGAGTCGACGTGCGGCGACCCTCCGCGTCGCGCCGGCGGATCACGCCGCGGACTTCGATGTCCTCGATGGGGCGCGCGTCGCGGAGTTCGTTGACGAGGATTTGTCCCCGGGAAAGGGTCGAATCGGCCGCGGGAAGCGAGGTGGCGGCGGCGGCGCAGAGTCCCAGGAGGACGAACAAGCGGTTCATGCTTTGCGCAGCACCAGGGGGAAGACCTGGTCGACGCGCCGGACGAAGTGGGCTTTCATGCGGCTGCGCACTTCTTCGGGGACTTCACCCCAGTCCTTGCGGTTTTCATCCGGCAGCACCACCTGGCGGAGTCCGGCGCGGTTGGCGGCCAGGACCTTTTCCTTGATGCCACCGACGGGCAGGACGCGTCCGCGCAGGCTGATCTCGCCGGTCATGGCGAGGTCGGAGCGGACCCGGCGGCGGGTGAGGAGGGAGGCGAGGGCGACGGTGAGGGTGACCCCGGCGCTGGGGCCGTCCTTGGGGGTTGCGCCGGCCGGCACGTGCACGTGCAGATCGTGCTTTTCGAAGTCGATCAGGTCGAGCCCGAGGACCTTGGACTGGCTGCGCAGGAAACTGAGGGCGGTTTGGGCGCTTTCCTTCATCACTTCGCCCAGCGACCCGGTGAGCAGGAGCTTGCCGCTGCCGGGCATGCGGGAGGCCTCGATGAAGAGGATATCGCCCCCGACGGGGTTCCAGGCCAGGCCGAGGGCCACGCCGCATTCGGTGATGGCTTCGGCCATCTGCGAGAGGAAGCGCGGGGGACCGAGGTGCTCCGGCAGGTTGCCGGGTCGGATGGTGACCCGGCTGGCCGGGCTCGGCGCGCTCACCAGACGCCGCGCGGATTTCCGGGCCAGCGACGCGATCTCCCGCTCGAGCTGGCGCACCCCGGCCTCGCGCGTGTAATCCTGGATCAACCGCCGAATGGTCGGGTCGGGCAGGCGAACCTGGTGGGGCCTGAGGCCGTGCTCATCGAGCTGACGGGGAACCAGGTAGCGCTTGGCGATTTGGAGCTTCTCCGAAGCGGTGTAGCTGGGGAGCTCGATCACCTCGAGCCGATCCCGGAGCGCCGCGTGGATCGGATCCAGCCAATTGGCGGTGGTGATGAACAACACGCGCGACAGGTCAAACGGCAGGTCGAGGTAGTTGTCCGTGAAGGTGCAGTTCTGCTCGGGGTCCAGCACCTCGAGCAGCGCCGCCGCCGGGTCGCCGCGAAAGTCCGAACCCACCTTGTCGATCTCGTCCAGGAGGACGACCGGGTTGCGACTCTCGACGCGCCGGAGGCTCTGCAGGATCCGCCCGGGGAGGGCGCCCACGTACGTCCGGCGGTGGCCGCGGATCTCGGCTTCGTCCCGCATGCCGCCCAGGGAGATGCGGGCGAACTTGCGGCCGAGGGCATCGGCGACGCTGCGGCCGAGGGAGGTCTTGCCGACGCCGGGAGGGCCGACGAGGCAGAGGATGGGGCCTTTGAGCTGGCTCTTGAGTTTGATGACGGCGAGGAACTCCAGGAGACGGTCCTTGACCTTGGTGAGGCCGTAATGCTGCTCGTCGAGGATCCGGGCGGCGGCCTCGATATCCAGCTTGTCCTCCGTCAGTTTGGACCACGGCAGGCTGACGATCCAATCGAGGTAGTTGCGCGTGACCGTATGTTCGGGGGTGGACGACGGGATCTGCTGGAGCCGGTCCACTTCCTTGAAGGCGACCTTGCGGGCATCCTCGGGGAGCTGCAGTTTCTCGATCTGCTCCCGCAGGCTGTTGATGTCGGCGGAGAGGGGGTCGCTTTCGCCCAGCTCGCGCTGAATCGCCCGGAGCTGTTCGCGCAGGAAGAACTCGCGCTGGCTCTTGCTCATCGAGGTGGCGACTTCCTTCTGGATCTTGGAGCCGAGGGCGAGGACTTCGAGTTCGCGGCCCAGCAGCGGGAGCAGGCGGTTCAGACGGTCTTTGACGCTGGCGCTCTCGAGCAGGTGCTGGCGCTCCTCGAGGTTCATGTTGAGGTTGGCGGCAATGAGGTCGGCCAGCTTGGCGGGATGCTCCGTGTTCAGCACCGCCACCCGCACCTCGTCGGACATGGTCGGCGACAGGTTGATGATCTCCTGGAACTCCCGCTGGGCGTTCCGCGTCAGGGCTGTCAGTTCGACGGATTCCTCGACGGCATCCCGCACCACTTCGACCCGCGCGCGGAGGTAGGGTTCCTCGGTTTCGTAATGCTGGATCCGGAAGCGGCGCAGTCCCTCGACGAGGATGCGCACGGTGTTGTCCGGGAACTTGAGCATTTTGAGCACCCGCACCGCGCAGCCGTGGTCGTGGAGATCGCCGGGCTTCGGATCCTCCACCTCCGGCCGGCGCTGCAACACCAGCCCGACGAACCGGTCGCCCGCCACCACGTCGTCAATCAACCGGATGCTCGAGGTGGACTCGACCAACAGCGGCGAGACCATCCCGGGAAAAATGACCACGTCGGAGAGCCCCAGGATGGGCAGCACCTGCGGCAGCGCCTTGCCGCCGGCACGCGTAAAGGCGGTGTCGCCGCCGCTCGAGGGTCCCAGGATGTTGATGAACTCGGTTTCCGGTGGGGTCATGAATTGGCCATTCGAAGAGAGGCAACGCCGGACGGCCCCGAAAGATCACTTAACTCTCACCGGACGTGATGGGCACAACCATCTTCTTGCTGGGGGCGGTTTGCTGCTTGGGCACGTCAATCCGCAGAAATCCATTCTGATACGCCGCCTGGGCGCGGGAGAGGTCGTAACCCGGGGGCAGCTCGATGAGGCTCTCAAACTGGCCGTAGTTGATCTCCATCACCATGAACTGGCACTTGGCCGCCCGGCACCCATCCGGGCGATGCCCGCTGATCTTCAACTGGTTCCCCTCGACCGCGAGTTCGAGGTCCTCCTTGCGCATCCCGGCCAACTCCACCTTGATGACCAACCCGCCGTCGGTGAGGTAGACATCGGTGTTGGGTACCCAATACGTCTCCGCGGCCGACTCGGGCGTGTTTGCCGCCGAGCGATGAACGAAATGCAGGGCTGTCGAAACTTTGCTGAGAGCCATTCGGTGAAAGAACCTATACCAACCTCAACCAGTTGGCAACCGCGAGCTGCACCGCGAGTTGCACCGATGCCGATTCGGCATGCGGAATCTCACAGCCCGAGCGCGACCGGTCCCGCGGTCGCAGCGGCGGCGAGCTGGCGGGAGGCGGTCAGAGGTTCGGAAGCGTGTCCGGCGGGTGGTGCTGCTGCCCGCCGGGACGTCGGGCGGTCCGGCGGGAATCGGGCTCGACCTGCCGGCTTGCGAGCCGGGGAGAACTCCGTTACCGTGAGCCTATGAGCCGCTGTTGGATGTTCTTGCTGGCGTTCCTCCTGGCCTGGCCCGCAACCGCCGGGGGCCCCGAACCCGGGCCGATCGCGTCCGCCAAACCCCGGGTCTACATTCTGCCCATCCGCGATGATATCGCGCCGCCGATGGTCTACCTCGTACGCCGCGGGGTAAAGGCGGCCATGGAAGCCAAGGCCGACGCCCTGGTCCTCGACATGGAAACCAACGGTGGCCGCTTCGATTCCACCAAGGAGATCATCAGCATCCTCGACCAGTTCCAGGGGCTCACGGTGACTTACGTCAACCGGGACGCCTACTCGGCCGGCGCGTTCATCGCCGTGGCCACCCAGAAGATCTACATGGCACCCCAGAGTGTCATCGGGGCGGCCGCCCCCATCCTCCTCTCCCCCGGCGGGGGCGGGATCGAGAAGATGCCCGATACCATGGAGGCCAAGATGGTCTCCGCGGTGGCAGCCCGGGTCCGGGCCAGCGCCGAGAAGAACGGCCACAACAAGGAGGTGGTCGAAGCCATGATCAAGATGACCAAGCAGTTGGAGATCGACGGCGTGGTCCTGAACAAGGAGGGAGAAATCCTGACGCTGACGGACGTGGAGGCGGCAAAGCAGTATGGCAACCCGCCGCGGCCGCTGCTTTCGCTCGGAACGTCGGCTTCGCTGGATGCGTTGCTCGAGACGCTGGGCTATGCCGACGCGGTCCGGATGGAGATGAAGCCCACGGGGGCCGAGCGCCTGGGCAGTTGGCTGGCCGCCATCAGCCCGATCCTGCTGATCATCGGCATCGTGGGGATCTACATAGAGTTCAAGACCCCGGGTTTCGGCATCCCAGGCGTGGTGGGGATTGTCGCATTCGCCCTGTATTTTCTGGGGGGCTACGTGGCCGGTCTGTCCGGAATGGAGTGGCTGGCGGTTTTCGTCGCGGGACTGGTGCTCGTTGGGCTCGAGTTGTTCTTGTTCCCGGGGACCATGCTCCTGGGGATTGCGGGTGCGCTTCTCATGTTGGTGGCGCTGGTTATGGCGATGGTCGATGTCTACCCCGGCGCCCCGACCCTGCCGAGCCTGGGACAGATCCGCTTTCCCCTCGGCCAACTGCTGGTCTCCTTCGCGGCGGCCGGGGTGTTGGTGGCCATCCTGAGTCGGGTCCTGCCCCGGACCGCGTTGTATGAGCGCATGGTCTCGCAGGCGGCCAGCGGCGTTGTCAGCGTGGCGGCCCAGGCTCGCCGTCAGGCCGCGCAGGTCGGCCAAGTGGGCGTGGCCCTCTCCCCGCTGCGTCCCGGCGGCAAGGCGCAGTTCGGCGAGGAGATCCTGGATGTCATCACCCAGGGGGAACGGTTGGACAAAGGAACGCGCGTGCGGGTCGTCGGGCACAGCGCCACGGAGGCCATCGTCGAACCGGCTAGCCCTTCGTGATCCGGAGCGCCCGCTCGAAAACGTCGCTCAAGCGGGCGATCTCGTCCCGGATCTTCTGCGGTTGATCCGCCATGTTCTCCAGCATCCGGGCGGTCGCTTCCGGTTTCCGGCGCATCAACTCCAGCGCGGTCGAGATCAGGGTCAGGTGGTTGTTGATGTTGTGCCGGGTGTCGGACAGTTGGCGGTTTAGTTCGACCACTTCTTCCGGGCTCAGCGTGAGGGGTTCCTGCGGCACAGCCATGCGCGCTAATGTGGCGGGTTGCGGGGCGAATGCAAGCCCGCGGAGGAACCCCGGATCCTTGCGTAAGTGGCGCCGGCGGTTCGATCGTCCCTGGTCCACGCGCGGTTTTCGTCCCTGCGGACGGGCGCTCTGTCGGCTCCGGGGCGCATTCTGCCGCCTTGACGGTTTCGCTACCGGCGCCATCATGACGACGAACCACAGCCGTAAAGACCCCGACCCGGTGCCGTGTCGGCTCAACAGATGGCCACGATCGCCAAATCCCGTCGCATCCACCTGGGGGTCCCGAAGTTCCATGCCCAACGCCGCGCCTGGTCCCTCCAGGAGGATTCCCTTCTGGGGAAAGTGCCCGACGAAGACGTCGCCCGCCAACTCAACCGCACGCTCGACTCCGTCAAGGTCCGCCGTTTCAAGCTCCGCATCCCCGAAGATGACCCTCGTCGGGAGCTGCGGAAAGACCAAGCCGGAAGTGCGGCGGTGAACGCCGAGCAGCAGCGCCAAGCAGCGGGCGAGAAGCCGGCTAACGGCGAGGATGAATCGAGCGAATCGTCGGAGTTCCCGGAGTTCTTTGCGGTGATTCCAGGCGGAACGGATTTTGACGGGCTGCCGAGTGCAGACGCCTATCATCCGTGTAGCGAGGCTGAGCCGGATGTCACAAAAGCCAGGGCGTACCAGCGCGGACTTTTCCTGCGTCGAGTTCAGCAGGTTTGTCTTGGCCGCACGGAGGCGATCAACGTGGCTCGTCTTGCCCAGAAGACATGATGTCAGCCTGACCGTACCGTGACCATGCGGGACGCCCCAGCTCAGAACAAAGCCGTGCAGCGAGGGACGCTGCGGATTCCGGCCCTGCGGCTGCCACAAGGTCACTGCCACCGGCCAGTTCAAATAGCTCAGGGATCCGCCTGCGCCAACGTTCCGGCAGACAGGTTGACACGGGCGGAGGGCGAGGCGACCGGTCGCGCGCCGCAGCGGCAGGAGATTGCGCCGGTTGCCAGTTTGCGGGCGAAGAGGTAATCTATGAGCGATGAAGCTGCGATTGGACCTCCTGAAGCACCTGACGGCGGAGGACATCCTCGAGGAAGCCGAGGCGAATCAGCACCGCTACAGAGCCGAGCCAAGTTTCTCGAAAACTGGGACTGGGCATCTGTCACCCAGATCCACGGAGGACTCTGCGAACGAGGCCGCGCGGAGCGAGGCGTTAACCCGGAGACTCACGGAGCGGTTGCAGCGGAGTGGCAGAGAATCCACACGTCCGAGCTGACCCTGCTGGAAACTCTGCGGTTCCTCCAATCCTGTCATCGCCGCGCTCCGTTTCTCTTTTTCAACGGCAATACCTTCGCCGAAATTGGCCGTGCTTTGGGAACGGCGTTGTTCTCGGAGCTTCCGCTTCTTCGGCGCAAGGAAGCAGCATCGGCCGTTGCCCATTTCATCACCGGGGCGTTGGATGAGGATCTGATGGTGGCCGCGGTGGAGAGCCTGTCTCGCTCGTCCGATTTCAAACCCGGCGACCGCGTGAAGACTCTTCGTGGTTCCGCCCGCGGGGTGATTGTTCGCGTGCTCGAAGATGGCCGCGTCATTTGGCAACCCGACGGTACGGCCGGGGAGCTAACAGGCTTGCCGGAGAGCCTGTTGCTCGAATCGGGAGGCGACGTATGAGCGCAGTTTCCGGGCTGTGCTGCTCGCATCCGCACCATTGCCTTCTCTCCACGGCCGGAAGCGGAGAAGGTGGAGCGCTCCCAACATGAGTGACGCCCCGGTTCAAACCCAAGCCGGACTCGAAGCGCAGCCGCCGATGCCGGTGCGGCGTTTGCACAATTTCATCTATTGCCCGCGGCTGTTCTACTTCCAGTGGGTCGAGAACGTCTTTCAGGAAAACGCGGACACGGTGGCGGGCAGCCATCTCCATCGAAACGTGGACGCGCCGTCGAGGCTCGAGGATCCGAAGGAACTCGGCCTGCCTGAGGGCGCGAAGATTCGCAGCCTGCGCCTCGAGAGCGAGGCGCTGGGCATCATTGGCGTGGTGGACATCGTCGAGGGCGGGCCCGAGGGTACGGAGATCATCGACTACAAGAAGGGTTCGGCTCGCCGCGGCGCCGAAGGCCAGCGCGAAGCCAAGGAACCGGACGCAATCCAGGTGGCCGCCCACGCGTTGCTGTTGCGCGAGCAGGGCATCAACCCGGTGCGCGGCGCGATCTACTACGCGGCGGACAAGCGGCGGGTCCCCGTAGAATTCAGCGAGGCGTTGTTCGCCCGGGTGCGGAAGACGATCGAGGAGGCCCGCGCGGTGGCCGCCGGCGGCAAGTGTCCGCCGCCGCTCAAGAACGACGCACGCTGTCTCTACTGTTCCGCGTACCCGATTTGTCTGCCGAACGAGTCGCTCTGGTGGGCGAAGGCGGGCAGGAGGGCGAGCCCGGAGGGTCAATTGCAGTTCGGTTTCGCCGGGCCGACGGAAGACCAGTTGCGCGACCAGATTCTCGAGGCGCTGGATTTCGCAGCCGAGTCGGGGAAGAAGGCGCCCACGCTCGAGCCACCGCGTCCGGATCGCGATGACGGCGAGGTGTTGGTGGTGCAGACGCCAGGGGCGATGATCGGCCATCGGGGCGAGCAGTTGATCGTGTCCGTGAAGGGAGAGGAGGTGCGCAAGTTGCCGGGTCAGCAGGTGCGGGCGATCTACTGCTATGGAGCGGTCCAATTGACGGCCCAGGCGGCTGCGACGTGTCTCGATCTTGGGATCGATGTCGCCTATTTCTCGCCGGCGGGTCGGTTCCTCGGCCTGCTGCGCGGTCTGCCCGCCAGCGGGGTGGATGCGCGTCGGGGTCAGTACCGGCTGTTCGAGTTGCCCGGCGTGCGGCTGCAGTTGGCCCGCGAGATCATTCGGGCCAAGATCCACAACCAGCGGGTGATGCTCATGCGCAACGGCGAGGTGCCGGATCGGGTGCTGAGCCTCCTGGCCGGATTCCGCGACGCCGCCGAGCGCGCCGCGGATCCGAACGAACTTCTGGGAATCGAAGGCACAGCGGCGGCGCTGTACTTCGAGCAGTTCGAGTCGATGCTCAAGCAGCGGGACGACTGGAAGTTCGATTGGCGCGGGCGCAATCGGCGTCCGCCCCGCGACCCGGTGAACGCGCTGCTGTCGCTCGGCTACTCGATGTTGGCCAAGGAACTGACCGGGGTCTGTCACGCCGTGGGGCTCGATCCGGTCATCAACCATGACGAGGACCAAGTGCTCTTCGTCTCGCTGGGGCCGGCGGCCGGGGATGCGACCCTGATCATCGAGGCCATGGGATTGCCCTACCAGGTCCGCACCCGGGTGACCATCGTCTGAGCGCTCTGGCCGGTACATTACTGATAGGACTGTTGTTTGGAGCACAGACCGATGAGCCGCGAAAAGGCACAGAAGGCACAGAAACTGAGGTTCTTGAGCTTTTTGTGCCTCTTTGCGGCTATTCGTCTGTCGCCTATCCCACGCGCCTGGCAAGGTGACTGAGTCCCAGGCAGTCCTGACGAAGGAACTCGTGGGCGAGTTCCCCTCGCTTGATTCCTCTCACGCGCGCTCGCGGACGCAGACGACTTGACCCGTAGAATCAGCCCGAGCGTAGGGGACAGCTTCAGTCGCCGCGGCGCCAGGGATCGTGAGGCGGGAGTACGCCGCGAGGCTCGCGGTCCTCGCGTCAGAGTTTCCAGCCGCGGCGGTAGGGCGGGTTGACGTAGGCGTTCGCGGCGGCGTGGTTGGTGAAACGCGCCTTGCGGTCGTTCCACTCCAGGGTCTGGCCGGGGAACCGGATGGCGATGGCGCCGAGGAGGGCCGTTTGGGTCAGCGGACCGCCGTAGCCGAAGTGGGATCCGGCCTGTCGGCCCGCGCGAATGGCCTCGAGCCAGTCCCAGGCATGGCTCTTCACCCGTGGGATCTTCTCGGTCGGCGCGTTCTTGCCTGAATGTTCATCCATGAGCTTGTCGGGGAGGATACGGCATCCGCCGCCGCCGTGGGAGCCGTGCAGGATCATGCCCCGCGCGCCGCAGAGGAGGGCGCCGGTGCCCGGGAGCTTCTCGTCGACCGGCAGGCCGTCGATTCTGGGAATCGGGTTGTTTCCGTCGTGCCACACCACTTTGACCGGGCCGCGCTTTCCCCGGGCGGGGAACTCGAACGTGATGGTGGTGGCCGGTGGATACGTCAGGCCCTGGCTGGCCGGGTCGTAGTCGGCCACCTCCGCGCGCACGGAGGTCGGGGCGTCGAGGTCCAGCGCCCAGAACGCGGGATCGATCACGTGACAGAACCAGTCGCCGATGGTTCCGGTGCCGAAGGGCAGCCAGCCGCGCCAATTCCAGTGAACCCAGAACGGGGTGTAGGGGCGGAAGGGCACCGGGCCAATCCACAGGTCGTAGTCCAGTTCCTTGGGCACCTCGTAGGTCTGCCCCAGCTTGTCCAGGTTGCGGATCTGGCAATACACGTCCTTGAAGGCGTCGCACCCCGCATGCACGGTGTGGACGGGCCCGATCGCGTCCGCCCAGACCCATTCGCAGAGGAGGCGGATCGAGCCGCTGGAATGCCCCTGGTTGCCGAGTTGGGTGACCACCTTGTGCTTGCGGGCCGCCGCCATGAGCGCGCGCACTTCCTGGACGGTGTGGGCCAACGGCTTTTCGCAGTAGACGTGCTTCCCGCGTTTCATGGCCTCCAGGGCGATCACGGCGTGGGAATGGTCCGGCGTGCCGATGACCACGGCGTCGATCTCGCGGTCCATTTTATCCAGCATCACGCGAAAGTCCCGGAACTGCGTGGCCTTCGGGTATTGCGCGAATTTCTTGGCGGCGTATTGGGCGTCCACGTCGCACAGCGCGACGATGTTGCCGCCTTCGCCCGCCACGGCGTCGATGTCCGCACCTCCCTGGCTGCCGATGCCGATGCCGGCGACGTTGACCCGGTCGTTGGGGGAGATGCGCCGGGCCCGGGCGGCCATTGCGGCGGGCATGAGGTGGAACAGGGCTACTCCGGCGCTGCCGGCACGGAGAAAGTGCCGTCGGCTGGTCCTCAAGGAATCTCGGTTGCGCATAGGGTGTTGGTCTGCGCGCAATTGTGCACCTCCCGCCCTCGTCGTAAAGCGCGATCCGAGCACCACATCCCACTCGGCCAGGATCCCGTTCACGAACGACCGTCCTGGGGCCGACAAATGCCGGCGCTCCGAAACTGGCGGCGTGATTGGAGAACGGAAGCGGTTGGGAACCTCCGAGTGTCGCCTGTGCTCCGGTCGCAGCAGCAACGAGCGGGCGGGGGGCGCGGGAGGTTCAGAGGCGCGTCCGGCAGGTGGGGCCGCTGCCCGCCGGGACGGCGGGCGGTCCAGAAGAGCCGCACCATTGCACGCGACGGCACTGCGGATTGCCGTTGTCGACGAACGCCTCCTCCTGCAGAGTCTGTCGGGGATCCTCCCGAGACTAGCTGCGAGACCGGCAAAACGAGGTGTGCGATGAAACGAATCGTCTGGTTCGGGGTGGTTGTCGGGCTTGTTCTTTGGGGTGTGCCCTCGGTGGAGGCGGCCGACGCCCCGATGCCCGAGCCGGCGCCGGTGCTCCGGCCGGACGCCCTTCGGCGCTACGTCGATTCCTTCAACCAGCACGACGAGGAACTCTATCGCCAGCACATCCCCAACGCCGGCGCTGCCGATTTCCTCAAGACCAACGTGCCCCTGTTCGAATGTCCCGATCCGGATCTCGAGGAGATCTACTACTTCCGCTGGTGGACCTACCGGAAGCAGATCAAACAGACGCCGGAGGGCTTTGTGATCACCGAGTTTCTTCCCGCCGTGGGCTGGGCGGGCCGGCACAACACGATCTCCTGCGCGGCCGGCCATCACCTCTACGAAGGCCGCTGGTTGCATGATCCCCAATACCTCGACGACTACTCCGTCTTCTGGTTCCGGAAGGGTGGCGATCCGCGCCGCTACAGTTTCTGGGCCGCGGACGCCATCTGGGCGCGGTATTGTGTCACCGGCGACAGCCGGATCGCGAAAGACCTCCTGCCGGACCTCGTCAGGAACTACGAAGCGTGGGAGGGCGACCATCGTGATCCGAACGGCCTCTACTGGCAGGTGGACGGCTGCGACGGCATGGAGGTGTCGATCAGCGGCGCGTTGCATCCGGAAGCCCAGGGCTACCGGGCGACGATCAACAGCTATCAATACGGAGACGCCTCGGCCCTGGCGAAGATGGCCGACCTGGCCGGCCGCGCCGACCTGGCCGACCGGTTCCGGGCGAAGGCAGCGGAGATCAAACGGCTGGTGCAGACCCGGCTGTGGGACCCGGAGGCGCAGTTCTTCAAGGTGCTGCCGCGCGGGGAGAGCACCCGCCTGTCCGACGCGCGGGAACTCCACGGGTTCACCCCCTGGTATTTCCTCTTGCCGGACCCGGACCGGTCGGTGGCCTGGCGACAGCTCATGGACCCGAAAGGCTTCCACGCGCCGTTCGGGCCGACCACCGCGGAACAGCGGCATCCGCGGTTCGCGGTCTCCTATGAGGGTCACGAGTGCCAGTGGAACGGACCCAGTTGGCCGTACGCGACGGCGGTCACGTTGACGGCGATGGCGAATCTGCTCCACCACTACGATCAGAACGTGCCGAGCCGGCAGGACTACTTCGACCTGCTGAAGACCTACACCCGGTCACACCGGTTGAAGCTCGAGGACGGTCGAGTGGTCCCGTGGATCGACGAGAACCTGAATCCCTTCACGGGCGACTGGATTGCCCGAACCCGGCTGAAGAACTGGAAAGACGGCACGTGGGACGCGGGCAAAGGCGGGGTCGAACGCGGCAAGGACTACAACCATTCCACCTTCTGCGACCTCGTGATCAGCGGCCTGGTGGGCTTGCGCCCGCGCCCCGACAGCACGGTCGAAGTCAACCCGCTGGTGCCGGAAGGTGCGTGGGACTACTTCTGCCTGGATCGCGTCCGCTACCACGGGCGCTGGCTGACGATTCTCTACGATCGCACCGGCGACCGCTACCACCGGGGCAAAGGGCTGCGGGTGCTGGCCGATGGCCAGGAGATCGGCGGGTCGGCACGGTTGGCTCCCGTTAAGGCCCAACTTCTGCCAGCGGCGACGGCGGGCGCCGGTCCGGAGACCGCCGCCGGCTGGGCCAAGCACACCGGCAATCCCGTGCTCGGTGGCAATCTCGGCACCTGCTTTGACGTGTCGCTGCTCCCGGAGAACGGCGGCTACCGGATGTGGTTTTCGTGGCGACCCAAGCAGAGCCTCGCGCTGGTCGGGAGCCAGGACGGAATCCGCTGGAGCGACCCGCCCCAGATCGTGCTCGGCCCCCGAAAGGAGACGGGCTGGGAGGACGACGTGAACCGGCCTGTGGTCGTCCGCCGCCCGGATGGCTATCATCTCTGGTATACGGGGCAGATCGAAGGCCGCTCCTGGATCGGCTACGCGACGAGCCCCGACGGGAGGAGCTGGGAGCGCCGGAGCGATCGACCGGTGCTGTCGCCGGACACCGCGTGGGAAAAGGTGGCCGTCATGTGTCCCCACGTCATCTGGGACGAGGACGCGCGTCTCTACCGCATGTGGTATTCCGGCGGGGACCAGTATGAGCCCGATGCCATCGGCTACGCCACCAGCCCCGATGGCCGCAGTTGGACCAAGCATCCGGGCAATCCCATTTTCCACTCCGATCCCGCCTCAGCGTGGGAAAGTCACAAGGTCACCGCGTGCCAGGTGGTCCGGCATGGCGGCTGGCACCTGATGTTCTACATCGGCTTTCGCGATGAGGATCATGCGCAGATCGGCCTGGCGCGCTCGCGCGACGGCCTGACCAACTGGCAGCGGCATCCGGCCAACCCAATCATCCGACCAGGCCTGAACCAGTGGGACCACGACGCCTGCTACAAGCCCTACGCGATTTTCGACGGCCG
>CAYSPU010000010.1:28373-44480 GCA_964432995.1 uncultured Verrucomicrobiota bacterium
CTGGTACAACGGCCGCCGCGCCAACTCCGAGCAGATCGGCGTGGCGTTCCACCCGGGGGAAGACCTGGGATTCGGTGCCAGGTGATTCGACGCGGCGCCCCAAGAAGGGTCCGAGCCGGAGCAGGTCGACATCCTGGCCCCGGCCTGTTATCGTGAGTCCCGGCAGCGCAATTGCGGCGACCTTGTGAAACTGCTGAACGACCAACCCCTTGTTGCAGCTCCCATGAACAACCAGAAAGATCGGTTCTCCCGTCGAGGATTCCTCTGGACGGCGGCGACGTTCGCTGCCTCCACGGCTGTGCTCCGTTCCCAGGAAGGGCTGTCGGCACCGGTGCCGGCCGTCGGTTCGCCCGGCAGGCGCTCGGTGGTCTCCGTGACGAACGGGGCCAGCCGGCGCCAGAACGTCTGCGACGCCCTGGTGGCCATCGAGGACCAGATCCTGCCCGTGCTCAAGACCAAGAAACACGTGGTCATCAAGCCCAACATGGTCAGCACGTCAAATCAACTGGCGTCGACTCACGCCGACGCGTTGCACGGGATTCTGGACTTCCTGGGGCCACGGTTCAAAGGGCCGGTGGTTATTGCCGAGTCGTCGGCCGGTTACACGACGGAAGGGTTCGACCGTTTCGGTTACGCCAAGATCGGGCCCGAGCACAAGCCGCTGAGCGTCAGCCTCGTGGACCTCAACGAAGAAGGCCGATACGAGACCGGCTCCATCCTGAACGGTGACCTGCACCTGGTGCCGGTTCGGCTGGCGGCCCGGCTTCTGGATCCGGATGCCTACATCATCTCGTCCGCCATGCTCAAGACCCACAACACCGTCGTGGCGACGTTGTCCCTCAAGAACATGGCCCTGGGCGCCCCCTTGCACAGCGCGCGCAAGGAGAGCCGGCGCTGGAATGACAAACGCCTCTACCATGGCGGCGTGCGCCAGACCCACGTGGACATCGCCCTGACTGCCCAGAAGCTCCAGCCGTTCTGGGGAGTCGCCGTCCTGGACGGGTGGGAAGGCATGGAAGGCAACGGCCCGGGCGGCGGGGATCCGGTGCCCTCGAGGATTGCCCTGGCTTCCACGGACTACGTGGCCTCGGACCGGGTGGGTGTCGAAGCAATGGGGCTGGATCCGCAATGGGTGGGTTACCTGGGCTTCAGCGCGCACGCGGGAGTGGGTCAGGACGACTTGTCCAAGATCGAAATCCGGGGCGCCAAGCTGGCGGACGTGACGAGGAAGTATCGAATGCACGACGACCTCGAACGCGAGTTGCGCTGGATGGGGCCCCTGAAGGAGATCCCCGAGAAGCTGGGCTGAACCCGTCGGCGTGCGCCCCTGCCCATCCACGGTTGGACGGCAGTTTCCCCGAGGACTGGCAGGACCCGGCTCCGGAACTGCGGCGCGTCGGAACGTCGGAACGACGGCCGACTCTCCTGCGTGCCGACATGCCGGCGATCCCCCCTCCGCGGCCCGACTCACATCCGCCCGAACCAAATCCAGCCTCCGCGCGTTTCACTCCATGAACCGGTGGATGAACCGGTTCCCGGTGCAGATTGTCAGATCCTGAAAGCATGACAACGGATCCGCAGGCATAGCCTATGGGCGGCCCCCTGACTTCGCTGTTTGCGGCCAGCGACGAGCAGATGATGTGGCGCGTCAAGACGCAACACGACCCGCAAGCCTTCGCCCGGCTCGTCGCCCGCTGGGAGAAGCCGATCCAGCGGTTGTGCGCCCGCATGACCGGCGACCCGCATCGGGCTGAGGATCTGACCCAGACGGCCTTCGCGCGGGTGTTCGCCGCGCGCGCCGGTTGGGAGCCGAAGGGGCGGTTCTCGACGTTTCTGTGGCGGATTGCGTTGAACCTGTGTCACGACGACCGCCGCCGGGCCTGCCGGCGCGCCGAGTTCTCGTTCGACGCCCTGGCGGACGAAAGCGGCGCCGGACTGGGGAGCGTAGCTGCCGAGGAACCGGCGCCGGACGCACAGGCCGAGTCCCACGAACGCGGCGCCCTGGTGCGTCAGGCGCTGTCGAACCTGGCGCCGCATTACCGGGAAGTCGTGGTGTTGCGGCACTACGAAGGGCTCAAGTTCCGCGAGATCGCGGACGTGCTGGGAATCCCGGAAGGGACGGTCAAGTCGCGGATGGCCGAGGCACTCGAGCAACTGCAGCGGCTGCTCAAACACGTGAACGAAGACGGAATATGCAATCACCAGACTCCGATACCCGAGGTCCGGGCGCGGTAGAACACCCGCACGCGGCGGAATGGATGGCCTTTCTCTACGGCGAAGCTGCGCCGGAGCGCAAGCGTGAACTTGATGCGCACTTGGCGCAGTGCGGTCTCTGTGCCGAACGCGTGGCGGAGTGGCGGGCCGGGATGGCGGCCCTGGATACCTGGACGTTGCCCGCCAGGCGGCGGGCCCCGCTGCGGCTGCCGGTGCCGCTCCTGAAATGGGCCGCAGCCGCCGCGCTGGTTCTCGGCGTGGGCTTTGCCCTGGGACGACAAGCATCGCCTGCGGCGGGTGAGGTGACCGCGCTCCGAGCCACCGTGACGCAGCTTGCCGCGGCGATGGAGCGCGAGCGGGCCACTACCGCCAGCAACGCCGTCGCCGCCGCCGCGGCCGTCGCCAACGCCGAGACCATCCGGTTGCTTTCCGAGTACGCCAGCATGAGTGAAAACCGCCGCACCGAAGACCACCAGGCCGTGGCGCTTGCCTTCCGAACGGTCGAGTCGCGGCTGGCTCGGCTGCGCGCGGAATTGGAGACCGTGGCGGTAAACACCGAAGACGGCCTGGTGCGCACGCATGCGAGCCTGGCGCACCTTGCCTCCCTGGCGGCCGCCGACCCCGTCAAACCAGATCCCCTCCCTTGAATCCGAATCCGAGCAACCTTCAACCGAAGCAGAATATGAAAGACCGAACCCTCATTGTGTTGAGTATGGCCGCGCTGGCGGTGGCGGCGAACCTCGCCTCCGCCCAGAATGCCGAGACCGGGCTAGCGACCGGCGACCGCCAGGAGGTCGTGACCTTCATGGCAGGCCAGGGCGGGGCGGCCGGACAAAGCGCCGAGACGCCCGGCTTGGAGAAAACCAGGAGTACCCGAGGCGCCAGTGGCGCGGTGGCCGGACAGAGCGCCGAGAGGTTTGGTGCCGGCGGCATGGGCGGATTCGGGACGTCAACGATGGTCACCCAGGCCGGCAACGCGCGCGCACGGGGTGTTTCCAGTTCTCGTTCGGCCGGTGTGTTCGCGCGCGCGGGCGGCCCGGACCGCACACTCGTTGTCCCCAAGTCGGTCCCCAATGCGGAGGAGATCGCGGACATCGAGGAGGACCTGAACGTCATGGCGCACATTCTCGACAAGGCGGCGAGCGCCGAGGACAAGACCACTCGCGCCATGGGAGTTGCCATCTACTCGAAGACGCCGGGGGCGACCGGCGCCCCGGAGAACCTCTACATCGAGGGCTACGGCGCCATCTTCTTCCTGAACGTGAATTTCCCGTTGCTGGCGCCCCCCGCCAAGGACGTCGAGACGAGCACGAAGGAGAACACGAGCAGCGAATGGGAGGATGCGCGGCGGGAGATCACTGGCCAGTCGCCCGCGTTGGGGGGCTTTGGCGGGGGCTATGGCGGGGGCGCCGGCGGCGGGCTCATCTACGGCGGCAGCGGCGGATCCCTCGCCGGCTTCGCCAGCGCCGACTACGACGCCGACAAGGTCGAGGATCTCCAGAAGAACCTGATCGCGTCGCTGAAGAACGCCGCCCACATCCGCAAACTCGAGTCGGACGAAACCGTGACGGTGGTGGTCACCGCTCCTGGTTCGGGTGCCGGCTCCAAGCGCGTCAAGGTCGTCAGCTCGGACCCTTATGCGCAGGCCCTCGGGGCGGGCGAAGCCGGCGGATGGTCGATGATCGTCGGCCAGACCGCCGTGGCCGGCGCCAACGCACGATTGATCCTCCACGCCCGAAAGGCCGATGCCGAAGCCTTTCAGAAGGGCAACCTGAGCCTCGACGACTTCCGCCAGAAGGTCTCCCTGCTGCTCTACTGACCCGGCCGGCCGCCTGGGATCCAGGCCGTCGGGCGCGCGGAACAGAAGGCGTGGAACGGAAGCTCGCGAAAGGGCGTAGCGGCGGCGCTCTCCATGAACCGTAAGCGCAAGTTGCTGACCATGAACGAAACGTCAAACGTCGAACTTCCAACGTCAAACGTTGAACGAAAAGGACGTTCGAGGTTCGACGTTCGACGTTCAGCGTTCGATGTTCGTTCCGGTTCATGGCCCCAACGCGCGTCCAGACTTTGGAGGTCCGGCCTTTGTCGCCACCTTGGTCGAGGGTTGCCGGGTATGACGACAAAGGTATCGACGAAGGTGGCGACCATGCGGTGGCGGGGCGGGCATTTTCTGGGTGACCGTCAGCAGCAGGTAGGGACGCGCGGCCTCGCGCGTCCGCCAGTTGCATGCCGAGGTGCGCGGCCTGGGCGGACACCCGAGCCGGGCGTCCCTACCTCAGGGCTTCGCGGTGCATGGCTCCAATGCATGCGCCCCGGCGAATGGCTGCCTTTCCTGAACCGTTGCGCCGACATTCCTGTCGGCGTCATGCCGGCTGGAAAGCCGGCGCTACGTGGTTCATGGATACCACTTCGCATGGAAGGTAGGGCGACCTCTCCGAGGGCGCCGGAGCAGTATGCTCACAGACCACTTCCTTCCGGCGCGCCCGGAGGCCTGCTCGCGAGTCCCGCCCGGAGTCGCGCCCTACCTTCCACGCGCGCCCGGCCACGGTTCCGGCTTGAGCACCGGCGGCTCGCCGTTTTCAAAGAGGATCCGGCCGTAGTAGGTTGGCGGACCGCTGATTTCCAGTGGCTTGGCCTGGTCTGAGTCCGGCGCCAGCCGATCGAACGGAAGGCGTTGGTCCATGGGGCGCGGCGCGGTGAGCCAGTTGCCGATCGTCACCGTAAGCCAGGTCCGACCGGCCTGCAGATCGGCGATCTCCTTCGGGGAGAAACCTACGGTGAAACGTCCGTCACGATCTGCTTCGGTCAGGCCGATGCCCGGCTGGTCGCCGCCGTCCCACAAGGTGATGCGCGTGGCGACATTCCGCACGAATCCCTCGGCCGGAGAGCCATCGGCGAACACCAGCCGGCCGTGGAAACGGTTGCGGATCGGACGGGTCTTCGGGCTTTCGATGGAGACACCAGGAACCTGGCAATCGATGATGGCATTCGTGGGCCAGCTCAGTTGGCGGAGAAGGTCGTCGCCCTCGCCGGAGTGGATCGTCAGCGTCGGTTCGAGCTGCACCCCCGCGCCGCCCCACGGCTGGGGCTGCTCCCGGGCGTGGGCCAGGGCGATCCCGGTCAACACCTGCAGGGAAACGTTGTAGCCGATGCTTCGGCGGTCGAAGGAGTTCACCGTCCCTGATCCCGGCAGCACCCGGACGGCGTGGTCCCGCATCCGCGCCTGGCCGAACAAGGCCAGGAGTTCGTTGACCTTCTGGGGAGCGGCCTCGAAGTAGAACTGCTCGTTGCCGTTGACCCAGACCGAGTAGACCCGGGACGAATGTCGCGTCAACTCAACGATCCCCGACGGCCATCCCGGCTGGGCCACCGTTGGCCGATCGGCCGGGTCAGGGCCGATTTGTTCGGTGGCCAGGGCGTAACCGCGAATCGAGAAGCCCGCGGTGCTCAGGGCCAAGACGAGTAGGAAGCCTGCCCGATTCATGGGGGAGCGTACTTGCATACCTTTATTATGACACCCGTGGTGCCTATCTTCTTAGTGGCGCTGGCGGTTTGGTCGTCCCCGGTCGACGCGCCGTTCTTGCCCCGGCGGGCAGCAGCATCGCCGGCCGGACGCGCTCCCGAATCACCGGTTGCGGCCAGGCAGTCGCCCGGCTACAACCAGGGCCGTGACCGTGGTTCATTGGACTGCAGGTGCCGTGGCGGGACTGTGCTCCCCATGCAACTCCACTCCGGCCGCGGTTCGATTCGTATTTGCGCTATGAAAAGGGACCCGCTCTTCTTCCGGTCTGTCATCCTGGTTCTCGGGTGTTTGGCTGGCTTGACTTCACTCCGACCCGCATGGGCGCAGAGTGACGGGGGCGACCAGTTCCTGGATGGAATTGGGGAAACCGCGCTGGTGGCTCGTTACGTGCTAAATGGCGACACCGCCGACCGGTCGCGCAACGGCCATCAGGCCGCGCTCCGCGGCACCGGCGCCGCCTTCGTTGAGGATCGCCAGTTCGGCAAAGTCCTCTCGCTCCCAGGCGGCGGTGACGCCTTCGTCCAGATCCCGGGGAACGCGCTCGAGGGTGTGGACACCGTCACGGTCACAGGCTGGGTCTTCCTGCGGTCGAGCAATCCGTGGCAGCGGTTCTTCGATTTCGGCTTGAACCCGGCGACGAACTTCTTCTGCACGCCGGTCGGAGATGGTGGGGCTGAGGGTTACCGCGCGCGCATTACCACCAACGGCTGGACCGAGGAACAGGGACCGGCCGCGGCGATGACCCCCACGAACCGTTGGGTGCACCTGGCCGTGGTGCTGGATGCGGCGCGACAGCACTTGAGCCTCTACCAGGACGGTGCGCGTGTCGGCCGGGCGACCTCGATGAGCCTTAACCTCGAGCAGGTGCTCGACCAGGGGAATGCGCAGCGCAACCAGCTCTATCTGGGCAAGTCGCGCTACGACACGGATCCGACGCTGGACGCGAAGCTACATGACATCCGGATCTACAACATCGCCCTGACCGATCCGCAGGTTGCCACCATCTGTCAAAGGGCCTCGTCGGCTCAGAGGACAGGCGCCCCGGTTGACGCCGGCGCCCGCGAGAGCGCTCCGGACGCGACCTCCGAATCCACCTCCCAGGCGTTCGATCGCCTCAGCGTGCCGGATATCCAGGTGGAAACCGTCGTGGGCACACTGCCGCGGCTGCCGCGCACAATCGTCAGCCTGCATCCTGACGGGACGCCGGGACCGGAGGTCCGCATCCTCTGGCCGTCACCGACCAACAACCAGCCCGTGCTGGAGGTGGGGACGTACACCGTCACCGGTCGCATTGCCAGGACGAAAATCGCGCCGCAGGCCACCGTCACCGTCAAAGCCGCCGCCGCGGCCTCGCCAGCCCCCGAGCGCGCCCTCGACGCGTTTTCCCTGGATCGCGTGACGTTGGACCCCGACGAACAGCAGCGGGCGACGCCCTTCATGAAGCACCGGGACAAATTCGTTCAGGGGCTCGCGGCGACCGATCCCGATCGGTTCCTCTACATGTTCCGGGATGCCTTCGGGCAGAAACAGCCGGAACACGCCCAGCCTCTCGGCGTTTGGGATTCCCGGACAACCCGGTTGCGCGGTCACGCGACCGGCCATTACCTCTCGGCCATTGCGCAGGCCTATGCGGGCGCCGTCTACGATGCGGCGCTGCGGACCAATTTCCTGCAGAAGATGAACTACCTCATCGACACGCTGCACGACCTGTCGCAGAAGTCCGGCCGGCCGGCCCAGGAAGGCGGTCCCTGCACCGCGGATCCGACGGCGGTGCCGCCGGGCCCGGGGCGCGCGGACTACGATTCCAACCTGAGCGCGGAGGGCATCCGGACCGATTACTGGAACTGGGGTCGGGGATTCATCAGCGCCTATCCTCCGGACCAGTTCATCATGTTGGAGCGAGGCGCCACCTACGGAGGCGGCAACCACCAGATCTGGGCGCCCTATTACACGCTGCACAAGATCCTGGCCGGCTTGCTGGATTGCTACGAGGTCGGCGGGAACCAGAAGGCGCTGGAGATCGCCCAAGGCATGGGCCTCTGGGTGCAGCAACGGCTGCAAGCCGTTCCCCCCGCGACCCGCATCAGCATGTGGAACCGCTACATCGCCGGCGAATATGGCGGCATGAACGAAGTCCTCGCCCGGCTCACCCGCCTCACCGGGGACCAGCGATTCCTGGAATGCGCGCGCTTGTTCGACAACATCCACTTCTTCTACGGCGACGCGGACCACACCCATGGCCTCGCCCGCAACGTGGACACGCTGCGCGGCAAGCACGCCAACCAGCACATCCCCCAGATCACCGGGGCGCTCGAGATCTACCGCAACGCGTCGGAGCGCGTGTACCACCGCGTCGCCGAGAACTTCTGGCACCTCTGCACCGAATGCTACATGTACAGCATCGGCGGCGTGGCCGGCGCCCGCAACCCGAACAACGCGGAGTGCTTCACCGCCGAACCCGACTCCCTCTTCGCGAACGGTTTCGCCCGCGGCGGACAGAACGAAACGTGCGCCACCTACAACTTGCTCAAGCTCAGCCGCGGGCTCTTCCTGTTCGACCCGCACGCGCAGTACATGGATTACTACGAGCGCGCCCTCTACAACGACATTCTGGCCTCCGTCGCCGCCCACAACGCCGGCAACACCTACCACATCCCGCTCAACCCGGGGGCGCGGAAGCAGTTCAGCAATGCGAACATGGATGGCTTCACGTGCTGCAACGGCACGGCGCTGGAGAGCGGCACCAAGCTGCAGGATTCCATCTACTTCCACAGCACCAATCACCAGGCGCTCTACGTCAATCTGTTCGTGCCCTCCACGCTCCGATGGACCGAGCGCAACGTCGTCGTAACCCAGCGCACCAGTTACCCCTGCGAAGACACCACCCGCCTGAACATCCGCGGCGGCGGCTCCTTCGCCCTAATGATCCGCGTTCCCCACTGGGCCACTCGCGGATGCCAACTGAGGATCAATGGCCAGCCTCAGACGGTCGTCGCCGCGCCGGGCAGCTACCTGAGGCTCCACCAGGACTGGAAGGACAACACCACGGTCGAATGGCAGATGCCGTTCTCCTTCCGCCTCGAACGGGTGATGGACCAGCCCAACCTGTCCAGCCTGTTCTACGGGCCGATCCTCCTGGCCGCCGAGGAATCCGAACCCCGCTCCGACTGGCGCCCGATCACCCTCGACGCCCGGAACCTCGAAGCCGCCATCACGGGCGACTCCAAGGCCCTCCGCTTCCAGATCGGGGATGTGGCCTTCCGGCCGTTCTACGAATCGTACGGTCGCTACTCGGTCTATCTGGACGTGAAGCCGCCGGCCCCGTGAACCTCGCCGCCGCTCAGGGCGCATCCTTCGGCGGTCCCTCGGTCTCGGCTGGTGTGGACGCTGGCTCCTCTTCCTCGTTGGTGTCGGCCGGCTCGTCGCGCATCAGCAGGCGCACGGCCCAGACGGCCGCCACCAGCAGCGCGACCATCCAGACGAGCACCACCCAGAACTGGATCCGTTCCCAGAGCATGTCTTGGTCGCCGACTGTGCCTGAGCGGGCGCCCGGAGACGAGCGGATTCAGACGCGCTTCAGCGGAGTGAGGGCATAGCGGCCGGCTTGCTGCGCATGCGCCAGAGCCAACGCCAGCGCGTCCGCGGCGTCCGGCTCGGGCGCCTCCGCCAGCCGCAACGCCCGCTGCACCATCTTGGCCACCGCCAGTTTCTGGGCGGCGCCGTAGCCGACGATGGCCTGTTTCACCTTGCGCGGCGCGATCTCGTAGATCGCAAGCCCAGCCTCCGCCACCGCCACCAGCGCCGCCCCGCGCGCCTCGCCGAGGATCAACGCCGTTCGCAAGTTCTGGGCGTAGAACAAACCCTCGACCACGCAGACGGCCGGTTGATGTTGGCGCACCACCTCGCGAATGGTCTCGGCAATGCGGACCAGACAACGCGAAAGCTCCCAACCGGCGGGACAACGGATGGTCCCAAAGGCGAGCGCCGTCGGTTGAGGGCGTCCGGTGCGCAACACGCCATACCCCGTGCCGCGCAACGAAGGATCAATGCCCAGGATGACGGTCGCCGTCGCGGCAGGCGCCGCGGCCACCGGGGGCGTGACCGGGACGGGGGCGCGCCGGGCGCCGCGCACGCGGTTCTGCATCTGCTCGAACTGTTGGCGGGTGATGCCCATCGGATCCCGAGAGTCCTGCAAACCTAGGAAGTCCAGTTCAACCACGGATGGACACGAATACCCACGGATCGGGAATGAAGCGAGGATCCGCGCCCGAATCCGTGTTCATCGGTGTTCCTCCGTGGTTTTCCTGTTTGTCCCGCATGCAACTGCTGCATTCTGAGCGCTTGCGCCTGGCGTGTGCGAGCCGGGTCAGCGTCCGAACATCCCGGGCCGGGGGCCGCCCATGCGCGCCATCATTCGCTGGAACTTCCCCATCTTTTTCATCATCTGCTGCATCTGGCCGAAGCGATTGAGCAGGGTGTTGAGTTCGGTGACGGTGACGCCGCTGCCGGCGGCGATGCGGCGGCGGCGGCTGGCGTTGAGGATCTGGGGGGTGCACCGTTCCTTGGGGGTCATGCCGCAGATCATGCCCTCCATGCGCCGGAAGTCCTTTTCGCCTTTCGAGAGGTCGGCTTGCTTCATGGCCTCGGCACCGCCCGGCAACATGCCAACCAGGCTCTCGAGCGGACCCAGCTTCCGCATCTGGCGCAACTGATCGAGGAAGTCCTCGAGGGTGAATTGCCCCTTGCGCATCTTCTCCTCGAGCCGCTTGGCGTCATCGAGGTTCACCGCCTCCGCGGCTTTCTCCACGAGGCTGACGACGTCGCCCATGCCCAGGATGCGGGAGGCCATGCGGTCGGGATGGAACGGCTCGAAGTCCTCCAGCTTCTCGCCGGTGCCGACGTATTGGATGGGGCGCCCGGTAACGGTCTTGAAGCTGAGGGCGGCGCCACCGCGGGCGTCGCCGTCGAGCTTGGTCAGGATCGCCCCGGTGATGCTGAGGGCGCGATCGAAGTGGGTGGCGACGTTGACCGCCTCCTGCCCGGTGGCCGCATCGAGCACGAGAAGGATCTCCTGGGGCTTCAGCAAATCGCGCAGGCGCACGAGTTCCTGAACGAGGGGCTCGTCAATCTGCAGCCGGCCGGCCGTGTCGAAGATGAGCGGGCTGCGGTGTTGGGCACGGGCGATGGCCACGGCTTCGCGGGCGATGGCGAGGACGTCGGATTCGCCGCGTTTGACGAAGGCGGGGAGTTCGAGCTTCTGGGCGAGGGTCTCGAGCTGGTCCATGGCAGCGGGGCGGTTGACGTCGGCGGCCACCAGCAGCGGCTGGCGTCCCTGTTTCTGGAGCAGGCGGGCGAGCTTGCCGCTCGAGGTGGTCTTGCCCGAACCGTGCAGGCCGACCATCAGGACGCACGCCGGACTGCCGCTCAACTGCAAACCGCCGTGCTCCGCCCCCAAGAGCTCGACCAACTCGTCGTGGATGATCTTGATGACCTGTTGTCCCGGCTGAATGCTCTGCACAACCTCCTGCCCCAGGGACTTCTCCTTGACGCGTTCGATGAAGTCCCGGGCGACCTTGAAGTTGACGTCGGCGTCCAGCAGCGCCATCCGGACTTCACGCAGGGAATCGGCGATGTTCGATTCCGAAATCTTCCCCAGTCCGCGGAGGTTCCGAAAGGCGTTCTGCAGCTTGCCGCTGAGGGTGTCGAACATGCGGCGAAGGTAGGGTTCCGCTCCGAAACATCAAGGCGCGTTTTGCAGCCCGTTTCGGGCTTTCCAGCGTGGGCGTTCCAGGCTAGAAGAGGGATGGTTATGGAAGATCCCACCGCACCGCGCCTCCCGAAGCTGGTCTTCTACTTGGGCGACGGCCTGCTGTTGGCATTGGCGGCTTACGTCTGCTGGCAGGGCCACCGACCCCTCCTGATCTGGGAGGTGTGGGCGCTCGTCGCCTGCGTGGTCCTCGGCGGGACTCTGGCCGCCATTCCCGAGATCCTCGAATACCACGCCGCCCAACGTCTGGCGCAATCCGACCGGCTCGCCGAAGCCCTGCAACGCATCCAGAACATCGAACAGGTCAGTCGCCAAATCAGCAGCGCCACCGCCGCCTGGCAGGCCGTCCAGGACGACGCCGGCAAGGCCATGGCCTCCGCCCGCGAAGTCGCCGAACGCATCACCGCCGAAGCCCACGCCTTCCAGGAGTTCCTGCAAAAGACACACGACTCGGAACGCAACCACCTCCGCCTCGAAGCCGAGAAACTGCGACGCGCCGAAGGCGACTGGGTCCACGTCCTAGTCCGCATCATGGACCATGTCTACGCCCTCCACCAGGCGGCCGTCCGCGCCGGCAACTCTTCCCTCATGAGTCAGATCGGTAGCTTCCAACAGGCCTGCCGCGACACCTCCCGCCGCGTGGGCCTCGTCCCCGTCGTGGCGCAGCCGGGCGACCTCTTCGACTCCGAACTGCACCAGCCCGAGCGCGAGGACCCGAAGCCCACCCCCGAATCGCGCGCCGCGGCCACGCTGGCCACCGGGTATCGATACCAGGGGATCCTGATTCGAAAAGCCCTGGTCGCACTCCAGGGCGACCAGCCGGAACCACCGCCGCTGTCCATCAGCGAAATCCAGCAGCGACATGCCGAACCGCCGCCACCCGAAACGGCACCGGCCCCCGATACGCCGCCCGAACCCCAACCGGAGACGCCGTCGCGACCGACAGAAGACGTTCCCGTCGACGAACCTGCCGCCGCCCCTCGAACCTCCCTCCCGCTGGTGCACCCAACGAGCGAGGAGCTGCCCACAGAGATGATCCCCGCCAACGGCCTGCGCCGACCGCCCGCCGAAGCTCCAATTCTGCCTTCTCCGACGACCTCGCCATCGGCCGAGGCAGCCCCCACCGAGCCGACCCCGGAGCCGACGCCCGAACCCCCCGCCACGCCATCAGCCCCTCCGGAGAAGACGCCCGCTCGACCGCTCCAGGAAACGCTCGAACTATAGCGTGCTTTGTTGTTCAACCCCTCTGAAGTGTCTCGATGACCGACTGCGGGCGGGATAACAACAAAGAAACAAAGACGCCAAGGGGAAGGGATTGTTGTTGTCCGTCCCGGGAACCAGGCAGTGCCGCAACCATCGGCCCTTTGCGCCTTTGCGTCTTCGTTGTTCAACCCCCTCCGACAGCAGGTGCGCATTCGGCTCGCCTTCGGGATTGCCGCCGCCGCCAGCTCGTGTCTACGCTCCTCTTGATGAAGCCTCCTCCGTCCACCGTATCTCGTCGCCGCTTTCTCGCGCGTTCGGCGGCCGTCGCCGGTGCCGCCTCGCTGCCGATCTTCGGCGCTCAGGTCGCGGCCCGGCCCGCCGGCCGAAAGCTCCGCATCGCCGGCGTCGGCATCGGTGGCCAGGGCGGCGCCGATCTCCACGAGATGCGCAGCGAAGAAATCGTCGCCCTCTGCGACGTGGACTGGGCCAACGCCGATCACACCTTCCAGCAATACCCGAGCGCGCGGAAGTACCACGATTTCCGCGAGATGCTCGAGAAGGAGAAAGACCAGATCGATGCGGTCGTCATCGGCACGCCGGATCACGCGCATGCCATCGTAGCCATGGCGGCGTTGCGCCTGGGGAAACATGTCTATTGCGAGAAACCGCTGACGCGCACGGTGAAGGAGGCGCGGTGGGTTGCCGAGACCGCTCGGAAGGCGGGCGTCGTCACGCAGATGGGGAACCAGGGCATGGCCTTCGAGGGCAACCGGCTGATCAAAGAATGGCTCGCCGCCGACGCCATCGGCCCCGTGCGCGAGGCGCATGTGTGGTCCGATCGCCCAACGACGAAGGGGACGAAGAAGTTGTGGTGGGCGCAGGGAATCGAGAAGCCGGTCGACACACCACCGGTGCCGGAGTCACTGAAATGGGATCTGTGGCTGGGGCCGGCCCCGTATCGCACGTATCACCCGGCGTATGCGCATTTCCGATGGCGCGGCTGGTGGGACTTCGGGTCGGGCGGCCTCGGGGACATGGGGATTCACAACCTGGCACCGGTATTCGACGCGTTGCGGTTGGGCGCTCCCGCGTATGTGCACGGCAGCTCAACCCCGGTCTTCGAGGATTCGGTGACGGCGGCCAACGTGGTCCATTACCGCTTCCCCGCTCGCGAAGGGATGCCGCCCCTCACGCTCCACTGGTACGACGGCGGCATGATGCCACCGCGACCCGAGGAACTGGAAGAAGGCGAAGAACTCGACCGCGAAGACGGCATCATCCTCGTGGGCGAGAAGGGAAAGATGCTGGTCGAAGGCTGGGGCGGACGCACGCCCCGCCTCCTGCCGGACAGCCGGATGAGGGACTTCCAACGCCCGCCGAAGACGCTCCCCCGCGCTTACCAGGGGTCGCACTACCAGGAGTTCCTTCGCGCCTGCAAGGAAGGGACACCCACCTCCTCGAACTTCGCGTTCGCCGGTCCGCTCACCGAGGCCGTGCTGCTCGGCATGGTCTGCATTCGGTCCGGCGGAAGGAAGCTGCTCTGGGACAGCGCCAACCTCACGGTCACCAACGTCCCGGAGGCCAATCAATACCTGCACTACGCGTATCGGGAGGGATGGAGCTTGTGACATCTCGGATTTCAGACCTCAGATCTCACATCCGGATATGCATGTGATGGTCACCGGGGCGTTTGGCTACTCGGGACGCTACATCGCCCAGAAGCTGCTCGATTGCGGACATCGCGTCTCCACACTCACCAACTCCCCGGATCGACCCAATCCCTTCGGCGGGCGCGTCACGGCCCATCCGTTGTGTTTCGACGACCCCGTGCGGCTGACGAAGTCGCTGCAGGGCATCGACGCCCTGATCAACACCTATTGGGTGCGGTTCGATCATCGCGCGTTCACCCACGAAGAGGCGGTCAACGACTCGCTGGTCCTCTTTGCAGCGGCCAAGGCGGCGGGCGTCCGTCGCGTCGTCCATGTCAGCATCACCAACCCGGATCCCGGGTCCACGCTGCCCTATTTTCGCGGCAAGGCGGAGGTGGAAGACCTGCTGAGGGCCACGGGCCTATCCCATTGCATCCTCCGGCCTGCGGTCCTGTTCGGGAAGGAAGATGTCCTGATCAACAACATCGCCTGGGGCCTCCGACATCTGCCCGTGTTCGGAGTCTTCGGCGACGGCCGGTATCGGCTCCAGCCGATACACGTTCAGGACCTGGCGGCCGTGGCCGCCGCGAAAACGCTCGACCGAAACAACGAAGTCCTCCAGGCGATTGGACCGGAGACCTTCAGCTATCGTAAATTGGTGGTGATGATCGCCGAAGCCTTGGGCCTGCGCCGGCGCATCGTCTCCATGCCGCCCGCGCTTGGATTCGCGGCCTGCTGGTTCCTGGGTCTGCTGCTGCGCGACGTGATCCTGACCCGACAAGAGATCCGTGGTCTGATGGAGGAGCGCCTGTGGGTGGACGCGCCGCCACTCGGGCAAACGAAGCTCAGCGCCTGGGTGCGCGAACACCGCGACACCCTCGGGCGGCGCTACACCAGCGAACTCGCCCGCAGGTTCGATCGGCAGCACGCCTATCGCAGCAATTGACGGCGCAGGTAGGGACGCCCGGCCTCGGGCGTCCGCAAGAGCACGCATCTGCTGCCCGCAACCGAGTGGACACGCGCGGCCGCGTGTCCCTACCTCAAGCTGCGGCGCCCTCGGAGAGGTACCCTACCTCATGGGCAACCAAGAACGTCTGGCTCCGGAATGTCCGCTGGCGCGTCCGGCCGCAGGGCCGCTGCCCGGCCGGGACGTCGGGCGGTCCGGCGGAGCGCGACCGGTCCCCCGGTCGCAGCAGCAACGAGCAGGAGGGAGACGGGCAGAGGTTCCCAACCGCCTCCGTCCTCCAATCACGCCGCCAGTTTCGGACCGCGGGTCTTCTCGACCCGCAGCAGAGCGCACACACCCTTGCCTGCGGGTCGAGATTGGGGATTTGGAATTGAGGATTTTCGATCTGGGATTGCGCAGCAAATCCCCAATCCAAAACCCCCAATCCTCAATGTTCGCGGACGCCCGAGCCGGGCGTTCCTACCATCCACGAGTGCGCAAGTGCATGAGGTGGGGCGACCTCTCCGAGGGCGCCGTAGAAGAACGTGGAACGGATCGTGTGCCCGCAAGTCCGCTTCCGCCCGCGGAACACAGACCACGCCGAAGCGATCCGCGTCCTTCCGCATGTTGCGCGGGCAACGGCGAACCGCGTCGGGATCCGAAGCCGCGCGTGGACACAACCAAGGAGCAGGTGGTTGCTCACACGATGTTGAACAGAGGCCGCGAAGAACCGCAGAGAGGCATGGGCCGCGAAAAGCAGAAGGCACAAAAGGAGTACGGGGGGAGACATGCCTTTGCGGTTCTC
>CAYSPU010000011.1:0-3484 GCA_964432995.1 uncultured Verrucomicrobiota bacterium
AGGAACACGACGTCCTTGGCCAAGAGGGCGGCGGCCACAACAAGGCAGGCAAGCAGCAGCGTCGATGGGGAAACATCGAGCAGGATGCGTCCGGGGAATGGCAATGGATGGCCCTCGTACATCTCCAGGAACCGGACGCGCGCACGAGGCAATCCATAGGCGGCGAGCAAGCCAACCAGGGACCATAAGATGGTCAGAATGTACGTTCCGCGGAAAGTCGTCATGGCACAGGCAACTGACTTCTGAACTCTCGTGCGAGAGACTATACTCCCGATTCGGGAGCACAAGCCTCAAGCCTGCATCGGTTTCGCACGGGACAAGGCACTGGGGTCAAACACTGACTATTGACATTTCGGATCGGTGCTCGCCAGTTGCTGGCCGAGAACCACACCGCCGGGATCCTGTCGGGGCTCTCGGCCATCACCACCAGCAACTCGATCAGCGTGAACGCCGATTGCTCCGGACCTCAGATTGCCACGGAAGACCGCCGAGGACCGCAAAGAGAGGATTTCCGATATCCCGTTCTCTGCGGTTCTCTGCGATCTTCTGTCGAAACCAAGGAACCGGGAATGCGCGGCAACAGGCATGCCCCCGTTGCAGGGAATGGTCCGGGCTACCCCCCCAGGCCGGGTCGGCCGCTTTCGCGCTCGAACAACCGCCGCCACACGCTGGGCCAGGGCAGATAAGCGATCGAGCGCAGCAGGATGCCGCGCACCTCGGCGCGACTGGCCTGGATCCTGACCTCCGGCGCAAGGACGTGACCGCTCTTGAGGTGCGCGATGGTGCGCACGCCAATCAGGATCGGCCAGGCGCAGGCGAGCCGGACGCGGCGCTGCGAATGCGGGAGGTGGTTGGTGTATTCCCAGCCGGCCCGGAGATGGTCGGTGGCACACGCCAGGTAGGCGTTGTAGACCGGCCGCAGCCGCGCTTCGCTCGGCGGGTTCAGCAGGTCGGCGGGGCGCAAGTCCACGTGCCGCAAGCGCTCCGCCGGCAGATAGCAGCGCCCCTGCCGAAGATCCGCCGGCAGGTCGCGCAGGATGTTCACCAACTGCAGCCCGCGCCCAAACCGCACTCCGTTCTCCATCAGGAAATGGTCGTCCACCGGCGCTGCGGGGAAGAGCCGCGCCCGGCAGATTCGCGTCCAGAACTCCCCCACACAGCCCGCCACTCGATAGGTGTAATCCTCCAGCTCAGCGTCGGTGCGCAGGGCCACCAAGCGTTCCGGACCCGCCTCCAGGAAGCGCTCGAGGTCGAGCATCTGGCCGCTGGCAATCATCTCGAGCACCTCGCGGATCCGCGCCCGGTCGTCCTCGGCGCACTCGGCGAGAACCGACAGCGCCTCCTCCACACGCGTCAGCAGGACACGCTCGGCCTCCTGCGCCTGGTGGCGCGCAAACTCGCCGAAGTCCAGCCGCCGGCTCGAGGTGCCCCGAATGCGCTCCTGCAACTGCCGGAGAGCGTCCAGGCGCCGTTCCGGTGGCAGCACCCCGGTGTCCGCCACGGTGTCCGTCGTCCGCGCCAGCAGATAGGCCAGACCGATTGGGACCCGGACCGGCCCCGGCATGATCCGCAACGTCAGATAGAAGGACCGCGACACGTCCTTCAGCAAGTCCGTCAACAGATCTGACGACGACGAGGCCATCAATCCTTGGGGCGGAGAACCCGCTGCCAGCGCCGAAGCTGACGGCGGACCTCGCGCGTGCCCGGTGCCCCGGGAGCATTCCGCGCCCGCATCGCCCGCCGCAGGTCGAAGACCCGCTGCGCGTCGGCGCCGAAGCCGGCATCCACCGAGCGCAACTCCGCCAGCGTCAGTTGATCCAGCCGGCGACCCGCCTTTTCGGCCAACGCCACGACGGCGCCAACGATGTGATGCGCCCGTCGGAACGGCATGCCCTTCCGCACGAGGTAGTCGGCCAGGTCGGTGGCCAGCAGCAGCGGATCGCGCACCGCCTCCTGGCAGGCTTCCTTGCGGACATGGCACCGGCCCAGCATGGCCGCCAGGACGCGCAGCGTGGCCCGCACGGTGTCCGCCGTGTCGAAGAGCCGTTCCTTGTCTTCCTGCAGGTCGCGGTTGTAGGTCATCGGCAAACCCTTCAGGATCGTCAACAGCGCCACCAGATTGCCGATGACCCGCCCGGCCTTGCCTCGCGCCAGTTCCGCGACATCCGGGTTCCGCTTCTGCGGCATCAGCGAGGATCCGGTGGTGTAGGCATCGGCGATGCGCAGATACCCGAACTCGGTGCTGGCCCACAGGACCAGGTCCTCCGCCAGCCGCGAGATGTGCACCGCCAGCAACCCGGCGGCGGCGCAGAACTCCACCACGAAATCCCGGTCGCTCACGGCGTCCATCGAGTTCTGCGTCAGCAGCGGGCGCCCCGCGGCATCCACAAACCCCAACAGCCGCGCAACGCGCTCACGGTTCAGCGGCAACGTCGAACCCGCCACCGCGCCGCTCCCCAACGGACACACTCGCGCCCGCCGCATGCCGTCGGCAAACCGCTCCCGGTCGCGTTCCAGCATTTCCGCATAGGCGAGGAGGTGGTGGGCGAAGTAGACCGGTTGCGCCCGCTGGAGATGCGTGTAACCCGGCAGCAACACCTCGGCATTCCGCGCCGCCAAATCCACCAGTGCCGCCTGCATCCCGCGAATCTCCTCGGACAACGCCACCGTCTCGTCGATCACCCACAGACGCAGGTCCAGCGCAACCTGGTCGTTGCGCGAACGCGCCGTGTGCAACTTGGCGCCCGCCGGCACCCGGCGGGTCAACTCCGCCTCGATGTTCATGTGCACGTCCTCGAACTCGGGACGCCACTCGAATCTGCCCGCCGCGATCTCCCGCCCGATCTCCCGCAGCCCGCGCAGTATGGCCCGGTGCTCCCGCGGACGCAGCACCCCCATCCCCCGGAGCATCGCGGCGTGCGCCATCGATCCCTGGATGTCCTGCAGCCACAACCGCCAGTCGAACGAAACCGATTCCGAATACGCAGCCACGTCAGCAGCCGGCCCGGCTCCAAACCGTCCGCTGCGCGCCACGGGGGACGTTGTTTTCATGCGAATTCCTGAACGCGAATCTGCGGGGAGCCCCAGGGAAAGTCACGCCAAAGACGGCGGCACGTCGGCACGTCGGCACGTCGGCACGTCGGCACGTCGGCACGTCGGCACGGGGGCACGGCGGCACGTCGGCACGTCGGCACGGGGGCACGGCGGCACGGGGGCACGGCGGTAGCACGGAGCGACGGTGGGACGGTGGCAGGGTGAGGTGTGAAACAAGACAGCAGACCTGGAGGAAGGACGACGCGAATTGCGCGAATTGACGCGAACAGGAGGTCAGCGGAATGAGCGGGAATCCCGAAAACGCTCGTCCGGCCCCGGGTCTTGGGGAAGGCCGAAATGTCACACCACTTGCGCGAAGGAATCGATCCAACTCAAAGCTCTGCATTCTGCATTCCCTCAACCACCCGACCACTCAACCCCGAACCTCCGA
>CAYSPU010000011.1:3584-19432 GCA_964432995.1 uncultured Verrucomicrobiota bacterium
ACCGTGAACCTCCGAACCGTGAACCTCCGAACCGTGAACCTCCGAACCGTGAACCTCCGAACCGTGAACCCTCGACAACCTCCGAACCCCACAAAAAGAAGTGGGAGGATGGTAAAGTAAGAAGGCCCGAGACCTCACCATCCTCCCCAGCCCAGTTCCCAGAACCCCCCTCGCCTGGTTAGATAGCAGATCCCATTCCTAGTCAGTGTGCGCTCTGCCGCCTCATGGACCGTTTCACCCTCCCCAAGGTGAAAAGGCCTGTGAAAGGCCCGTCCCAAGGCCCTCCCGACACTCCGAGTCGATCCGGATCGGAGAACGCCTGGCGATCGACGCGCGCCGTTGGAGCCGGACCAATGCGTGAAATTCACTCAAAAAGCGTGAAACTCACGCACTGAGGCCCCGAGAAACCACGCGCACGCACCTCCCTGCCCGGGCAGCCTCGTCCAAAGCGTCCCGCAGATGCGTGAAATTCACGCATTATGCGTGAAATTCACGCATCCGCCGCCCGGAAATCTCATGCACTCATCCATCGTGAGATTACCGGGCTAGAGCCTACCGCCAGTATTTCTTCCAGGCTTGGAGCCGGCCGTCCGGACCAAAGGTCAGCCGCAGGAAGGAGTCGGGCATTCCTGGATCCACGACATAGGCCCCGCCTCCGGCATAGAACGGGTAACGGTGCGAATAGGGGCGACCGTAGTAGGAACCGGTCATCACCGCGGTGCCCGGATGCCCCCGGCGCGTGAGCCACTCGTCGACGACGGTGCCGTCGGCAAGTGTCGCCTCTTTGTCCGGCGGGCCGAGGTCGAGTATTGCCTGGTCGCGGGTGTAGACCCCGATTCTGGGGTTCCAGACGGACTTAGCCGAGGCACAGCCTGCGCCGATCCAAGCGGCCAGCAGTGCCACAGTGACCCACGTGAGATAGCGACCGCCTCGGCCCTTTGTCCTCGCGGCTTGGGGAAGTGCTTCTGGTTCAATGGACATCTTGGAGTCAGGTTTGCGCCGAGAACCGGCAGGGGGATTCGTGGTCATGTCTGATTTTGGGCGCGGGTTCACGCGCGCGGATGGGCTGAATCGTAGACTCGTTTGAGGCGTTCCGTGTTCACATGGGTGTAGACCTCGGTGGTGGCCAGGTGCGCGTGCCCCAAAAGCTCCTGGACGCTCCGGAGGTCGGCGCCGGCGTCCAGCAAGTGCGTCGCGAAGCTGTGTCGGAGCTTGTGCGGCGTCAGGGAGGAGTCGAGGCCGGCGGCGGCGAGGTAACGTTTCATGCGCTGTTGAACGGTGCGCGGGGCGAGCGGAAGACGCTTCTGGACATCGCCCCAGAACACGGGAGTCGGGCCCGCCGGAAGCGCTGGCAGCCTGGCCCAGTAGCGCCGGACGGCGTCCAGCGCCGGTTGGCCGACGGGGAGGAGCCGCTCTTTGCGGCCTTTGCCCCGCACGCGCACGAGTTGGTCCGACTCGTGAAGGTCCTCGCCGGTCAGCCCGCAGACTTCGCTCACGCGCAGGCCGCAGGAATAGAGCATCTCGAGCACCGCGGCGTCGCGAAGGAACGCGGATTCGTCGTCCTTCCCGCCGGCCTGGCGAAGCCGCTCGAGCTCGCGCATCGGTGCTTGCAGCAGCGCTTCCATCTGGTCTCGGGTCAGGAACTTCGGAACGCGTTTCTCCAGCCTGGGCAGTGTCAGGTTGCGCAGCGGCGAGGATTCCATCTCGCCCCGGCGAATGAGGAACCGGTAGAACGTGCGGAGGGCACTGAACCGGAGGCGAACGGAGGCGCGGCCTTTGTTCTGTCGCCCCAGAAATCGGAGGTAGGCGCGGAAGTCATCGCGCACCAACTGTTGCCACGCCGGCGGTTGGTGGCGCTCGTCCACGTGCCACTGAGCGAACTCCTCCAACGCCTGACGGTAGTTGCGGCTCGAGTATGGGGACGCCCCGCGATCCGCTGCCAGATGCCTGAGGAACAGTCCGACCAGCCGGTCCCGGGCGCGCGGCATCGTCTGCTCTCCTGCCTCCGTCATGGAAATATCTATATGCCGCTTTGCCCGGATTGCCAAGCCGCGCACGCGCGGCCGGTCACATGATGTGGGCTGGTTCTGCCTCTGCCCCCGGACCGCGGCTCGTCCTGCGCAGCCACGGGTGTGTGCGTTCTGCTGCGGGTCGGGAAGACCCGCGGTCCGGAGCGCGACCGGCTTGCCTTGCCGAAGCCTTGGCGGAGGCTGGTCCCTCGGTCGCAGCGGCAACGAGCGGGAGTGAGGTCGCCGGAGGTTCGGAGGCGCGTCCGGCTGCCGGAGCGCCGGCTTGTAGCCGGCCAGAACACAGTGATCGGTGACTGTGACTCCGGCCGCGTGCAACGCGGCGCTCGCAGGGTGTTTGGCTCCGCGAGGTTCGGATGCGTGTCCGGCGGGTGAGGCTGCTGCCCGCCGGGACGGCAGGCGGTCCGAAAGGGAGGGACCTCCGGGGCCTTCGTCATTCGGAAGTTCCCCTCCGCTTCTCTTTCCGCTAGGGATGGGGCGTGGACAGCGAGCGCCGGATTCGCAATATCGCCCTGATCGGGTTCATGGGCGTGGGGAAGTCCTCCGTCGGCCGTCTGGTGGCGGCTGAGCTCGGCTTCACCTTTGTCGATACGGACGCGTGGATTGAGAGCGAAGTGGGGAGACCGGTGAGCCGGATCTTTGCGGAAGAGGGTGAAGCGCGCTTCCGCGCCTACGAACGCCGGACCGTGCTGGCCCTGGCCCGGCGCGAACGCGTCGTAGCCGCCACCGGCGGCGGCTTGGTCGCGCACGGAGACAACCTCGCCCGACTCCGGGCCCATGCGCTCACCGTCTGCTTGTGGGCTTCGCCCGAGGTGATTTGGGAGCGCGTTCGGCATCAATCGCACCGCCCCCTCCTCCAGGCCCCGGACCCGCTCGAGCGGATTCGGGAACTGCTCGCCCAACGGGAGTCGTTCTACCGGCAGGCCGACGTCCTGGTGAACACCGAACGCCGCACCGTCCGGGAGGTGGCCCACCAGGTCACCGCTCACTTTCGGTCCGTCCGTAATCGGGAATCCGCGTGAAGACCACCATCCGGCAGCGCGCGCTGGCGCTGGGCTTCGATGAATGCCGGTTCGCCACCGCCGCACCTCCCGAAACCGCGGCGCATTTCCTGAACTGGATCGCCAGCGGGCACCATGGCGAAATGCACTACCTCGCCCGCCAGACCGAACGCCGACTCCATCCCCAACGCGTCCTCCCGGATGCGAAGACAGTGATCTGCCTCGCCGCCTCCCACCCGCATGCCGACGCCCTCGAGACCAACGCATCCGGCCGGCAAGCACAGGGGCAACAGGGTCTTGTCGCCCGCTACGCCCAGAGCCAGGATTACCACGAGGTCTTCGCCGGACCGCTGCGCGAACTCGCCGCTTTCGTTGAGGCACTCGGCGGCCCCAACTGCCACACCCGGGTCTACGCCGACACCGGACCGATCCTCGAACGCGACTTCGCCCAGCGCGCCGGCGTCGGCTTCATCGGCAAACACACCCACCTCGTCAGCCGTCACCACGGCAACTGGCTGCTCCTGGCCGAACTCCTCACCACCCTCCCCCTCGAACCCGATCCCCCGGAACGAAACCGCTGCGGCTCCTGCCGCCGCTGCCTCGAAGCCTGCCCCACCGGCGCCCTGTTCGCCCCATTCGAACTCGACGCCCGCCGTTGCGTCTCCTACCTCACCATCGAACTCAAGGGCCCAATCCCCAGGGAACTCCGACCCGCCATCGGCAACCGCATCTTCGGGTGCGACGACTGCCTCGCCATTTGTCCCTGGAACCGCTTCGCCCACGCGGGTCGCCTCCTGAGCCAAGTTGCCCGCACCGACCTGGCACGCCCGCAACTCGAGGAACTGCTGGCCCTGGACGACGCCGGCTTCCGACGTCGCTTCGCGCACACTCCGCTCGTACGCTCGAAGCGGCGCGGACTCCTGCGGAACGTCTGCGTGGCGCTCGGCAATGCCGGCGACCCCCGCGCCCTCCCCGCCTTGCGGCGCGCGGCCTCGGATCCGGAGCCCCTGATCGCCGAGCATGCCCGCTGGGCCATCGATCGACTGACCAGCTCGCCCCATTCCCCCCCACCGTCCGAATCCCAATCCTCATCTTAGTCTTAATCTTAATCTTAATCTTAATCTTAATCTCTCTCCCACCCCCACTCTCGCCCCCCGTTTTGATCTGGGGCTCTTTGAAAAATTCCGTTTCAAACCCCGCCCCATCGCTATATTGGCGCCCATGAAACGACGGGAAAGACGGCACCCGCCATCATCCAAAGCCCGCTCGGTGCGCCCCTTGCGCGGACAACGGGATCCGCAGCCGCGCTCGGGAACCGGTCAAAGGGCCTTCGCTTGGCTGGCGGCCGGCCTGCTTGTCGTCGCGGTCCTTCTCTTCGCACCCGGGCTCGTCCGCCGATTCGGGACCGCTGACAGCCAGTCCGGGTCACCCGCATCCCCGACCGGCGCGCCGGTCGGCCAGTCCGCAAACCATCAGGCCAAGGTCAGTGACGGCCGGGTCGTCGAACTGGTCAACCGCGGGACGCAAGCACTCGAGAAAGGAGACCCGGCCGCAGCCGTCTCGTTCTTCCGGGAAGCCCTCCAGATCAACCCCAAGGACGAGGACCTCCACTACAACCTCGGCATTGCCTACGCCCGTCAGAACATGACCGAAAAGGCGATCGAACACTACAACGAGGCGCTGCGGTTGTTCCCCGACTACGTGGAGGCGCACAACAACCTTGGCAACCTCCTCATGCGCCTCCGCCGCTTGGATGAGGCGGTGGAGCACTTCCGGGCGGCGATCAAGATCATGCCCGACTACGCCTCCGGTTATAACAACCTGGGCACAGCCCTGCAGCAGTTGGGCAAACTGGACGAAGCCCTCCTCCAGTTCGAGAAGGCGGTGCAGGCAAACCCGGACTACTGGGAAGCGCGATATAACCTCGGCCAGTCCTACCTGCGCCAGGGACGCCTCCCGGAAGCCAGGATCCAACTGGAGAAGGTCCTCCAGGCCCAGCCGGGATTCGAGCCGGCCATCCAAGCCCTCCAGCGCGCGGATCCGTTGCTCCCCAACCCGGAGCAACCCCAACCCTGAGCGGCACCCCTCTCTTCGAGTGGCTTCCAAGGCAGCCAGCCCGGCTTTATTTCTTCTGGCTGAACAATCTGGCACTTTTGTGTTGCCAGGGCGTGGCCAATCCGTTACCCACTTCGCCATAGCTCACAAAGAACCGGGGTGGCCGTTCGTCCGCCGGGGAGGCAGGGTGCCGACGGGGACGGCGGGCAGCCTGGAGTGCAACAACCCATCATCATAAACCCTATGCGCACCAACTACCTAAAGGCTCTGGCCGCAGGCTTGCTCGTCGCGGGTGTCGTCTGGTCCCAGGCGGCTCCAGCTACCCCCCAGGGCGTCATCACAGAAAGAGTGTTCCTGGACATCGGAAGCGGAACCGCCGTCGCGGACCTCACCGGGAACGCCAAGTTCCCAAACAGCCCGGACCTTGTCCACTACCGCCCGTATTTTGAGCTCTACGCCACGGGCGACATCGTCAACGCGCCCGTGAGCGACGTCTACGACAACTCCGGCGCTCAAATCGTCGGCTACTTCTACCCCCCGGCCACAGGCGAGTACGTCTTCTACATCTGCTCGGATGACCTCTCGAATCTCTACCTGAGCACGGACGCCACCGAGGGCAACAAGAAGTTGATCGCCCAGGAAACCGCCTGGAGCAACCCTCGCCAATACACGGAGAGCGGCGGCAGCAGCTCCCTCGAGTCCAAGTGCTCCCTCACCTTCGCGGCCTCGGAGTGGCCGGGAGGCGGCGCTGCCATCACCTTGACGGCAAACCGCGCTTACTACATCGAAGCCGTCATGAAGGAAGGATCCGGCGGCGACAACCTGTCCGTGGCCGTCTCGGATCCGGGTTTCATCATCAATTCCGTGGAGCCGATCCCCGGCGACTACCTCTCCACATTCGACAAGGCCAGCGGGCCGGCGGCGATCACCACGCAGCCCCAGAGCCAGACCGTCGATGAAGGACAACCGGTCACCTTCACCGTGGCCGCCGACGGCACCCCGCCTTACACCTACGACTGGCGGAGAAACGGCGCGGTCATCGCCACCACCACCGAGCCCTCCTATACCATCGCTCGCGCCTCCCGCGACGACAACGGCGCCGCTTTCTCGGTCGTCGTCACCGCCGCCGAAGGCGCCCCCGCCACCAGCGCCGACGCCATCCTGACCGTCAATGCCGATAACATCGCCCCCACCGTGGAACTCGTGCGGGGTTCGAGCACCTTCACCAGCCTGACGGTCACGTTCTCCGAGCCGGTGGATCCCACCACCGCCCAGACTGCGGCCAACTACCAGCTCACCGGCGGAGTCACCGTTTCCGCCGCCACCCTGGCCGCTCCGTCGGGCTCCGTGGGCGACAACATGGTGATCCTCACCACCAGCCTGCAAACCGAAGGCAGCCGACTCACCCTCACCGTCAACAACGTGAAGGACGTCGCGGGCAACACCATCGCCGCCAACACCCAGTTCGAATTCGGGGCCTTCGTCTATCTCAACGGCTACGCCCTCCGAAAGAAATATAACAACATCGACGACGGAACGGGCGGCAACGTGGACAACCTCTTCGCCGATCCCCGCTACCCGAGCGCTCCGGACCGGATGGACCTGCTCACCATGTGGGAATACCCGCGCAACGGCAACGGCCGCGACTCCGCCGTTGATCCGGTGCGGAATTACTTCGACACCATCGAGGGCTACTTCATCCCGCCCGCGAACGGCAGCTACGTCTTCCTGACCGCCGGCGCCGACCGCTGGTGGCTCTATCTCAGCACCGATGAGAACCCGGCCAACATGAAGATGATCGCCGCCGAACCCGGCGGCTGGAGCGACCCCCGCGGCTGGAACCAGATCTACTCCGGCACCTTGGAGAACCGCCGCTCGGACACTTCCACCTACGCCGCGAACAACTGGCCCGACGGCAACACCATCAACCTCGTCGGTGGCAAGAAGTACTATATGCTCGAAGTCCATCACGATCCCAGTTGGTGCGGGGCGGACGATTTCTCCGCCACCTACAAGCTGGCTTCCGATGAGGATCCTGCCAACGGCAGCGCCCCCACACTGACCGGCAGCGTAATCGGTTTCTATGTCGATCCCACCGGCTCCTCGCTCGAAATCGAAGAGAACCCCGCCGACGTCACGCAGCAGGAATCTCTCGCCGCGACCTTCACGGTAACCGCCAGCGGCAGCTCCGCCTACGGCGGCACCGTCAGCTACCAGTGGCAGCGTCAGGCTCCCGGTACCACCACCTGGGCGGATATCGCCGGTGCCACGGCTGCCTCCTACTCCACCCCGCCGCTCGCCCTCGCCGATAGCGGCGCGAAATACCGGGTCGTCTGCAGCGTGCCCACCGTCACCAGAACAAGCTCCGAGGCCACCCTCACCGTTGTTGGGGATACCTTCGCCCCAGTCGTGGAAGCCGCCGGCGCCATCCTGAACGGCACGGCCATCGAAGTCGGCGTCCGCTTCGACGAAAACGTGACCGAAGCCACCGCGACCGCGCTGGCCAACTACACCCTCTCCAAGGGAAGCATCACCGGCGTGCGCTACCAGAAATTCGCCCACGCGGACGGCGCGCCATTCTTCGTCCTCGGCACCGCCGGCCCGTTCTACGGCGCCGCCGTGGTCCTCACCACCTCCGGTCTCGCCTCCGGCGATACCGTCACCCTGACGGTCAACAACATCCAGGACCTCAAGGGCAATACGATGACCACCGCGGCGGCCAAGATGTTCACGGTCACCTCCAAGATGAAATGGACCACCATCGGCGGCAACGACATCCTGGACGGTTACATCGAGGGCATTGACAACTCGGCTGCCCTCTGGCCCGAGGACGTCGCTGCCTACAGCGAGGCCGACTTCGACGTGATCGGCAGCGGCACCTCCAACTGGGATTCCTACGACGAAGCCACCTTCGTTTACGAGGAAGTCACGGGCGACTTCGACAAGGTGGTGCGCGTGGAGTATCACGACCCGACGAGCCAGTGGGCGCGGGCGGGTTTGTGCGCCACGCCGAGTGCCGACACCGGCATGGCTCGCGGCGGCACCATGGCCAAGCGCTTCCTCCAGCGCGCCAACCCGGCCGTGATCTGGAACGGTTCCGCCGGCAACAACCAGTACGAGAGCGCCTACCGCGCCACCGACGGCGGCACCTACACCGGCCCGGGCAACGGTCCCGCCCCGGCCTACCCGACCGCCTGGATGCGCATGCAGCGCAGCGGCCAGACCTTCAACGCGCTCTACAGCAACGACGGCACAACCTGGGCCCAATACGGTACGTATACCTACGCGGCTGAGGATCCCATGCCGGATACCTTGCTCGTCGGACCGTACTACTGCCCGGAGTTCGGCAACAACGAGAGCGGTGCAGGGATCGCTCACTCGACGGTCGCCAAGTTCCGCCAATACGGCAGTTTCGTCGCCAACCCGTCGGTGGTTACCTACGGCATCGGCCTGAACTTCGCTACCGATCAACCCAGCACGGGGAGCGTCCTGCCGTCCATCAGCACCGCCGGCGCTGCCGAGGTTCTCCAGGGCAACTGGAACAACCTGACTGCGAACTCCGGTACCAGCACGACCATCGTGGCCGACGCACTGGGCGCCTCGGTGCCGACCGCGGTCACTGTGACCTGGAGCTGCGCCAACACCTGGGCCTCCACTGGTGGCGGCGAGGAAAACAACGGATTCACCGGCAACGACAAGACCCTCATGACGGGGTACCTGGACACCACCGCGGATAGCACGACAACCGTGAATATCACAGGGATCCCGGCCGACCTGACGGCCGCCGAGAATGGCTATGATGTCTATGTCTACACCCTCGGTGGCGCCCCCGGACGCGGCGGCGGTTACCGCATCACGGCAGCAGACGGGACGACCGCGCTGACCGATTATGTGCATGCCTATTATCCTGCAAACCCGACCAACTACGTGCAGGTGGTGCCCGTGGCCGGGCAGTGGGTTGCTGGCACCTACATCAAGTTCACCGGGCTCACGGCTGCCGCCATTCAAGTGCAGGCCACGACGCAGGGTGGCCATGGATATGATGCGGGCGGCGCGACGTATCGGGCCCCCATCAACGCCATCCAGTTGGTGCCCTCCTCCGGCGCGGCACCGGCGTTCACCTCGGTGGCGAGGAACGCCGACGGCAGCATCACGGTGACGTGGACCGGCGGCGGCACGCTGCAGGTCACCACGGACATCGGGTCTGGCGCCTGGCAGAATGTGGATGGCGCCGCGAGCCCATACACCTTCACGCCTGAGGCGCCCGCGATGTTCGGACGCATCGTGAAGTAAACGCCTGGCGTTCGACGGATCACGAGAGACCGGACTTGCGTCCGGTCTCTCTTTTTTGTGGCTTGTTGGCTTTGCGGCTCTTTGCGAGCTTCTGTTCAAAAACCACAGCATGACCCCAACTCCGAGTGCCACCCGGCGGCGGCGATGGGCTTTCCGCGTGGCGGCGCTTGTCTTTCCCGCTGCACTGCTCCTGGCTAAAGTCGAAGCAGCGCTGCACCTGGGAGGCTACGGCTATCCCACCGAGTTCTTCCTGGAAAACGTCGAGAGCGGTCAGAGGCTGTCGCGGGACGATCCCCGTGTCGCCTGGGGCTTCATGCCGTACCTTCAACCGAAGCACCGCCTTGACCTCAGCCGGACTCATGCCGTCGCTTCTCCGCGAAGGACCGTGGGAAACCTGGGTCGATTCCGGTGGGCGCCTTTCCATGAATCCCCCTTTCCATTCTGGGACACCACTTCGCATGAAAGGTAGGGCGACCTCTCCGAGGGCGCCGCAAGACACTGTATCCGTGCACGAACCACTGGTTTCCGGCGCGATGCGGAGACCTGCTCGCGAGGTTCACTCGGAGCCGGCTCGAGAGTCCTCCTCGGAGTCGCGCCCTACCAGTTTTCAGGGTAACCGTCAGCAGCAGGTAGGGACGCGCGGGCGCGCGAGTCCGCCAGTTGAATACAGAAGTGCACGCCCTTTGCGGACGCCCGAGCCGGGCGTCCCTACCTCAGGGCTTGGCGGTTCATGGTCCCAACGCGCGTCCAGACTCTGGAGGTCCGGCCTCTCCTTGAACCGTCGCTCTGCAGCCCCCGACGTCAGGACGGGGCTGACTCTCGGTGCAGTCAGATCGGCCACCTCGAGATTCGCCTGCGGGCTGGTGCTCTGGCTCGCTCTGACATCAGGGGCTGCGAGCGAAGCGACTGCCACCAACGGAACCGTCCCCAGCGATGGTCTCATGTGGCGCCAGGCTCCGAACTGTCGACTCGCCGAGGTTCGTCCGACCGGAACGCCGCACGCGGGCTTCGCGCTCCGGCCGCCAGACCAAACTGGCGTCACGTTCACCAATCTCCTGCCCGCAGAACGCCATCTTCTCAGCCAGATCCTGCCCAATGGTTCGGGCGTGGCCGCGGCGGACGTCGACCTCGACGGCTGGTGCGATCTCTACTTCTGCGGGTTGAAGGACGCGGACAACCGCCTCTACCGGAACCTCGGCGGTTGGCGCTTCGCCGACATCACCGCCCCTGCCGGCGTGGCCTGCGCCGGCCTCGATGCCTCCGGCGCCGCTTTCGCGGATGTCGACGGCGACGGCGATCCCGATCTCCTCGTCAATTCCATCGGCGCCGGCACTCATCTCTTCCTCAACGACGGCCGCGGCCGCTTCGCACCCGCTCCCGCCATCCTGAACCCCGACCGCGGCGGAACGTCGATGGGCCTCAGCGATGCCGACGGCGACGGCGACCTGGACCTGTACGTCGGCAACTACCGCGCCCGAACCGTGACCGACGCCCCGGGAACCCGCTTCGGCATCAAAATGATCGACGGCCAACCGCACGTCACCCTCATCAACGGACGTCCTCTCTCCGACCCGGAGTGGACCAACCGCTTCCTGTTCAAATTCGAGATGGGTCCCGCCGGACGCGGCAAGTTCGGTCGCGAGGAACTGGGTGAACCCGACGTCTACTACGCCAACGACGGCCGCGGTCGTTTCACGCCGGTTCCCTTCACGGACGGCGGGTTCCGCGATGAGAACGGCGAACCCCTCCAGAGGCCGTTCTTCGACTGGTGCCTGTCCGTGCTGTTCCGCGATTTGAACGGCGATGGCGCGCCGGACCTCTATCTCTGCAACGACTTCGGCACACCCGACCGGCTCTGGATCAACCAGGGCCAAGGCCGATTCCGCCTCGCCCCCAGCGTCGCCCTCCGACAGACCAGTCTCGCCTCGATGTCCGCCGATGCCGCCGACCTCGACCGCGATGGGCACGATGACCTCGTCGTCCTCGACATGCTCAGTGCCGACCACCGCCGCCGCCTGACGCAGCGCAACATCCTCCGCGCCGAACTCGCCCCGGCCGCCAACATCGGCAGCCGCCCGCAGTATCCCCGCAACACCCTGCTCTGGAACCGCGGCGACGGCACCTACGCCGAGGTCGCCCAATTCGCCGGCATCGAAGCCAGCGAATGGTCCTGGAACCCGTTGCTGTTCGACGTCGACCTCGACGGCTACGAAGACTTGCTGGTTCCGAACGGCTTCGTCCGCGACAACATGAACCTCGACGCCATGAACCGCATCGCCGCTCAGAAGGCGGGCCGATCGCTCCCGCCCCTCGAGGAACTCCGCCTGCGCGCCCTTTACCCCCCCCTCCACACGCCAAACCTGGCCTTCCGCAACCTCGGCAATCTCAAGTTCGCCGAATGCGGCCAAGCCTGGGGTTTCGATCAGACCACCATTTCCCAGGGGGCATGTCTTGCCGACCTGGACAACGACGGCGACCCTGACTTGGTCGTGAACAACCTGAACAACGTGGCTGGCCTCTATCGCAATCAGGCCACCGCACCCCGAATCGCGGTGCGCCTCCGCGGTCAACCGCCGAACACCGCCGGTGTCGGCGCCCGCATCACCGTCTCCGGCGGGCCCGTCCTGCAGAGCCAGGAGATTGTCTGTGGCGGGCGCTATTGCTCCAGCGACCAGCCCCAGCGCACCTTCGCCGCCGGCGCCGCCCGCTCCCTCGAGGTCCGCGTCCGCTGGCGCAGCGGCCAGGAGACCATCGTGGCCCACGTCCCACCCAACCACCTGGTTGAGGTCATCGAACCGCCGACCGCGGGTCCAACCGCAAGTCCACCGGCGAGGCAGCCAACCACCAGCTCATCCGCCGCCAGTATCGTCCCCACCCCCGCCTCGCCGACACCGACCGCCTCCATCCGGTTTGCCGATGTGAGCGATGCCATCCAGCACATCCACCAGGACGCCCCCTTCGACGACTTCGAACGCCAACCATTGCTCTCCCGCAAACTCAGTCAACTCGGCCCCGGCGTCGCCTGGTGGGACACCGACGCCGACGGGCGCGACGATCTCGTCATCGGCAGCGGTCGCGGCGGATTGATCGCCTTCTTCCGTAACCTGGGAGAAGGTCGCTTCGAACGCGCGGCCACGCCAACCCTCGAGTCGCCCCTCGAACGCGATTCGGCCGGATTCGCCGGACTGGCACCGGGCGCCCTGCTCGTCGCCTTCGCCCACTGGGAAGACGCCAACGCCGTGACCAACCAACCGGGCGTTGTCGAGTGGAGCAAGCAGGGAGCCGCCCCGCTCGTCCCTCTCACTGCAGCCAGCTTCGGACCTCTCGCTGTTGCCGACTACGACGGCGACGGCGGCCTGGACGTGTTCGTTGGTGCCCGCGTCGCCGCCGGTCGCTATCCGACCCCGGCGACCTCATGCCTCTACCGACGGAAAGGCGAAACGCTCGAAGCCGACCGCGGAAACGAGCGCGTCCTGCCGGACGCCCTGGTCAGCAGCGCGGTCTGGACCGACCTGACCGGAGACGGCTGGCCCGAACTGGTGCTCGCGTGTGAATGGGGTGCACTCCGCATTCTCCGAAACGAACAAGGCACCCTCGCGCCCTGGGACCCGCCGCTGACCTGGCCGGACGTCTCCACGACCCGTAGCAACCTGACCACGCTCGGCGCGCTGACCGGTTGGTGGACCGGCGTCGCGGCCGGCGACTTCGATAACGACGGCCGGCTCGACCTCGTGGCCGCCAACTGGGGTCAGAACACACGCCACGAACGCTGGCGCCCGGCCCCGCTCCGCATCGACTTCGGCGACTTCGACGGCAACGGCAGCGTCGACCTGATCGAAAGCCACTACGTTCCCGAGTTGCGGGCATTCGCCCCCGACCGCATGCTGGATGCCGTGACCCGTGGCGTGCCACGCCTGGGAGAGCGCTTCCCTACCCACGAGGCCTGGGCCCACGCGGGAATCGATGACGTGTTGGGCGACTGGCGCGCCACCGCCAGGCACCACGAGGCAACCTGGCTCGAGTCCACCCTCCTTCTGAACCGCGGCGATCGCTTCGAGGTCCGCGTCCTCCCCACCGAAGCGCAGTTCGCCCCCGCCTTCGCCGTCTGCATTGCCGACGCCGACGGCGATGGCAACGAAGATGTCTTCCTCAGCCAGAATTTCTTCGATGTCGACCTGGACACCTCGCGCTCGGACGCCGGCCGTGGGCTCTGGCTGCGCGGCGATGGTCACGGCGGCCTCTCCGCCGTTCGCGGCCAGGACTGTGGAATCCAGGTGTATGGCGAGCAACGCGGCGCGGCACTGTCGGACTTCGATGCGGATGGACGCATGGATTTGGTCGTCACTCAGAACCGCGCGGAAACCAGGCTCTACCGCAACGTCGGCGCCAAACCCGGCCTGCGGGTCCGGTTGGCCGGTCCCCCGGGAAACCCGTGCGCCATCGGGGCCCGAGTCCGACTCCGGCACGGCGCGCATGCCGGTCCCGCCCGCGAAATCCGCTCCGGCAGCGGCTATTGGTCCCAGGACAGTCCCACGACGGTCTTGGCTACCCCCACGCCGCCCACCGCCATCCAAGTCCATTGGCCGGGCGGACGGATGACCGAAAGCCCGTTGCCCGCCGACGCGCGCGAGGTAAAAGTCCATCCCTCCGGCACCGTCGAAGCAGTCTCACCATGAATCCCTCTTTCGATTCTGGGATACCACTTCGCATGAAAGGTGGGGCGACCTCTCCGAGGGCGCTGAAGGACGGCGCATCGGCAAGTCGGCATGCCGGCCAGTCAGCACGCGGGAATGCCAGCAGTCGGCCACTTCCCTTCGGCGCGCCGCGGAGATCCGCTCGCCAATCCCCCCTCACCCCGACCCTCTCCCGTCCGACGGGAGAGGGATGGGGTGAGGGCCGCAGTGCCTGGCATTCCCGCCAAACCACAGACCGGTTGCTCCTCGGGTCCTGGCGGTTGCTGTTCGTGGCGTTTGCTCTGTCCTGGATCACCTGCCTGAGCGCCGAAGCCGACTGGCAAACGGTTCCCGGCGCCCGCTTCCGCCAACTCGCCGTCTCCCCACCACACCCGGATGGCTTCACCCATCTCTCCGCTGTCGCGATCGGCCTCAATTTCACCAACGCCCTCAGCGACGCCCGGGCCGCCGCCAACCAGATCCGCCTCAACGGATCCGGTGTTGCCCTCGGCGACGTCGACGGCGACGGCTGGTGCGACCTCTACCTGTGCGGCCTGGAGAGCGAGAACGCCCTCTTCCGCAATCTCGGCGGCTGGCGCTTCACCAACGTCACCACCCAGGCCGGCGTCGGTTGCCACGGGCAATACTCGACCGGCGCCACCCTGGTCGACATCGACGGCGACGCCGACCTCGATCTCTTGGTCAACGGCATCGGCGTCGGTACCCGCCTCTTCCTCAACAACGGTCGCGGGACGTTCACCGATAAACAAGACAGCGGCCTCTCCCGCTCCTTCGGACCCACCACCAGCACCCTGGGCGACGTCGACGGCGACGGCGACCTCGATCTCTACGTCGCCAACTACCGCACCACGACGATCCGCACCACCGGATTCGCCCTCCTCAACATCGGCGGCCAACGATCCGTCCGCCCCGAAGACCGCGACCAACTCGAATACACCCCCGATGGCCGCATCCTCGAACACGGCGAACCGCACTTCCTCTATCGCAACGAAGGCGGCGGCCGTTTCACCACCGTTCCTTGGACCGACGGCCATTTCCTCGACGAAGACGGCCAACCTCTCGCCCGGATCCCGCGCGACTGGGGGCTCAGCGCCATGTTCCGCGACTTGAACGGCGACCACGCCCCCGACCTCTTCGTCTGCAATGATTTTCACTCGGTCGACCGCATCTGGATCAACGACGGCCATGGCCGATTCCGCGCCCTCGACCGCCTCGCCCTCCGCAACAGCACGACCTTCTCGATGTGCGTCGACATCGCCGACATCAATCGCGATGGCCACGATGACATCTTCGAATCCGACATGCTCGACCAGGAGCACCACCGGCGCATGATGCAGGTTCCCACAATGGTGCCCGCGGAAAACCTGGTCGGCGTCATCGATAACCGCCCCCAACTCACCCGCAACGTCATGCACCTCAACCGCGGCGACGGCACCTACGCCGAGATCGCCTGCTTCGCCGGCCTCGAAGCCTCCGGCTGGACCTGGTCCGCCCTCTTCCTCGACGTCGACCTCGACGGCTACGAAGACCTGATTCTCGCCTGTGGACATCGCTTCGATACCCAGGACCTGGACACCAACGACCGCCTGCGCGCCTTGGGACCGTTTCCCCGGGAGAAGATCCCCCTCAAGATCCTCATGTACCCGCGCCTCCTCCTCCCCAGCGCCACCTTCCGCAACGGCGGCAGCCTCGTCTTCCATGACGCGCGCCAACTCTGGCGCCTCGACGAACCGGGTGTGCGCCAGGGAATGGCCGCCGCCGATCTCGACAACGACGGC
>CAYSPU010000011.1:19442-43556 GCA_964432995.1 uncultured Verrucomicrobiota bacterium
AACGCGCTCCACGGCGAACCGTGGGTCTTTCGCAACGACACCCCCGCACCCCGCGTGGCGGTCCGCCTCCGAGGGCTGCCGCCCAACACCCGGGGCGTTGGCGCCAAGATCTGGCTCCACAACGGCGCCGTGCCCCACCAGAGCCAGGAGATCATCAGCGGCGGCCGCTATCTGTCCTGTGACGACGCGATGCGCGTCTTCGCCGCCGGCAACCGGACCAATGCGATGCAGATCGAGGTCGTTTGGCGCAGCGGCCGCCGCAGCGTCGTCCAAAACGTGAAGGTAAACTGCCTCTACGAAGTGGACGAAACCTCCGCCACCCTCGAAGCCCCACCGCGCGCCGCCCCTCCCGAGCCGCTCTTTGCGGAACTCACCGGCTTCCAGCACACCCACCACGAGGAACTGTTCGACGACTTTGACCGCCAACCGCTTCTGCCCCGGCGCCTCAGCCAACTCGGCCCGGGCGTCGCCTGGTACGATCTGGACGCCGATGGCCGGGAAGATCTCATCGTCGGCAGCGGGAAGGGAGGGCGACTGAGCGTATTCCGCAATGATGGCGAGGGCGGCTTTGCGCCTTGGGATTCGCCGGCCCTGCGCCCGCCGATCACTCGTGACCAGACGGGTGTCCTCGGCTGGCGCAACCCCGCTGGTCACCCCGTCGTCCTGGTCGGCTCGGCAAACTACGAGGACGGCCTCGCCAGCGGACCCATCGTCCGCCAGTTCAACCTAAGCACCGGCACCATCGACGATTCCCTCCCCCCAGCGCAGGCCAGCACCGGACCACTCGCCCTCGCCGACGTCGACGCCGACGGCGACCTCGATCTCTTCGTCGGCGGCCGCGTCCTCCCGGGGCGGTATCCGGTTGCGGCCTCTTCCCGGTTGTTCCGGAGCGACGGCGGACGTTTCGTGTCCGATGCCGAAGCCAGCCGTCTGTTCGCGAACGTCGGCTTGGTGAGCGGCGCCGTTTTCAGCGACCTCGATGGGGACGGTTTCCCGGAACTGGTTCTCGCCTGCGAATGGGGACCGCTGCGCGTGTTTCGCAACGACCATGGCCGGTGGCTTCCCTGGAACCCCCCGGTCCGTCTGCCGAACGCTTCGGCGTCGGCGACCTCGTCAATTCCCCTCGATCAACTCACCGGCTGGTGGAATGGGGTGACCACGGGCGACCTGGATGCCGACGGCCGGCCCGATATCATCGCCAGTAACTGGGGGCTCAACACACAATACCGCGCCAACACCGAACGCCCCCGTCTCCTGTACTACGGCGATCTCGCGAACCGCGGCACTGTGGACTTGATCGAGGCCTATTACAGCCCGGGCATGAACCAGGAAGTCCCCGAGCGCGATCTCAACCCGGTAAGCCGGGCGTTCCCTTGGATCCGCGAACGCATCCCCAGCCACAAAGCCTACGGCGAGGCCGGTTTGCCCGCGATCTTCGGCGAGCCCCTCAAACAAGCACGGCGGCTGTCGGCAAACACCCTGGCCTCCATGCTCTTCCTCAACCGCGGAACGCACTTCGAATCGGTGCCCCTGCCGGACGAGGCCCAGCTCTCGCCCGCCTTCGCTGTCTGCGTCGCCGATTTCGACGGCGACGGCCATGAGGATGTCTTCCTCAGTCAGAACTTCTTCGCCACGCAACCCGACGCGTCGCGTTCGGATGCAGGCCGCGGTCTCTGGCTGCGCGGCGATGGACGGGGCGGGTTGTCGGCCGTGCCGGGACAGCACAGCGGCATTCGCGTCTACGGCGAGCAGCGGGGCGCGGCCGTGTGCGACTTCGATATGGATGGCCGGGCGGACTTGGCGGTGTCGCAGAACGGCGCGCGGACCGTCCTTTACCGCAACGTGCGCGGTCAGCCGGGGCTCCGCGTGCGGTTGGCGGGTCCCTCGACCAACCCCGACGGTGTCGGAGCCGCGGTGTGGCTTACCGACGGCGCCCGACGCGGTCCGCAACGCGAGCTGCGTGCCGGCTCCGGCTACTGGTCCGCCGACAGCCCCGTCCAGGTCATGACCTTCGCGGGCGCGGCAACGCAGATCGAAGTGCGCTGGCCCGGAGGGAAGCAGGTCGCCGCCAAACTGCCCGCCGGCGCCAGGGAAATCGTGGTGCACCAGGACGGCCGTCTGAAAGTGAACCAACCCTGATCGCTGCGCTGCGATGTGTTCCTCACAGAGCCTGTTCTCACGGACTCGACCTCCCCTTCTTCGCGGTGCTAGTGTGAATCCGTTGTCCATGCGACCAAAACAGCGCAAGCCCGGCCCGCCACCCACGGACCCGACGGAGGTCAGAGCCGTGTCACGGGCGGGAAGACCCTCGAGAAGCCGCTGGTTCCGCTTGGGGGCCGTGCTGCTCCCCTTTGCCGTTTTACTCCTGACGGAAGCCGCGCTCCGGTTGGTCGGCTATGGCTATCCGACGGCCTTTCTGGTCCGCCATCCGGCCGCTGGTCCGGATCGGCTGGTCGAGAACCAACGCTTCCCGTGGCGCTTCTTCCCCCGCACCCTGGCGCGTCGTCCGAATCCGCTGGTCATTTCCCCGGCGAAGCCTCCGGGCGCTTGCCGCATCCTGGTGTTGGGCGAATCCGCGGCCGAAGGGGATCCGGCGCCGTCCTTTAGTTTCGCGCGCATTCTGGAGGTCTTGCTGCGGGAGCGTTACCCGGGGACGCGATTCGAGGTGGTGAACACGTCGTTCACGGCCATCAACTCGCATGTGATTGTGCCGATTGCCCGCGACTGCCGCCAGCTCCGAGCCGACTTCTGGCTGATCTACATGGGGAACAACGAGGTCGTCGGCCCCTTCGGTGCCGGCACCGTTTTCGGAAGCCAATCGCCGCCCCGACTTCTCCTGCGCGCGAGTCTCGCCCTCAAGACCACGCGCACGGGCCAGTTGCTCGATGCCCTGGTGCAGCGGGTGAGACCGAATCGCGAAGCCGCCGGCGGCTGGGGCGGCATGACGATGTTCCTGGACCGACAGGTGCGGAAGGACGACCCGCAGCTTCCGGGTCTCCGCGCTCGTTTCCAGGCCAACCTCCGCGAGATCATCGATCTGGGCACCAGGGCCGGAGCGCGGGTTGTGGTCAGCACGATGGCCTCCCGCCTGCGGGACTGGCCGCCCTTCGCTTCCCGGCACCGCGCCGACCTCACCGAACCACAGTGGGTCGAGTGGGAAAAACTCTACCAAGCGGGCGCCGCCGCCGAAGCTTCCGGTGATCTGCCGGCCGCACTCCACAACTACGCGCAGGCCGCACACCTCGACCCTGATTTTGCCGATCTCCACTTCCGCTGGGGCCGCTGCTGCCTGGCGGCCGGACAAATCGAGGAAGGCCGCGCCCATCTGACACTCGCCCGCGATCTCGACACGCTCCGTTTCCGCGCCGACTCCCAGCTCAACGAGCTCATTCGCCAAACCGTCGCCTCCCCAGCCAACGATGGAACCCGGCTGGTGGACGCCGAACGCCTCTTCGAACGCTCCAGCACGAACGGGGTCCCCGGCGCCGAGTGGTTCCACGAGCACGTCCACTTCACATTCGCGGGCAACTACCAGCTCGCGCGGCTCTTCGCGGATGCGGTGGCAGCGGCACTCCCGACCGCCGTAGCCCCCGGCCCCGGGGCCGGAGACTGGCTTCCGGAAGCCGCCTGCGCGGAGCGACTCGCGTACACCGACAGCCAACGCTATGAAATCGCCAACCTCATCCGCCGGCGCTTCGAAGAACCCATCTACCGCCAACAACTCGACCATGCCGAGCGCTTGAACCGCGTCGAGCAGGAAATGGCCGACCTCCGCGGCGCCGCCAGGCCCGCCGGCAGATCCCGCGCCCTGACGGTCTGCCGCCGCGCCCTCGCCCTGGCTCCGGACGACTGGATCCTGCACGAGTTGACCGCCCGCTTGCTGGGAGGACTCGACGATCGCCCCGCCGCCGAAGTCGAGTGGCGCCAGGTCGCGCGGCTCATCCCCCACGCCGCCATGCCCCACACCGAAATCGGCAAGCTGCAACTGCAGCAGGGAAACGCCGACCATGCCGCCACGGCGTTCCGCCAGGCGATCGCACTCAACCCCGACTTCGCCGAGGCCTACGTCGGTCTCGGCAACGCCTGCGCCCACCAAGGACGAGAGCCCCAGGCCATCCGCAGCTTCCAGAAGGCGATCGAGCTCGACCCAACCCGCACCGAAGCGGCCGACGCCCTGTCCAGATTGTCCCCCGGCTCGAAACGGCGCCGGCGGGTTCGCAGAGTGCAGGCCCGTATGGAGGCCAGGGGCGGCCGGAAGCGCCGCCGTCCGCACTTGGCTCCGCACTTGCAGCTCACACGAAGTTGACCACAATCGGCGCGCCTGCGCATGGCGAAGAAGCACAGCAAGTCTGCCCACCGGGCGCCGGCGGACCCGCCCGCCTCCGGCAGTTCACACCCTCAGCCTCCGCCGCCGGCACCTCACCATCAGTCGCGGAAGATGGCTGCCGCGTCCTGGAGTCCGCGCCTGAGCCTGGCGTGCGCGGCGGCGTTGCTGGTCCTGGCCGGCGCGCACTTCGCCTGGCGGGTCCAGCCCATCCTCCGCTACGAACAGACCGCCCCACCGTTCTTCCTGGATGCCACGTCCTGCACCCGGTTCACCAGCACGCCCGGGGCTATCCTCGACTATTTGGCCGCCGCCGTGGCCCAGTTGAACTCCTCCCTGTGGCTCGGGGCCCTGGCGTTCGTCGCCCTCCTCGGCGGCATCTTCCCCGGCGCACGGCGTGCCCTGGCCGGACTGGACGGCCGCTGGACAACCGCCCTGGCCTGCGGCCTGGTGGCTCTGCTGGCCGCCCTGCCCGGACGCTACGAAAACGAAATGGAGAGAACCCTCATGGGGATCCTCCTGTCGTTGGGAGCAGTGAGCGCGTGGCTGGCGGTACCCGCCCGAATGCGCGTTCTGCGTCCCGCCTCCGCCGGGGTGCTCACAGTCGCTCTCTTCTTCGTGGCGGGTCCCGTGCCCGCCGCGCTGTCCGCATCGCTCATGGCGCTGCAGGAACTTTTGGTGAACCGGCGCCCGTGGCTCGCCGCCGCCTGCGTCCCCGCGCTGCTTGTCGTGCCGCTTTGGTGGTGGTTCCATCCGGCCTTCGATCCCCTCGCGGCAGTGAGCAACTGGGGAGGCGGGTGGACGCGGACGCTACACACCCTGGCCTTTCTCCTCGTCCCACTCGGGCTGGTCACCGGAATCGTCCTGACCCGGTGGACCGGAGACCGGAACCAGCCCCAGCCAGGCTGGCTGCCCGGCAGCGTCGGCCTCGCCGTCGTCCTGGCCCTCTGGGGCGTAACCCTGGACACTCCCCGCAAAGCACTGGCCCGGTTCGAACATGCGGCCCGTCAACAGCAATGGGACCGCGCCCTGACCATCGCCCAAAACCTGCCCTCCTGGACACCCGCCGCGCGCGTCCAGCTCACACGGGTCTTGTTCCACGCCGGACGCCTGCCCGAAGACCTGTTCACCTTCCCCCAGAAACGGGGCGCAGATCTGCTCCCAGGATACGAAGTCGGCCTGGATGTGGCCCGAACCGTCGCCTCCTCACTGCTGGAACTTGGCCAGGTCCACCTCGCCGAACACATGGCCCATGAAAGCCTGGAACTCGAGGGCGCCAAACCGGACATCCTCCGCCTGCTCGCCTGCATCAACGTTCTCAAAGGTCAGCCGGAGGCCGCGCGCGTCTTCCTCCTGCGTCTGCGCCTGACCCCGTTCCATCGCCGCGAGGCCGATCGCCAACTGCAACTCCTCGCCGCCGATCCCACAGGCGCCAACCAGCCGGAACTCAACGCCATCCGCACCCGCTTGCCGCGCACCGACGAACCGGATTACCGGCTCGCAACCGAATCCCTCCTGCGCCAACTCCTCCGGGCCAACCCCACGAACCGGATGGCCTTCCACTACCTGCTGGCACATCGCCTCTTGAATGCCCAAACGGAGGAACTCGCCACCGATCTCCAGCGTCTCCGCCTGTTCGGCAATCCGCCGCTGCCCCGTCCCTGTGAGGAGGCTCTTCTGCTTCATCAATCATCATCAGCCCCCGCCGACCTGCACCCGCACAAGGTCTCTCCCGCGACCATCGAACGCTATCGTCGCTTCAGCCCCGTCCTGCAGCGCCACTCCGGCGGGCAAGCCGCCGCGCGCGAGGCGCTCGCCGCTGAGTTCGGCGACACCTTCTGGTTCTACGCCTTGTTCGGTGAAACCGCACCCCGGCCGGCCGGCACGACGCGCCCCCCCGAACCATGAACCCCCCTATCCATTCTGGGATACCACTTCGCCTGAAAGGTAGGGCGACCTCTCCGAGGGCGCCGAAGGACGGCGGATCAGCAAGTCGGCATGTCGGCGAGTCAGCACGGGAGGATGCCAGCAGTCGGCCATTTCTTTCCGGCGCGATGCGGAGGCCTGCTCGCGAGTCCTCCTCGGAGTCGCGCCCTGCCTGGTTTCGGGAGAACCGCGGCACCCTTCCCCCCCCCTCGCCCCCTCGGACGGGGAAAGGGTGTCCCGCAGACACGGGACGGGTGAGGGGGATGCGCCCAGGTTCATGGATTCCACGCGCATCCGGAGGCCTTCTTCTGGCCCTGGCCCTCCTGGCAGCCATGTCCGTCTCGTGCAGCCCGGGCACGGGCAGCTTCGATCCCGCTCGCGCCACCGCCGTGCCCCGCCCGCCTCGAGTGCGGCCGGATTACTGCAATACCATCATCCCGCCGAACATCGCGCCCCTCAACTTCGTCATCGAAGAACCCGCCACCGCCTACCGGGTGCGCCTTCGGGGAGAAAACGGCACCCCCGTCGAGTGGAAGGGGCGGACTTCGACGGTCGTCATCCCCGAGAAACCCTGGCGCGCCTTGCTGACCGCCAACGCCGGCGGCCCGCTCTACTGCGACGTGTTCCTGCGAAACGACGCCGGCCTTTGGACGGCATTCGCCACCGTCACCAATCAGGTCGCCCGGGAGACCATCGACCGGACGCTCGTCTACCGGTTGTTGAAGCCGCTCTACAACTTCTACTCCGAAATGGGCATCTATCAGCGCGACCTCGAGAACCACCGGCAGTGGCCCGTCCTGGAGAATCAGGACTTCGGTCGCGGATGCCTCAATTGTCACACCGCGCTCAACCGGCGGCCCGACACCTTCGCCCTGCACATCCGCGGACAGAAAGGGCCGCAGCCCATGTTGCTCGCGCACTCGAACGAGGTCGTGCGGGTCGACAAGACGGCCGGTTACATCTCCTGGCACCCCAGCGGCCGCCTCCTGGCCTTCTCCGCCAACGCCCTCTCCCTCTTCTTCCACACCACGGGCGAAACCCGCGACGTGTTCGATGCCGAGTCCAACCTCGGCGTCTACTGGGTCGACTCCAACACCACCGCCATGCCGCCACCCGTCGCCCAACCGGAACGCCTCGAGACCTGGCCCTCCTGGTCACCCAACGGCCGCCACCTTTACTTCTGCAGCGCCCCCAAGCTGCGTCGCGAGCGCTTCCGCCAGGTGCGCTACGACCTGATGCGGGTGAGTTTCGACCTGGACCACAACACCTGGGGCGAACCGGAAACCGTCGTCTCGGCGGCGGACACCGGCCTGAGCGCCGCCCAACCCCGCGTCTCCCCGGACGGCCGCTGGCTCCTCTTCGGCCTGGCGAAATACGGCAACTTCCCCATCTACCAGCCGAGCTGCGACCTGTACCTCATGGACTTGAACACCCGCAAGTTCCGCCGGCTCGACATCAACAGCGACCAGGCCGACACTTGGCATTCCTGGTCCGGCAACGGCCGGTGGGTCGTCTTCAGCAGCAAACGCGGCACCGGTCTCTTCGCCCGCCCCCACTTCAGCTACGTCGACGATCAAGGCCGCTTCCACAAACCCTTCCTCCTCCCGCAGCGCGATCCCTGCTTCTATGACGCCTGCCTGCAAACGTTCAACCTGCCCGAGTTCGTCCAGGGCCCTGTCCCCGTCAGCCCCTCCACCCTCGCCCGCGCCGTCCTGCGCCCCCGGAAAGCCCTGGTCCCCACCGGCGCCCCCCACCAGGACCATCACGAAGAACAGTACGGCCCGCCACCCGCCTCGGACGGAGCCGACTGACCTCTCGGACTCACGGCACCACCAGCACCCGGTAGAATCGCTGAGGCTCGCCGGCCGGCTCAGATGAACTCGTTGATCAGGTTCTCGAGCATCTCCTGCCGGCCGCTCTCGTTGGTTTTGACCTCGCCCATCTTGAGCGCGCACTTTTCCAGCTCCTTGAAGCCGACCTTTCCCTTCTCGATCTCCTGGCCCAAACCAGTGTCCCAGGACCGATACCGGTTCCGCACAAACTCCGCCAGCCGGCCGTCCTTGCGGATCGCCGCCGCTATCTTCAGCCCCCGGGCGAAGGCGTCCATCCCCCCAATGTGCGCGTGGAACAGGTCCACCGGCTCGAAGCTCTCCCGGCGGCACTTGGCGTCGAAGTTCGTCCCGCCCGTCGTCAGCCCGCCATACTTCAGAATCGTCAGCATGATCTGCGTCGTCAGATAGATGTCCGTCGGGAACTGGTCGGTGTCCCACCCGAGGAGGAGGTCGCCCGTGTTGGCGTCGATGCTGCCCAGGGCCCCGGCGGCGCCCGCCACTTCGAGGTCGTGCTGCATGGTGTGGCCGGCCAGGGTGGCGTGGTTGGTCTCGATGTTCAGCTTCAGGTGCCCCATGAGGCCATACTCGCGCAGGAAGTTGAGACACGCGGCGGCGTCCGAATCATACTGGTGCTTCGTGGGTTCCTTCGGCTTCGGTTCGATGTAGAACTGGCCCCGAAAGCCGATCTGCTTCTTCCACTCGACGGCCATGTGCAGGAAGGCGCCCAGGTGATCCAGTTCGCGCTTCATGTCGGTGTTGAGCAGCGTGCTGTACCCCTCGCGGCCACCCCAGAAGACATAACCGGCCCCGTTCAGCTCGTGGGTGACTTCGATGGCCTTCTTCGCCTGCGCCGCGGCGTAGGCGAACACCTCGGCGTTGCAGCTCGTGGCCGCCCCGTGGATGAAGCGCGGATTCGCAAACAGGCACGCGGTGCCCCAGAGCAAGCCGACCCCGGTGTCCTTCTGATACTTCTTCAGCTCGCGAGCCACCCGATCCAGGTTCCGGTTGGTCTCGGTCAGGTTCCGGCCCTCGGGCGCCACGTCCCGGTCGTGAAACGCGTAGAAAGGAGCCCCCAGCTTCTCGCAAAACTCGAACAACACCGGCACCCGCTTCAACGCCATCGCCAGCGAGTCCGTCCCGTCCTCCCAAGGTCGCTGCCACGACCGGTTCATGCCGAACATGTCCGCCCCCATGCCGCGGATCGTATGCCAGTACACCACCGAAAACCGCAGGTGCTCCCGCATGGTCTTGCCCTCGACACGTTCGTCGGGGTTGTAGTGTTTGAACGCCAGCGGATTCTTCGAATCAGGGCCTTCGTAGCGGATCTTCGGGATCTTCGGGAATGCTGCTGCCATAGTCTTGACCGGTTCAGGTTTTGCTCAACCCCAGCGGGTGGGCTCGCCACCGATGGGCGGGGCCGACGCTGCCGGCTCTTTTGCCAGAGCCCACCGCAAAGCGCCATCCCGAAATTGCTGCCCGAAGTTGCTGCCGGGAACCGCGGGACGGTCCTGCCCCCGGTCGAGGCCACCCCTCGTTTTGACCGCGGAAGGGCACGGATGGCCGCGGATCATGGAAGATCAGTCCGTCCACCGCTTCGATCGGCGTCGATCCCCGCGATCCGCGGTGCTCCCCCCCGGAGCGAAGGTCGCGCGGCCGACGACGGCGGATCAGACCCGACTATCGAGGCGCTCGCGGACCAGGCGAATCAGTTGGGCCGCCTCATAGGGTTTGGGCAGGTAGTTGACGGCCTCCTGAATGTCGTGGTGATTCCGGAGCACTTCCTCGTTGTAACCGCTCGAGTAGATCACCCGGAGACCGGGCTTCTCCTGGAGCAACCGCGCGGCCAGTTCGCGCCCGTTCATCCCCTCCGGCATGACCATGTCCGTCAGCAGCAAATCGATGCGGTCCCGGTGTTGACCCCACACTTGCACCGCATGCGGCCCGTTGTGAGCCACCAGCACGTTATACCCGTAACGGCGCAGGCACACCGCCACGAAGTCGCGCACCGGTTGCTCGTCCTCAACCACCAGGATGGTCTCGGTGCCGCCGTGGACCGAGGCCCAGATCCGCGTGGCCGTCGACGCCTCGGGCGCCCCGCGACCGGCGGGCAGGTAGACCGCGAACACCGTTCCCTGGCCCACTTTGCTCGACACTTCGACCCAACCCTCGTGTTGCCGAACGATGCCATAGACCGTGGCCAGACCCAGGCCGGTGCCTTTGCCCAGTGGCTTCGTCGTGAAAAACGGCTCGAAGATGTGCTGCAGCGTCTTCTCGTCCATCCCGCACCCCGTATCCCGCACCTCCAGGCAGACAAACCGACCCGCCCGCGCGTCCACCGCACGCTTGGCCTCCTTCTCATCCAGGGTCACCACCGAGGTCGTAACCCGGAGGGATCCTCCCTGCGCCATGGCATCGCGGGCGTTGACGCACAGGTTCATCACCACTTGCTCCAGCATGTGGACGTCCCCCGCCACGGGCGGCAGACCCGGCATCAGGTGCAAATCAAGGTAGATGTGCTCGCCCAGCAGACGCTGGAGAAGCTTCGACACGCCCCCCAACACCTGGTTCAGATCGAACGGCGTCATCCGCATCACCTGCCGGCGACTGAACGCCAGCAACTGCCGCGTCAACTCCGCCGCCCGCTTCGCCGACGACTCAATCTCCCGCAACGGCTCCGCCGTCTCCGGCGAGACGACATCCCCGGTCAGCAGCAACGACGTGTGCCCCAGGATGACGGTCAGGATGTTGTTGAAGTCGTGCGCCACTCCGCCCGCCAACTGCCCGATCGCCTCCATCTTCTGCGCCTGCCGCAGTTGGGCCTCCAGGCGCGAACGCTCGTCGATGTGCTTTTTGAGCACCGCATTCGCGCGCGCGAGCTTCTTGGTCCGCTCCTTCACCCGGTCCTCCAGTTCGCTGCGTGCCTTCTGCAGTTCGGCATCGCGCAACTGGATCTGCTCGAGCATTTCGTTGAAGCAATCGATCAAATGCCCCAGTTCGTCTTCCCCGTGCTTCCGGGCGCGCACCGAGTAGTCCCGCCCGGCCGCCACCGCGCTGGCGGTGGTGGCCAGATCCTCAATCGGGCGGGAGACCAGCCCGTGCAACCGCGAGAAGAGCAGAAACGCCACCCCGATCGTCACCAGCGCCACCACCCCCACCACGCGCAGGTACTGCCAGAACCTCCCGTGCAGATCGTCCCGGCTGGCCTCGAGGCAGATCCGGCCCAGCACCCGATCCCCCTCGCTCATCGTATACAACACATGGATCGTGTCCTCCGTGTAGAACAGACCGTCGGGGCGTCCGGACACCGGGCATCCAGGCTCCGGAGTGATGTCGGCTGGATAGCGGGCGAACACCTTTCCCTGCGCGTTGAACAAGTGCGCCGCCACAATGCTGGGATTGGCCTGGAGCGCCGACAACACCTCCATGCCGGTCGCCTCGTGGTCGAACTCGAGGGCCGCCGTGCTGTTGTTGCCAATCATCCGCGCCTGGGACAACAAGTTGCGCTCCAGCTCGGCGCGATAGCTCGTCTGATCGTACACCACCAACGCCACGCAGGCCACCAGCAGCGCCAGCGCCGTCGACGCCACGATGATCAGGCGCAGCTTGTTCTGAATCGACATGTTCTGCAGGCCGCTCACGGAGCACCTCCCAGCGCCAGCGCGTTCACCACATGCGACACCTGCAGGATCTTGGGACTCAGCTTGAGCCCGGCCTTCTTCGCCTCCTCAACGTTGATCTGAAACCGTACCTTCCCGTTCTCCTTGATGAAGTTGATCATGCCCCCCTGGTGGGCGAATCGCTCGAAATCGCCCACCGTCAACACCGGGGTCCCGCGCACCCGCGCCAGCACCTCCGCCAACTGCTTCTGCTCCGAGTCCCCCACGTACAGGATGTGACACGTCTCGAACTCCTGCAGGCTGGCAAACCGCCGCACCACCACCGACCGGCTGCCGTGGACCACCCCCCGGACGGCCCGGTCAAACTCCGGTCCAAAGGGATCGCGCCCCAATATCCCAATCACCACCGGCGCCTGCGCGCTCGGAAACGCCGTGCTCGGCCATTCGACAAACGCGGGAAACTTGCAGAGAAATGCCGCCTTCACCTGCGACTCAAACGCCGGACCGTCCTCCGCCCGCAGACACGCGACCGCCAGCAGCGCCAGCACCACCCGGCACCAGCCCGCGAACCGCACGCCACGGGAACCAGAGCGCACCGCCGCGCTCGGCTTCCTCTCCCGCTCTGGCACTCTGGCGTCCATCGTCCTCCGGGCTTCCCTCTCAAAACCGGTAGGTCAACTTGCACCGAAAACCCCGGCCTTCGTCCGCAATCGATGCATACGGCACCTCGGCGCCCACCGGGAAGTAGGCGTCGGCGTCAAAGAGATTGTACACACTCGCCGACACCTCGAGTCCCTTCACCAAGTTGCGGCTGAACAACGTCACGTTCACCAGCGTATACGCGTCCAATTCTCTTCCCGACTCGGTTTCGACGGAATCAACGTGGATGACCTCGAGGCCGGTGTGGATCCGATCCTTCCAGATGGGGACGATGACCTGCGCTTGACCGATCTGCCGCGGGCAATTGCTCAAAACCTTCCCCGTCTCACCGTCCTGAGCCTCCTGCAGGGTGTAGCTGACTCGGGCCAAGCCACCGTTCTTCCACCGCTTCTCCAAGCCGAACTCCATCCCGTAGGCTTCCGCCTGATTCAGGTTCTCAAACCGAATGCCGCCCTCCACCTCGGTCGCCGAAATCAAATCGTTGATTTCGTAGCGGTACAACGAGCTCGAGAACCGGACTTCCCACGGCAAGGCCTGTTCATAGACAAACTCGTAGGTCGTGATCTCCTCGGGCTCGAGGTCGGGGTTCGGCACATTCCCGGGAGTCACGGTGTAATACAGCTCATACACGTTGGGTGCCCGGTAGGCGGATCCATACAGGAGCTTCAACGTCGCCTCCGACACCGGCTGATACACCAGCGCCAGGCGCGGATGCCCCGTAGCCCCAAACTGGCTGTTGTAGCCATACCTCCCTCCCAGGTTCAGAAGAAGATTGGTCCGCACTTCAATCTCCGCCTGCGCGTACGCCTCCACCCACCATCGATCCTCATAGCTCCGAAAGTCGCCCAACCCCGGGTCCCAATACTCCTGGTCCAACTGAAAGTCGTCCACACACTCCACCCCCAGCGACAGCCGATGCCGATCCGCCAGCGTCTTCGTCAGCATCCAGTCCGTCCCCCACCGCTGACCCTGAACATCATCCACCGCCAAATAACTCCCCCCCGGCAGCGTCTCGTCCGCATACGGATACTCCCCGTCATACTTATACAGATCGTACCCCACCTTGCCCGCCAGTCCCCAGTCCCGACCCAGATCCTGATCGAACCGCAGGCTCAGCGACAGCCGCTCGTCCGCAATCACAAACCGGTCGTCATCGGGTATCGTCCACCAGGAAGCCGTCGGAACCGTCTTCTCCCGACGCCCATACACCCCTTCGAACGAGAATGACGAGTAGCTCAACTTGAGAAAGCCGCGATACGCCGCATCGGCGTCCATTCCCTCGCCAATCTCCGTCGGCAATCCGGGCTCCGTCGCCCCCGGCAGCGACAAACCATCCAAACCCCCGCTTGTATAGTAGGAACCCGACGCCAAGCCCTCAATCCCGTTCGCGAACTTCTTCCCCACACTCACAATCCCCTTGTACGTATCCGCCGAACCCGCCTCGCCGCTGAACTCCACTCCGTCCAAATCCCGGCCTTGGCGGGTGATCAAGTTGACCACCCCAAAGAAGGCGTTGTTTCCGTACAGCGAAGAACCCGGTCCCCGCACTACCTCCACTCGTTCGACGACGTCCAGGTCCAGCGGGCACTCCGTTCCCAGCAGCGCCCCATCGTAAAGGCTGTCGTTCAGACGCTGACCGTCGACCAGCAACAGCACCCGGCTGTTGTAGTCGCTCGGACGCCCAAATCCCCGCGCCCCCAAGTAGCCATACGACCGATCCGATGTCGTGTAGAAACCCCTGACTCCCCGCAAGACGTCCGCCAACGTCCGATAGCCCAACTGCCGGATCTCGTCCCCGGTCACGATGGAGACCGAAGAAGGCGCACGGCCGGTCGTCTGCTCGTGACGCGTCGCCGCCACCACCTTGTCCACGTCCAGCTCGAGCAGTTCGTCAAAGCTCAACTGCATCACGTCATTCGTGGTGGGCGCCGCCGGTTCCTCCGCTGCCGACCCGCCAACGACGGCGCCCAGGCATGCCGCCAGCAACCCGCAAACCACCCTGCCGGCATAAAACGCCGCAACGCCGCGGCCCGGCAACCTCCTCCAGCCTCGGCAAGCCATTAATCCCCAACCTATCCCTCGGCAGTGCATTCTGTTCGTTCTCAACACGCTACGCAGACCGCGGACTTTCATGGGCACGACGCATCCGTTCGTGTCTGATCGGTCTATCGGCGGGAATCTACATGCCCTTGAGCCCCAATGAATGTCAACGACCATCGCCTTGGCGGGTGCGATCGAAAATGGCGGTCAAGATCCCAGACTCCGATCACCAAAGCGGCGCGGCAGCGCACGCACTCCACGACGCTCGCGCAACCGCGAACGCGCCCCCGACCACGGCAACCCTCAACCAACCCTCACCACCCGGCTTTCCGCTTCCCTTCTGATCGTGCTTTGACAGACTCCCGGAAATCGACGGCGCCACCGCATGAACCCGCACGGCATTCACTCACGCCTGCGCGAACTGGATTACTCCGTCGTCCAGCAGTGCATGCACTGCGGCCTGTGCCTGCCGACCTGCCCCACCTACGACGCCACCCACCTCGAACGGCATAGCCCCCGCGGGCGCATCGCCCTGATGCGATCCATTGTCGACGGTCGGCTCGACACCACCCGCGTCTTCGGGGAAGAGATGTACTACTGCCTCGGTTGTCTCGCCTGCACCTCGGCCTGCCCGGCCGGGGTCAACTACGCCGAACTCTTCGAGCACGCCCGGGCCGAGGTCGAGGAACGTCGCGTCCTGGCCTCGCCTTTCAGACGTTTCATCCGGTGGTTCACCATCGCCTGGCTGTTCATGGACCTGCGCCGGCTGCGAAGCCTCGGCCGGCTTCTGCGGGCCTACCAAGCCCTCGGTCTCCAGTCTCTCGTCCGCCGCTCCGGCGTCCTGCGGTTCCTCCCCCGGCGCCTGCGCGAACTCGAGGCCATGACCCCCACGATCCAGCGCCGGTTCTCCGCCGATCTGATTCCCGAAACCACCCCCGCCGCGGGTCGACGACGATACCGCGTGGCCTTGCTCACCGGGTGCGCCCAGGACCTCATCTTCAGCGATATCAACCGCGACACCGCCGAAGTCCTCGCCCGCCACGGCTGCGAAGTCCATACGCCCGCCCGACAGTCCTGCTGCGGCTCGCTGCACGGCCACAATGGCGAACTCACCCTCGCCGCCGAACTCGCCCGCCGGAACATCGACCAGTTCCCGCCCGACCAGTTCGATGCCATCATCAGCAACGCCGGCGGGTGCGGCTCCCACCTCAAGCACTACGCCAGCCTCCTGCAGTCCGACTCCGCCTATCGCGACCGGGCCCGCCTGTGGGATCGCAAGCTCAAGGACATCCATGAATGGCTGATCGAGATCGGCCTGCAACCTCCTGTCGCCAACGGCCAACCCCGCCAGGTCGTCACCTACCACGAGTCCTGCCACCTGGCACACGGCCAGAAGATCACCGGGCAGCCCCGCGCCATCCTGCGGGCCATCCCGGGCGTCGAACTCGCGGAACTCCCGGAAAGCGACTGGTGTTGCGGCAGCGCCGGCATCTACAATATCACCCAGCCCGCGATGGCCGAGGCACTGCTCGATCGCAAGCTCCGCCATGTCCAAACCACCGGCGCTACCATCGTCGCCAACGCCAACCCCGGCTGCCTCCTCCAACTCGTCAACGGCGCCCGCCAACGCGGCCTCCACCTCCGCGTCGCCCACCCCATTACCCTCCTCGCCGAGGCCTACCGCCAAGAGCGGCACTCTGCATGAACCAGTCCACAGCTCTCGCCCCCTCACCCCAGCCCTCTTTCTTGGGCATCGAGATCGGCGGCACCAAACTTCAGGCCGTGGTCGGTTCCGCTCAAGGCGCCATCCACGAACGCCGGCGACTTGCGGTCGACCGCCAACTCGGCGGCGCCGGCATTCGCCGCACCCTCGAAAGCCTGCTTCCCCAACTCCTTTCCTCCTTCCGGCCCGCCGCCGTGGGCGTCGGCTTCGGCGGCCCTGTCGATGGGCACTCCGGCCGGATCTGCTGCTCCCACCAGATCGAGGGGTGGTCGGATTTCCCTCTGCGCGAGTGGTTGCACGCGCATACCCAATTGCCCGTCGGCGTCGAGAACGACGCCAATACCGCGGCCCTCGGCGAGGCCCTTTGCGGCGCCGGCCAAGACGCCAATCCAGTGTTCTATGTCACCCTCGGCAGCGGCGTCGGCGGCGGCCTCGTCGTCAACCGCCGCATCTACCACGGCCAACTCCCGGGCGAAGCCGAGATCGGCCACGTGCGGCTCGATCGCCAGGGCACCATTGTCGAACACCGCTGCTCCGGCTGGGCGGTCGACGCCCGGATCCGTCGGCTGGTCGAAGGCGGTTCCGAGAGTCCGCTCGCCCGGCTGGCCCGCGAGCAGCCGGGCGGCGAGGCGCGGCACCTCGGCGCTGCTCTCGCCGTCGGTGACCCGGTCGCCCAAGGAGTCTTGCATGAGGTTGCGGACGACCTTGCCTTCGCCCTCTCCCATGTGACGCACTTAATCCACCCCGAACGCATCGTCCTCGGAGGAGGCCTGGCATTGCTTGGCGAACCGCTGCGCCAGGCAGTGAACCAGGCGCTCCCCGGCTTCCTCATGGATGCCTTCCTCCCCGGACCGTCGGTGCGCCTCTCCCTCCTTCGCGAAGACGCCGTCCCCACCGGCGCCCTCTTGCTGGCCGCCGAGGCGCTTTCCGCGCGGGAACGGGCTTCGTGACTCCCGCAGTTCAGCTCTGGATCGCAAAACCGGCAGACACCTCCGGCCACCCGGCAGGGCTCGGATCCGCACCAACACCACCCGGATGCCCCCCGGCAAACCCGGAAACGGCCGCCAGTAAAATGGGCTGGCGCCAGAAGGTCTCGCAGGGTATTGGGTGCCGATGCCATCGGCCAGTGCCAACGCCAATTCCCCCGAACGCCCCTCCTTCTCCGTCGCCGCCGCCGTCCGGCAATACTTCCGCGACTTCGGCGTCCTCCGCGAGACACGCTCCGAGTATTGGGGAATCCAAATCGTCAATTTCCTCGACTGCACCATCTACTTCGGTCTCCTGAACATCGCCTCGGTCTTCCTCTCGCACGACATCGGGCTGAGCGACGAGGATGCCGGATACTCGATCTCCCTCTTCACGGCGGCGACGACGATTCTCCTCTTCTTCTCCGGAACGGTGGCGGACTGGCTCGGGATTCGTCGCTCGACCTACCTGTCGATGGTCGCACAGGGGGTGTTGCGCTTGGGCCTGGTGATCGTGGGACTGACACCCTCGCTGCCGTACCGAGGTCTGCTGGCCACGCTGCTGTTGTTCCTGATGGCGCCCTTCATGGCCATGATCCAGACCGTCTTTCAGTCCGCCAACAAGCGATTCACCACGGAGCGCTCGCGCAGCGCCGGATTCAGCCTCTGGTATCTGTTCATGAACATCGGGGCGGCCTGCGGCGGTTTCCTCATCGACATCATTCGCAAGTTGCTGGGCCTGCCGAATGCCCACGTCTTCACCGTCGGCGTCGGATTGGCCGCGGCTTGCTGCCTGGTCACCTTTCTGATGGTCCGCCGCGACGAACAGTTGGTGGGCGTGGGCGACGCGGCCGGCGCAGGGGCGGTCTCCGAGCCGACACCCCGCAAGAACCCGCTGCAAATCGCGCTGGCCGTCGTCCGCGAGCCGGCCTTGTGGCGGCTGCTGGCGCTGATCGCCTTCATCCTGGGTGTCCGCGCCATCTTCGCCTATCTCTACCTGTTGTTCCCCAAGTACTGGCTGCGCACGATCGGGGAGGACGCCGCCATCGGCACCCTGCAAGCCATCAACCCGATCCTGATCATCGTGGGGATCATTCTCTTCATCCCGCTGGTGAACCGCTACCGCCTGTTCTCGATGCTCGTCTACGGTTCGCTCGTCTCCGCCAGCTCACTGCTCGTGCTGGCCCTGCCCTGGCAGTGGTTCTCGCCGGACATCGCCCGCGCCCACTACACGATGTCCATCCTGTGCATGGTGATTCTCTCGGTGGGGGAGGTCATCTGGTCGCCCAAACTCTATGAATACACGGCGGCCATCGCGCCCGCCGGCCAGGAGGGAACCTACCTCGGACTCTCCATGGTCCCCTGGTTTCTGGCCAAAACCAGCGTCAGCCTGATCTCCGGACATCTCCTGACCCGCTGGTGCCCGGAAGGCATCGGAACCCGCATGGCCGCCGGCGAAATCGGTTTCTGGGATTCGCCGGCCGCCATGTGGCTGATCCTCGCCCTCTACGCCGTCGGTGGGTGTCTGCTCGCCCTGATGCTCCGCTCGTGGTTCACCCGCGGGATCAAAGGCAAGGCGGCTCCGGCCCCAACCGCCGCTTGAACACAACGTTCAACTCCCCGGCCCTGCTGATCCCTCCGACTCAATCCGGTACAGGTGGGTCTTGGTGCGCAGGAAGAACGCCTTTCCAGAGACGGCAGGCGAAGCCATGAACCCGTTCGCCAACGTGTTGCTCGCCAGGGCCTCGAAGGCGCGCCCCGGTTTCAGGACCGTGGTCGTCCCCTGCTGGTCGAAGAAATACAGCCGCCCGTCCGCATACACCGGCGAAGCGGCATATTTGCCGCCCACCCGCTCCGTCCAGACAATCTGCCCCGTCGCCGCCTCGACGCACGTAATGAAACTCTCTTCCGCCGCCGTATAGAGCAGTCCGTCGACCAGCAGCGGCGAGGCGTAGATCCCGGCCTTCCGACCCAGCTTCCACGCCACGTGCGATTCGGTCACGTCACCCGCGCCGTCGGTGCGCACCGCCCACAGCTCCCGCTTCGCGAGTCCCGTCACGAAGAACGCCAACCCCTCCCCATACACCGGACGCGGTGCCGCCGACCAATCCGCATACTGCACCCTCCACAGCTCACGTCCCGTCCTGGGGTCGTACCCATAGGCCGCCTTGGCCCCCGCACTGAGCATTTGGAGCTTGCCCCCGGCCTCCACGATCAACGGCGTGCTGTGGGCCTTGCGCAAATCCCCGTCGCGCGCCATCTGGCCTGGCACGTCCTCGTCGTTCCACGCCACCGACCGGTCCGTCTTCCAGACCGTCTGCCCCGTCTCCCGGTCCAGCGCCACATGATACTGCCGATCCACACCGTCCATCGTCAGGAGGACCAGCTTGTCGAACAGCACCGGCGAAGAGGACGGCCCGCGATAGTGCCGACACGGCAAATCGGTCCGCTTCCAAAGGACCTTCCCCGAACGCGTGTCCAGGCACGCCGTCCCCGCGCTGCCAAAATGGACGTACACCCGCCCCGGTTCAATGGCGGCGGACGGCGTCGCGTAGCAGTTCATCGACGCCCCGTTCCCCAAAGGCTCCGGGTTGTCCGTGTGAAACACTCGCTCGTTGAACAGGATCGCCCCGGTCTCGGCATCCAAGCCAATCGCAAAGGAATCGTGGCCCTCCACCGTCGCCGTGGTCACCCAAACCTGACCGCCCCACACCACGGGCGAGGACCATCCCCGATGAGGTATCTCCGTCTTCCAGCGGACGTTGCTCGCCTCACTCCAATGCAAAGGGAGGCCGAGCCGACCGATCGCGCCTGGCGCGGATGCGTGGCCATCGCCCCGTGGACCGCGGAATTCGGGCCAGTCGGCGCGGGCCACCGAAAGGGCGGCAACCGCGATGGCCAGCGTCAGGCAGAGGGAACGGCACCGACTCCGGCGGGTGCCCTGGAATCGCGCGCTCGGGTTGCAGACCGACAGCTCGTGCAAGTTCATCGAGCCGGAGAGTGGTCAGGTCCCGCGTTCAAGTCAACGATGGCCGGTCGTTGGACGCCCGCTTGGTCACCGCGCCCAATTGCCATCCGCGGCCGAACGCTCCGCCCGCCCTCCGTACGATACGAATGACCACCGTTCACTGCAGCGCCGCCCACGCCCGACGGTAACGCGCGAGACGCTCCAGATCCCGGGGCGTCACTTCGGGCATGCGCCGCAGGTCCATGTTGTCCTCCAGATCCGCGAGCTTCACCCGACGCGCGATCGGATTCGACTTCGAGCGAAGGACGAACTCCTCGTACGACTCGTCTGCGCGCCGCGTCACGCCGTCCAGCGCCTGCAGGATCTCCTCCGAGTAACCCATCTTCCGCAGCTCCTCCGCCGTGTGCGGGGTGTCCTCGAGAAGGTCGTGCAGCACCCCGACGATCCTCTCGGTCTCGGTCTGCAGGCGCAGCATGACGCGCAGCGGATGCAGAATGTAGGGTTGGCCGTACTTGTCACGTTGTCCGTGGTGCGCCTCGACAGCCAACCGGATGGCGTCTTCCAGAGTCGGTTTCATGGATGATCTTGGATGCCGCGCGGCCTGAATTCTCGGAGAGCTGCTGCTGTGCAGGGACAGAATGCACTGTTCCCACGAATCGCAGAAGGTGGGGCGTGCCCTCCGGGCGCGCCGAAGACATTTGCCTCGTCGACTGTTACTCGCGGCGCCCTCGGAGAAGTCGCCCTACCTTTCATGCGAAGTGGTATCCCGGAATGGGTAGGGGGATTCACGGATTGAGGCGTGCCCGGTAGAACTGCGCGATGGTTGGCGGCTGTTCGATGGGAATGGTCAGGACGTTGCTGATCGCCGTGTTCGTAGTGAGGGCAGTCCAGGCGGCCAGATCCGAGGAGACTTCGGTGACATAGGGCTGGCCGGCCACGCCGTGGAGCGTCAGCGTGTACCACCCCGGTTGGGTCGAGGCAGCAAGCTGCAACCGTGGCGCCGCCGACGGGACAACCAACAGGGTGATGCTCTGGGCCGGAACCTCGTTGCTCACCACCGCGCCTGTCACCGCGAGGTCCGCCAGCCTCGTGATCGTGTTCGCGGAAGTCAGTTGCCAGACCTGGGCCGGACTGGCGGCGGGGAAGTCCGACAGGCTCAGCGTCACCGGCGTGGCGCGATCCAGGGTCTTGTTGATCACGACTACAGTGAGGGCGGCGTCTTTGGCGCGCACCGCCGCAAAGGCGGCAAGCTGGTCCGGGTTGCCGCCGGTCGCCCGCACGCTCGTCTCGCCAAAGGTGGAGCGCGCCCCATCGTAGTTGCGGTAGATCTGAAACGCCCGGTAGACCGGCGTCCCCGTCTCCGGCACTACCCAGCGCGCCGCCAGATCCAAACCCTCCCGACCAAAGATCCCCAGGATGTCCGCCTGCGCGGTCGCCCCGTTGATGTGCTCCTCGGCGCCCCAGTTGTATTCGGTGATGCCGAGCAGCGTGCCCGGGTAGTTCGTGGCCCACTGCTTCATGCGCGGGATGAGCTTCACCGTGTCGTCGATCCACGACGAATCGACGTAGCTGGGATCCCACAACGCGCGCGTCGAGCGGTTGCGGCGCAGTTGGGCCGTGGTCGAGACGTCGTTCCCGAACTCGCCGCTCTGCGGATAGAAGTGGAGCGTAAACACATCGAGCAACCGTTGGCCGGCCGCCTCGCTGCGCTGGCGGATCTCCTTCAGCAGCCACGGCATCAGATCCTGCCCCCCGTGAGCGGCGCGGTCGGGAAAGGAACTCCAGCCGTGCTCGGACGCGTATTGGGAATCGTAGCCGCTGTAGAAGTAGCCGGTCCAACCCCACTCCTCGGGGCCCAACACCAGCGCGTCGGCATCGTGGGCCTTCACCAGCAGCGCGTGGTCGCAGAACCTGTCCCGCATCTGCTCCATGGTGCTGCCGACCTTGTGAACGTCGCGATGCGTCTCGTGCCACAGCCCCCATTCGTTGTCCATGAGGTAGTAGCGCACCCCGCCGTTGGTAGCGCGACCCCAGCGAGCCGTGAGATGCTCGAGCCATCCCGCCTGGAACGCCGCCGCAACCGCCTGGTTGGCATCGGTCGGGTCGTTGGTCGTGATCCGTTGTCCGTTGTTCGTCGCCGAGAGGCCGTTGCCGGCGTCGGGAAACCACTGCGCATCGCTGTCGGTTTGCGGACCGTACTTCGCAATCGAGTAGCTGCACAACCTCTGGCGGTTCGGGCCCACCTTGGCCACCCAGCCGTTGATGGGAATCGTGATCGCCGGGGCCGCCCCTCCCGCCGCAGTCTCGCGGATGAAGTCGTCCACCTCCGCCCCCGGCTGCGCACCGCTCCGGGGCAGGCTCTCGAAATACCAATCCGCGGCGTGATTCGAGGCGTTCGCCTCCCAGTTGTAGCGCGAGGTCGCGTTGCCGCCGGATCGGTTCCAAGGCACGTTCAACTCCGCAAGCTGCTCCGACGTCGCGAAGTTCACCCCGTAGATCAACGGATGGATCGGATGCCGATCCGCCAGCGCGTCAACGACAATGGACACCGGCGCGTTCGACGTCGGAGGCGCCGCCGCCCCGGACACCAGAGTGATGTCGTCCACGTAGAACGTGGGCACGGACGCTGCCGTGCGAATCTGAATCCAGAAGCCGTCGAAGCCGGTTTGGTTCGCGACCCCGAGCGACGAGAGCGGGATGATCATCTCGGTCCAGGTATTGGCCACGAGACTCGGGAGCACGACGGCTGCTTGGGGGTCGTTGCCCAGTGTGGCTTGCACCTGGAGCGACTGTCCGCCTCCGGTCCCACCGTGTAGCCAGAACGCGAGGTTGGTGTAGCCGCTTGTATCCTGGGCGGGGCAGTGAAGATAGAGCGCCTCCCAGCCGGAGGCGGTCACGCTGATGGCGCGCGTCCCGCCGTGCACCGGCGCGGTGGCGCTGAGGTCCACCGTCGCCCAGCTCCAGTTCTCCCAGCCGTTCTGGAGCGAATCGTCGTACACCGTCTGGTCGGCACCCAGCGGGATCAGCCCCGCCAGAAACAGGCTCGTGGCGGCTCGGCTCAGCCTCGGGAGTCGCAAGACACGCATACGCGCCGATCGGACCAGAAGCCGCTCGTCGAGGCAAGAGCACGATGGCGTTTCAGGGTCAGGCGTTAAGGAACTTAAGATAGGCTTCGTCGTCGCCCCGAAAGTCCGTTGGAGGGAGACACTCTCCAATCCTTGACGCCTGACCCTGGGGCAACCGGATCTCCGCGCTGGCCTGGTCCACCTTGTTCGTCATCCGGCCCTCGAGATCGTGGAGCGAGCCCGCACGGAGAAGGCGCGGACGGAATACTTCCAGGTGCGTGGGATAGGCGACAAACGAATAGCCGCGAAGAGACACAAAGAGCGCAAAGAACTGAGCTCTTGTGCCTTCTGCGCCTTTTCGCGGCTGATCGGTCTGTGCTCCAAACAGCCGCCCGATCAGTGAGTAACGGGATTGTCGACTTGTGAGATCTGACCCCGAGCGTTCGCATCGCCCTGCACCCACCCCACTGGTCTACTGCCGGAGCCGGTAGAACTGCGCGGCCTCGGAGGTGGTAACGGTGAGCGAGTTCCCCGTCACTCCGCCAACCGCGCTCCAGGAAGTCGCCGGGAGCGACGGCGCGGATTCGAGGGTAAAGCCGGTCGCGTCGGCGGGCCAACTGATGGTGATCTGCTGGCCGCTGCGCGCCACGGTGAGCGTCGGCGCGGTCACGGCGCCCGACGGCATCGCGTAGAGTCCGACATTGTCGATGCCGAAATACCAACTGTCTGTTCCGGCGTGGGCGAAGCGGAGGCGGACGGCCGGTCGGTTGTCGGCCTGCGGCAGGCGCAACACCTCGATCCGTTTTGAGCCGACCGAATCGTCGTTGAGGCGCGGCTGGACGCAGGGGGCGAGGGCGGCGGTGAGAGGTGCGGCGACGAAGGCGCCGTAGGTGCCGCCCACCTCGATGCCGTCGTCGTCGTAGTAACGAGCGACGGCCTCGCCGCCGGTGTATTCGGTGGTGAACGTGGCGGTGACATCCACGGTGACCTCGCC
>CAYSPU010000012.1:0-780 GCA_964432995.1 uncultured Verrucomicrobiota bacterium
TCCACTCCTTGCCGTCGGAGGCCGCGGAAAGCAGTTCGTCGAGGGGGGCGTCGTAGCCGCGGCGGATGAGGCCGCCTTCCTTCACGGCGAGCGGCGGTTCGTCGACGATGGCGCGGCGGATGAGGTCGACCAGGTCGGGGAGGTCAACGAGTTGGGCGCGGAGTTCCGCAAGGAGCGGGGGAGCGGCGGGGGTTGCAGCCTCGGCCAGGAGATTCGGGGCGGCGGCGGTGAGCGGATCCAGGATTTGCCGGAGGGTGGGGAGTCGTTCGAGAGCGTGGCGGAGGACCAGGAGATCGCGGGCGTTGCCGGTGCCGAGGCTGAGGCGGCTGACGGTGCGTTCGAGGTCGCGGATTTCGGCCAATTCCTGGCGGAAGCGGGCGAGGGCATCGGGGTGATCGGCGAAGGCCTGGACGACGTCCTGGCGGTGGCGGATGGGGTCGGCGGCGGCGAGGGGTTGGGAGAGCCAGTCGCGCAATCGGCGGGCGCCCATGGGGGTGACGGTTCGGTTGACGGCCTGGTAGAGGGAAGCGGGGCGGGCGGCGTCGCGGTGGAGGGGTTCGAGGACTTCGAGGTGGCGCAGCGTGGGCGCATCGAGCACGAGGTAATCGCGAGCCTGATAGAAGGTGAGGCGGTTCAGGTGCGGGACATCCCGCCGGAGGTTTTGGGTCAGGTAGTGGACGATGGCCCCGGCGGCACCGGTGGCCGCCAAGTGATCCCGCAACCCGAAGCCGTCCAGCGACGCGACGTGGAAATGATCGCGGAGGGTGAACTGGGCGGACT
>CAYSPU010000012.1:790-30360 GCA_964432995.1 uncultured Verrucomicrobiota bacterium
GGCGCGTGGATCGACGACAGCGGCAGGCCGGGGTAGCTCACGAGCCGCTCGAACGGCTCCGGCGGCAACGAGTGGGCGATCTCGACCGCGTCGAAGCCCATGGCGGCGGACTCAGCGGCGAAGGCCCAGTCTTCATAGGTTTGCAGGCAGGGGCAGAGGTTCTGGAGCCGGTCGCGCAAGGCTGTCTGATCGGCGGGAACGAGCAATTCGGCGGGGCGCGATCGTTCCATTTCGGCGAGCAGGGCGGTGTCGTCGTCGAGTTCGGTGACCTGGAAGTCACCGGTGGTGAGATCGACGAACGCGAAGCCGATGCGGGCGCCGACGCGGCAGGCGGCGGCGAGGTAATTGTGGCGTTCGGCGGCGAGCATCCGTTCGTCGAAGTGCGTGCCGGGGGTCAGGATCTGGGTGACGGCGCGCTGGACGAGTTGACCGGGACGCGCCTCTTCGAGTTGGTCGCAGATGGCGACTTTCTTTCCGGCCTTGAGCAGTCGCGCCAAGTAACCGCCGGCGGCGTGGTACGGGATGCCGCACATGGGCGCGGTCTGGCGTCGGGTGAGCGCGACGTTGAGGATGGGGGCGGCGAGTTGGGCGTCCTCGAAGAAGAGTTCGTAGAAGTCGCCGAGCCGGAAGAGGAGCAAGGCGTCGCGCGGCAATTCGCTTTTGATGCGCCGGTATTGGAGCATCATGGGGGTGAGTTGCGCTTCGCGGCTCATCGGGCGCCGAAAATACTCCGAGCGTGTCGTCGATCGAAGAAAATTCTCGGGTGGAGAATGCGTTGCCGCCAAAAAAAGATGGCCAGAAAAAAATGTTGTGGTAAGAATTCGCGCGAGTAGCCCGACAACCGCACGACACACGCACAGGAAGAATACGGAGAACCAGGGCAAAGTTGATTTTGAACGCCAACACAGAACGGAGGTGATTCCAGGTGCCCGCTAAGAAGAAACCCGCAAAGAAAGCCGCGAAAAAGAAGAAGTAACATCCGTATTGATTGGTTGATCTCAGGATGGCGGGTCCTGACGGTGATCGTGAGGACCGCCATCCTGGATTCGTTTTTGGCTTCGTCATCCCATGGCCCGGCTCGTTTTCGACATTGAGACCTCCGCGCTTCCGCGGGAGCAGTTCGACGCGGTGCAGCAGGAGTACCTGTTTCGGGAGGCGGAGCGGATGCCGGAGGGCGGGCCACGGGAGGCGCGCGAGGCCGAGTTGGTGCAGCAGATGAACCTCTGGCCCCTGACGGCCCAGGTCGTCTGCATCGCGATGTTGAATGCCGACACGGGGCGCGGGCAGGTGCTGTTTCAGGCGGAGGACTTCGAACCGGAGGCGGAATCGTCGCCGGTCCAGTTCATCGCTTGCCCGGAGGAGGTGGATGTTCTGGCCGGCTTCTGGGAGGTATCGAAGAAGTACGAACAGGTGATCACCTTCAACGGGCGCGGCTTCGACGTGCCCTTCCTGTATCTGCGTTCCGCATTGCGGAATGTGCCCATCAGCCGCAAGGACTGGCTGGGCTACCGGTTCCAGACGGAGCCGCATTGCGACCTGGCGGAGCAGTTGACGTTCTACGGGGTGAGCGGGCGCGACGGAGCAGCCCGTCGTTTCAACCTGGATTTCTACTGCAAGGCGTTCGGGATCGAGTCGCCGAAGAGCCAGGGGGTGACGGGTCTGGACGTCGGCCGGCTCATGGAAGAGGGGCGCGGACGCGAGGTCGCGGAGTATTGCCTGCGCGATGTCCGGGCGACGCTCGAGCTCTATCGGATCTGGAAGGAGCGCCTTTGCGGCATCAAGTAGCGGGCGCCGTCACCGGATGCGTTTCTCTTCCCCTGAACCGGGAGCGGGTGGGACGCGACGCGGTTCGCGTGGGGGGCGATGGCGCGCGGGGCTGCTGGCCGTCCTGGTGGTGGTGGTTTTCGTCGTGTGGCAGGCCCGGAGGGCGGAACGCGAACGAGAGGGGCCAGTCCACGCCGGGCGTTCCGCCCTTTCCTGGGCGAAGGACCTGAATCATCCGTTCCCCGCGTCCCGGAGCCGGGCTCAGGAAGCCATTCAATCGCTGGGGGCGGCGGCGGTTCCCAGCCTGCTGATCGCCCTCGGGCAGCGTGACTCGGTCTTTCTTCGCCCCTACGAAGGAGTCTCCGAACGGATCCCGCGCCGGTTACGGGCGTGGATGTACCATGGGTTGCACCCGTATACGGCTCGGGAACACCGGGTCGCGGCCGCGGCAGCACTCGGTCTGTTGGGAACGAATGTGCCGCCGGAGCCACTGGCGTCCGCGTTGGGGGACCCTGAGTATCAGGTGCGGATGCGGGCATCGGAAGCGCTGGGCCGGATGGGGGCGGCGGCCGTGCCTGCGGTGCGACAGGTTGTGGACAGTCGCCGTGCGGAGGCCCGACTGCATGCCTGTTGGACGCTGGGTCTGATGGGAACGAACGCGGCTCCGGCCGTGCCGGATTTGGTGGCGTGTTTGGGCGATCGCTCAGCGGACGTGGCCAGGGTGGCGGCGGATGCGCTGCTGAGGGTTGGGATCGCGGCGGTGCCGGAGTTGCTGCGCGTGGTGCGCAGCGGCACGACGCAGGACCGTTTGGATGCGTTGGCCGTCCTGCAGCGGATGGGCGGGGGAGCCCGGTTCGCCATTCCCGAACTTGTCGGGAGTCTCCGAGACCCGGATCCGGCTGTTCGCGCCGCGGTGGTAACGGCAATTGCGAGCATTTGGCCGTTTGCGGAGGAATCCGTCGGGGTGATGTCCGGTGCTTTGGGGGATCCGGCGCCGGAGGTTCGGGCGGCGGCCGCGGCGGGTTTGGGGCGAGCGGCTCCTCTGGCGAAGTCCGCAGTGCCGGCCCTCGAACGGCTTCGGGACGATCCGGAGGAGAGCGTGCGCACGAACGCGGTGAAGACGCTGGAACGGATCAAGGCGTCCGCCCGGCGTTGACACCGTTCGGGGTGCCGCCCATGCTGCGGAGGGCGATGGTTGAGCAGACCGTCCAGATCGTCTCGAACGAGCGTGACACCGACCTTTACTTCCGGTTGGTGGCGCGCGCGCCGGAAATCGCTCCGCGGGTCCAACCCGGACAGTTCGTCCACGTGCGGATTCTGCCGCTGAAGGAAGCGCTGTTGCGCCGGCCGTTCAGTGTCTTTCAGGTGGCCGGCGACACGTTCTCGATTCTCTACAAGTCCGTAGGCCGGGGGACCGAGGTGTTGTCGCGGATGCGGGCGGGCGAGGAACTCAGCGTGATTGGCCCGCTCGGCCGCGGGTTCACCCTGCCGCGGGCCGGGGGCGAAATCCCGTTGTTGGTCGCCGGCGGTTACGGCATGGCGGCGATGTACCTGCTTGCCGAGCGGTCGCCGCAGAAGGGCATCGCGTTCGTGGGCGGGCGCCGGCGCGTGGACATCCTGTGTGAGGAGGAATTCCGAGCTTTGGGCTGGGAGGTGCGCGTCGCGACGGAGGACGGCAGTTGCGGGGAGAGAGGCATGGTGACACAGCCGCTGTTGGCCGAGCTGCGCCGCCCGGCAGCCCGACGCAAGCTGTTCGCGTGCGGTCCCACGCCGATGCTCAAGGCGATCGGCCGGATTGCCGACGACTTCGACGTGCCGGCCGAGCTTTCGCTGGACGAGCACATGTGTTGTGGTGTCGGTGTGTGTTTGGCGTGCGTGCTCCCGATCCGGGCCGGGGACGGTTGGGAGTACCAGCGCGCCTGCACGGAGGGACCGGTGTTCGATTCGCGGCAGGTCGTTTGGGAGACGCCTCCGGCGCCCTCGCTGCCGGGCGTCCGGCGGCGCAACCCGAACGGTCATCCTGAGAGGCAGCCGACGCCGCCGCTCCCCAACCCGCTCGCCCCGCTGTGAATCTCTCCGTTCAGATCGGCAAGCTCCGGATGCCGAACCCGGTCACGGTCGCCTCCGGCACGTTCGGCTACGGCGTCGAGTACGCCCAACTTCTCGACCTGAACCAACTCGGCGCGGTGACCGTCAAGGGCATCCGCCTCCATGCGGTCCGCGGCAATCCCACGCCACGCACCGCCGAGGTTACCAGCGGCATGTTGAACGCCATCGGCCTGCAAGGGCCCGGCGTGGACGGCTTCATCGAGAAATACTGGCCGTTCCTCAAGGCGCTGCGAGTGCCGACGATCATCAACATCTGGGGGACCACGGTCGACGAATACGCCGAGGTGGCGCAGCGGTTTGATGCTCTGGGAGGCGTCGGCGCCCTCGAGCTCAACGTTTCCTGTCCGAACATCAAGGAAGGCGGCGCCCAGTTCGGCACCGACTGCCGGCTGCTCCATCAGGTCGTGGCCGCCTGCCGCAAGTCCACCGCGCTGCCGCTGATCACCAAGCTGAGCCCCAACGTGCCGAACATCGCGATGTACGCGAAGGCCGCGGAGGAGGCCGGCAGCGACGGCCTGGCGATCACGAACAGTTTCCCGGCCATGGCGATCGACATCGAGACGCGCAAACCGAAGCTCGCCAACATCACCGGGGGTTTGACCGGGCCGTGCATCAAGCCGATTGCCGTCAAGCTCGTCTGGGAAGCCGCCCGGGCGGTGAAGATCCCGATCATCGGCATGGGCGGCATTGAGACGGCGGCGGACGCCATCGAGTTCCTCATGGCGGGCGCCACCGCCGTGGCCGTCGGCACGGCGAACTTCTATGAGCCGCAGACGGCGCTGCAGGTGATCGCCGGTCTCCGCGAGTTCATGAGGCGGAAGGACATCGACGACGTGCGGGAGTTGGTAGGCCGCGTGCAGACGGAGTGAGCGCGCGGACCGGGGACGACCGAGACCACTGCGCCACTGACGCGAGGATCCGGGAGGCGCCGTCGGGCTTGCTCCTGCAGGAGACGTATGCCATGGTCGGGCGTCCTCAAATCGTGAAGACGCACGCTCCTTGAAGGAGGCTGCCATGTCCGCGAACGCGACCGAGTTGAACCTGGATCGGATCAGTGTGCGGGAGATACTGAACGCCCTGGCCGACGGGGCCTACGTGACGGACGCGAACCGGCGGATTGTGTTTTGGAACCGGGCGGCGACGCGCATTACCGGCTGGGGTGCGGGGGAGGTCGTGGGACGGTCGTGCTCGGACAACATTCTGGTGCACATGGACAAGGACGGACACGCGTTGTGCGGCCAGGAGTATTGTCCCCTCTACCGGTCGATGGCGACCGGCAGGGAGAGCGAGGAACCGCTGCTCGTGTTCGCGCAACATCGGGGCGGCCAGCGAATTCCCGTCGAGGTGACCGTGGCGCCCATCTTCGACCAGAACGAGAAGGTGGTTGGTGGAATCGAAGTCTTCCGTGATCTGACAGAGATGATGAGCGACCTGCGGAAGGCGCGTGTGATTCAGGATCATTCCCTCGGGGGCGATCTGCCGGGCGATCCGCGGTTGCAGTTTGCTGTCCGTTATTCCCCCGCCGAGGTCGTGGGCGGTGACTTTTACCGGCTCGAATCCCTCGGATCGGACCGGTACGCAGTGTTGGTGGCCGACGTGATGGGGCACGGCATCGCCTCGGCGCTGTACACGATGCAGTTGCGGGCGCTATGGGACGACGGCCGGGAATGGCTGGCGACGCCGGGGTCGTTCCTGGCGGAGCTGAACCGCCGGTTGAGCCGGTTGGTCGATGCGGACGGTTATTTCGCGACGGGGGTCATGGTGGTTGTGGATGCTGCGAGCGGGGAGCTTCGTTTGGTGCGGGCTGGGCACGCGGCGCCACTCCTGGTTTCGGCAGGGGGAGGCGTCCGTTCCATCGGCGGCCGTTCTCCGGCCTTGGGATTGGTGCAGGAGGCGACGTATGCGGAAACCGTGGAACACCTCGGACCGGGAGAAACGCTGCTGTTGTTCACGGACGGCGCCACGGAGATTGTGAATGCTGCTGGCGAGGAGTTGGGCGAGGAGGGGCTGTGTAGGATCTTGCAGGCGGGCGGCTTTGCCGGTGGCACGATGTCCCTGGACCGGGTGGAACGGTTGCTGTTGGACTTCAGCCAACGGATTCGCCTCGCCGACGATCTTACGCTTCTGAGCATACACCGGGCGTGACCTGTGATTTGGGGTTGCATTGAGAGGCGCGCTGCCTAGCATGCCGCCGGGTTGCGCCTGGCGACCTGAATCAGCCGCGGCGAGGCGTGGGGCGAGGGCAAACCGTGGCGTTGAGGCGTATGTCAGGCAAGAAACAACAGGAACCGGGCAAGTACGAGTTGCATTCGGAATTGGCACAGATGTGCCTGCCCGCGGCACGGCGTGACCGGAACCAGAGGCTGGCCTGGGTCAACTCCCTCTGTTTGCTGTATCTGACGATCGGCTTTATTGGTTTGAAGCCGCCCGCATTGGCCCTCCGGGAAGTGCCACCGATCGAGGAGCCGATCATCACGGTGATCGAGACTCCGCCGCCCGTGCAGCAGAACCAGGCCGACCAGCCGGACGAAATTCAGGAGAACAGCCAGGAGCCGCAGGATACGCCCCAGGTTGTGGTGGTGGTGCCGGACGCGCCCAGCATCAGTTTTTCGGTCCCCACGATCGGCAACGTGTTGGTTACCAAGGGAAATGTGGCGGCGCTGCCCCCTGCGGAGCCGATGCGGTTCACGCAGGCTATTCCCACGAACCGCACCATTCTCAATCTGCGGTTCACCGGCCGGGGCGGCAGTTTCCCCCAGCCGGATTACCCGCAGTGGGCCCTGCAGGGAAAGATGCAGGGAGTGGTCGTGCTCCGGATCACGGTGGATCCGACGGGGGCGATTACCGAAGTGGAGATCGAGCAGTCGTGTGGCCATGCGCAGTTGGACCGCCACACGATCACGCATATCCGGCGGCGCTTCACTTTCCCCCCGGGGGAAGGGGAACGGATCTATCGGTTGCCGGTGGATTACACGCCGATTTGACGCGGGGGCGGCTCGGTGCGCCGACGCCCCGGAGCGGCGGGAACGGCGCGTTGGCTGGTCTGCTTGGTCCGCCCAGCAAATGGCTTGATTTCACCGGGGATTCCCCGATTCTAGCCCGACTTATATTATGGAAGTGATGCTCGCAAACGTGGTGGTGGAGTGGTTCAAGAAGGGTGGCCCGGTCATGTGGCCGATCCTCATCTGCTCGATCGTGGCCGTGGCCGTGGTTGGGGAGCGCGTCTTCTGGTGGTGGCGCGAGAGCTTGCGCCGCGACCCGGAAACCATGGAGAAGGTGCTCGCCGCCCTGGAAAGCGACGACCTGGCTGGGGCCACCGGTCTTGCCAAGGACTCGCGTGATCCGCTGGTCCGGATGATCTTTCACGGGCTGAACCACTATCATTCCTCGCTGGAAGGCGCCTTGGAAGTGGCGGCGGGCGTGGAATTGCAGCGCGCCGGTCGGTTTCTCACGGTCATGGACACGATGGTGACGCTGGCGCCGCTCCTGGGCCTGCTGGGAACCGTGACCGGTCTCATGCGCGCCTTTCTGCAGGTGGGCGATGCCGAACTGTCCGTCGTCGCCGTCACGGGCGGCATCGGCGAAGCCTTGATCGCCACGGCCTGCGGCCTCGGCATTGCCATCCTCAGCATCGTACCCTTTAACTACTACACGCGCAAACATGCCCAACTGCAGTTCGAGCTGGAAACCGCCGCCACCAACGTCGTCGTGATGGTGAATGCCCTTCGCCAGAAACGGGCGGCGGCCGGTCAAACGGGTGCAGGAGGCGCCTCCGGTCGCGCCTGATCGGCGCCGCTTCACCCGCTTGCCGTGCTGCCGCGACTCCCCGGCGTATGCTGAAGATCGGTTCTCCCATCCCGCATAAGCGCTCGCGGATTGAGATCATTCCGCTGATCGACATCATGTTCTTTCTGCTCGCCTCTTTCATGATGGTGAGCCTCCAGATGAGCAAGACCGAGAACGTCCGCGTCAAACTGCCCTCGGCCACCCAGGGAAAGCCGGACTTCCAGCCGAACATGATCAACATCGCGGTCAAGAGCGACGGCAAGATGTTCTACGAGAAGCAGGAAGTCGACGCCTTGCGGTTGGGGGAGATTCTGACCAACCGTTTTCGGGCCGACACCAACCTCCCGGTGTTCATCAGCGGCGATGTGGACACGCAGCACGGGTCGATGGTCAAGGTCTACGAGCTGGTCCGGTCGGCCGGCGTCCAGAAGATCGCGTTCTGTGTCACCTCCGATGATTCGGAGCAGCTCCGGCAGCCATGAGGATCGGCACCCCAACGCCCCATAAAAAGGCGCGGATCGAGATCATCCCGCTGATCGACATCATGTTCTTCCTGCTGGCGTCGTTCATGATGGTCAGCCTGCAAATGCAGAAGGTGCAGACGGTCAAGGCCAGCCTGCCAACGGCCACGCAGGCAACCTCGAGCACCAAGCCGGACATGGTCAACATCACGGTCGACCGATTTGGCAGGGTCTCGGTGGACGATCGGGAGATGAGCCTGTTGGAGCTGCGGAACCTGCTGACGAACCGAATAGCGCTGAACACGAATCTGCCGGTGTTCATCACCGGTCACAAGGAAACCAGTCACGGTTCGATGGTCTACGTGCTGGACTTCGTGCACCGCGCCGGCGCGCAGAAGGTGGCGTTTGCCGTGGCGACAAAAGACGGTCCCAGCCGGCGGTAGGACGGCGGGGGGACCGGCCTACTGGCCGCCGCTGACTGAGAGAACCAGACTCCGCGCCGCGGGCCTCCCACGCTGGAATCTCGCAAAGAGCAGCCGAAGAACCACCGTCCCCCCGCCCCACCGTCGCACCGTCCCACCGTCCTACCTCCCGGAGGACGATCTCTGACCGGCGGCTTTGCTGAGCTGGAACTGCAGATTCGTAACCACGTCCTGCACCTGCTTGAACTTGTCCACGAGTTCGTTGTACTGCTTGACGAGGTCGTTGCGCTCGGCGATCGCCTGGTTGAGCTGTTTGACGAGGTCATCGCGCTGGCCGGCCACTTCCTTCACCAGCTCATTGAGTTTGCGGATGCTGTCGTAGGCTTCGCCCAACTGGTTGGTGGCCTGCTGGAAGGCGTTGGTGAAGACCTGCAACTGCCGGGCCAGCATGTCGTTGGTGGCGTTGAGTTGGCTCCGCTCCAGGCGGAGGTCCAGGATGGCCGCCTCGTTGGTCTTTGAGGCCGCCTTGAGCTCGAGAATCCTCTGGTCCAATTCGTTGACCTGGGTATCCATCCTCCGAATCGTGTTCGTGTAGCTCTGGATGTCGACGCTGTAGAGGTAATTCGTCTGGATGAGCGCTCGAATACGTTCCCGATCCTGCGTCTCCCGATTCCACTGGTAGGTACAGAGCCCGCAGAGGGCCAACGCGAAGACAATCAGCAGATTACTCAACAAACTTGTTCTCATCGGGCGCGCGCGAGCCTGTCAGCTTTGTGGATGCTTGTCAAAGGGCAGTGTGCAAACCCGAATCCTCGGCTCAGTGGCGGTGGGGTTCGGTCGTACCCGGTCCGCACGCGGTTTTCGCCGCTGCGAACGGGAGTTCTTTCGGCTCCGGGAAGATCCCGCCTCGGCGGCGGGATGCCGTGCAAACAGTGAATTCGGCGTGCATTCGGTGCTTGACCGTTGGAAACGAACAAGTTATAAAACGCCCAGCATTTGCCCCGCACCCATATAGCAACCACCATAGTCCTATGACAAAGCGTGACCTGGTCGTTCGCATCAGCAACGAGACCAACCTCGTCCAACAGCAAGTGCTCGACGTTGTTCAGAAGACCCTCGACTACATCGCCGAGGCGGTTTCGCAGGGTAAGAAGGTGGAGTTGCGGAACTTCGGCGTTTTCGAAGTGAAGGTCCGCAAAGCGCGTGTCGGGCGCAATCCCAACGCGCCCGCGAACGACGTTCGCATTCCGCCCCGCGCGGTGGTGAAGTTCAAGCCCGGCAAGGAGATGCGTGAGGCGGTGCTGCGGCTGACTCCCGGCGACATCCAGGAGGCGAACCCGCCGACGGCCGAGCCTGAGGCGTGAGCGGGCTGTTCCCCGCGGTCGCGCCCGGTCTGCCGCTGGTCTCGTTGCGCGCCTTCGCGCGGATGGTTCCTTGGCAACGCCGGCCATCGCGTGGCGGGCCCGCGGGTCAGTCTGCCGGCTTGCCCAATTTGCATTGATTGTTCCGCAGCCTTTCCCTTTAGCTAGGCCCCCGCTGACTATGGAACGACTGCCTGGATTCCGGGATTTCTACCCCGAACCGCTTCCTCCGGGCGAGGCCTGGAGTGCCGACGTCCGCCAGTACCTCTTCGAGCGCTGGCGCGCGGTCGCGCGGCGCTACGGCTTTCGGGAGTACGACGGCCCCCCTTTGGAGCCGCTCGAACTCTACACGGCCAAGAGCGGCGACGAAATCGTCGGGCAACTCTACAACTTCGTCGACAAAGGAGATCGCGCGGTGGCTCTGCGGCCGGAGATGACTCCCACGCTGGCCCGGATGGTGGCCGCCCGCGAGCGGGGCTATCGCAAGCCGCTGAAGTGGTTTGCCATTCCCCAGTTGTTCCGCTACGAGCGCCAGCAGAAAGGCCGTCTCCGGGAGCACTTCCAGTTGAATGCCGACATCTTCGGCGAAGCCGATCCCGCTGCGGACGCGGAGCTGATGGCGCTGTTGATCGACTCCCTGCGGGCGCTGGGGCTGACCGAGCGGGATTTCGTGATCCGCCTCAGCAGTCGGAACGCCTGGCACGATTTCTATGCGCGCCGCGGTGCCGATCCGTCGCGGGAATATGCGTTCTATCAGGTGATCGACAAGCTGGAGCGCGAAGAACCAGCGCAGAGCGAAGCCCGGTTGCGCGAGTTGGGTTTCTCCCTGGACGAGGTGCGGGCGTTCACCCAAGCGGCGGAGCCAACGGCCGAGCTGGGGGCGATTCTGGAGTCGTTGGCGGCGCGGGGGTTGGCGGAGTATGTGAAAGTGGATTACACGGTGATTCGCGGCCTGGCGTACTACACCGGACCGGTCTTCGAGGCCTTCGACGTGCGGGGGGAGTTCCGGGCCATCGCCGGCGGCGGGCGCTACGATCAACTGGTCGGCCTGCTTTCCGGTGGCAAACTCCAGTTGCCCGGACTGGGTTTCGGAATGGGCGACGTCGTCCTCACCGAACTCCTCAAGCGACGCGGCCTGTTGCCCCCCTTCGGCGAGCGCCTCGACGCCTATGTGCTGATCGAGGATGAAACTCTCCGCCCCGAGTCCCTTCGCCTGGTCCAAACGCTGCGGAACACCGGCCGGGTCGTGGACTTCCCCCTCACGGCCGCGCGTCCGGACAAGCAGTTCAAGCGCGCCCTCGAGCAGAACGCCTCGGTCACCCTGCGCGTGGAACGGGGCGACGACGCCGGTTTGAGCGTGCGCGTGCGTCAACTCCAGGCCCGGACGGAACAAGTGGTCGCGGTAGCCGACGTGCCGGGCGCCCTGCAGCCGCCCTCGCCGACGGGCAGCTAGCCCCGGCATTTCACGTTCCCTGGGTGAAATGCCCGCCCGCAGGGCCGTGCGGGGCTGCCCCGGTGCGACGGTGCGACGGTGGAGCAGTGCCACGGTCGAACGGTGGTAGAGATGCACGCGCATCCTTCATTCAGCTCGAATTCCTGAGCCTCGCCAACCCCCATTCTGCATTCTGCATTCTTCATTCTACATTTCCCGCCAGCCTCCCAACCCTGCACCTCCGCCTCGACCCAAAGAAGATTCGACACTCTCAAACGGTTTCGCCATCCTGATGTCGAACGGATGTGGAATCGGTTCAGCGTATGAGAGAACTTCTGATCGGCATTGACAGCGGCACGCAGTCGACCAAAGCCCTCGTGGTGGATGCCGCCAGCGGCAAGGTGGTTTCCTCGGCCGCCCAGGCGTACGACCTGCTGCCCAATCTGCCCCCTGGAGCCAAGGAACAGCACCCGCACACGTGGCGGGACGCGACGACCGCGGTGATCCGCAGAGCATTGCGTGAGGCCCGGGCGCGGGCGGGCGAGGTCAAGGCGCTCGGCGTGAGCGGGCAACAGCACGGTTTTGTGCCGCTGGACCGCAACGGTTCGGTGATTCGCCCGGCCAAGCTCTGGTGCGACACGTCCACGGCTCCCGAGTGCGCCGAGATCATGGAGGCCGTCGGCGGGTTCAAGGCCACCACGCGCGCCTTGGGCAATGCGGTGCTGCCGGGCTTCACCGCCTCGAAAATCCTGTGGCTCAAGAAGCGCGAACCGCGAAACTACGCGCGCCTGGCCACGGTGTTGCTGCCGCACGACTACCTGAACTACTGGCTGACCGGGAACGCGGTGATGGAATACGGCGACGCGAGCGGCACCGCGCTGCTCGATGTCCGGCGCAGGAAATGGTCGACGGCGGTGCTGCGGGCGATCGATCCCGAGCTCGAGGGGAAGCTGCCGCCGCTGATTCGCAGCGATCAACCGGCCGGCCGGCTACAGCGGTCGACCGCCGATGCCTTGGGGCTGAGCCCCGACGTCCTGGTCAGTGCCGGCGGCGGCGACAACATGATGGGGGCCATTGGGACGGGCAACACCCGGGCCGGGGTCATCACGGCCAGCTTCGGCACCAGCGGCACCATCTACGCCTGCGCGGAAAAACCGGTCGTCGATCCCCAGGGTGAAATCGCGGCGTTTTGCGATTCCACGAACCGTTGGTTGCCGCTGCTCTGCACGATGAATGTCACCGTGGCGACCGAGATGCTGCGACGCGACTTCGCGTGGACCCACGCCCGGTATGAGGCGGAAGCGGCCAAGGCACCCCCGGGCTCCGACGGTCTCCTGCTGTTGCCCTACCTGGAGGGAGAACGCACGCCCAACGTCCCGGACGGGACCGGGGTCTTCTTCGGGGTGAGCCCCCGGACGTTCACCGGACGGCACTTTGCCCGCGCGGCGATGGAGGGCGTCACCCTGGGAATGAACTACGGGCTTCGTCGCCTGGCCGAACTCGGGGTTCGCCCCAAGCAGATTCGGGCGACCGGCGGCGGGGCCCAGTCGCGGCTCTGGCGCCAGGTCATGGCCGACGTCTTCCGGGCGGAGGTGGTTACCCTGAGCGTGAGCGAAGGAGCCGCCTACGGCGCCGCTTTGCAGGCCCTCTGGTGCTGGCGCCTGTCCCGAGGAGAGCGGGTGGCGATCCCCGAGCTCACCGACGAGTTCGTGCGCGTCAACTCCCGCGAGACGGCCGTCCCGCGCCAGGCGGCGGCGGCGGTCTACGCCGAACTCCAGGAACTGCAAGACGCGCTCTCCCGTTCGCTGCGACCCGCTTTCGCCGCCCATCGCCGTCTCGTGGCCCGGTAGACGGCGCACGGTCATGAGGTACCGCCTTCGGCATCGCGTGCCTGGAACCGCCCGCGCCGGCGCCCGCGGAGAGGTCGCCCCGTTACGCGCCTCGGGTGCCTGGGGTCGGGGCCAACCTCAGGGCGCGCCGCCATCCCCCTCCTTGGGGTTGCATTTCACCTCCACTAACACCACTGTGCATCTATGAAACTTGTGCTCTCTTCACACAACCTGACGCTGACCAAAGCGATCGAAGACCACCTGGTCAGTCGCCTGGAGAAGCTGGACCATCTGGATCAGCGGGCGGTCGATGTTCGCGTGACGCTCGAATTGGATCACAAGCGCGCGCCGGAGCGCCAGTTTGTCTGCTCCGTCCGTCTCGCGGTGCCGGGGCCCGATCTGTTCGCCGAGGATTGCGAGAGCGACCTGTACACTGCCATCGACAATGTGGTGAAGAAGATCGAACAGCAGATTCGGAAGCGGCACAACAAGTACAAGGCCCGTAAACACACGGAAGCCGCCCTCAGCAAACGACGGCGCCAGGAACAAACCGCCCAGTAGGCGGTCCGCCAACGGCCGACCACCTTCCCATGAGCCATCAGGCAGGGCGGTCGGCTCCTCGCCCATGATTCTGCGGGCGCGAACTGTCCTGCCCCTGGGCCGCCCCCCGTTCGCGGACGGCGCTGTTCAGCTTGCGCGGGGCCGCATTCAGGCGGTCGGGCGATGGCGGGATCTCCGAGCCCAGGCCATCGGTGCGGTGCAGGACTTGGGCGAGGTCATCCTGCTGCCGGGACTCGTCAACCCGCATGCCCACCTCGATTACACCGCCATGGCGGGGATGATCCCGCCGCCGCGCTCCTTCACGGACTGGATCAAGAACATCACCGTGCTCAAGGCGAAGTGGGGCTATGCGGAGTACGCCCAGTCCTGGTTGCGCGGGGCGGAGATGCTCCGGCGCCACGGCACGACGACCGTGGGCGACATCGAGGCGCTGCCGGAACTCCTGCCCGACGTCTGGTCGGCCACGCCGTTGCGCGTCCGTTCCTTCCTCGAGATGACCGGCGTGCGGAGTCGGCGGGATCCGGAGCTGATTCTGCGGGAGGCGATTGCCCGGCGGGACTCGCTGCCGGAGGGGCGTTCCCGCGCGTTCCTTTCTCCGCACGCGCCCTACTCCACGCCGCCGGTTCTGCTGCGGCGGGTGGCCGAGGTCAGCCGCCAACACCGCTGGCCGTTCTCGGTGCATGTCGCGGAATCGGCGGAGGAATTCCAGATGTTCACCGAGGCGTGCGGGCCGATGTACGACTGGCTGGGCCGGAATGAGCGGGAGATGTCCGATTGCGGGAGCCGGACGCCGGTCGAGCGTCTGGCCGCCCTTCAAGCCCTGGGCCCCCGCACCATCGCCGTGCACGTCAACTACCTCGGCCCGCGGGATATCCCGCTGCTCCGCGAGAGCGGCGCGCACGTCGTGCATTGCCCCCGCAGTCACGCGTATTTCCGGCACCGCGCCTTTGACTTCGCCGCGCTCCGGAGCGCCGGCCTGAACCTCTCCCTGGGCACCGACAGCCTGGCAACCACTCGCACCAGTTCGCAGGTGCCGCCGGAACTCAGCCTCTTCGCCGAGATGCAGACCTTCGCCCGCGCCCATCCCGCCGTGGCGCCCGCGGAGATCCTGCCGCTGATCACGGTCAACCCGGCGAAGGCGCTCGGACTCGAAGACCGCGTCGGGGTGCTGCGCGAGGGGGCATGGGCGGATCTGATCACGATTCCGTACGCCGGCAGGCTGGCGGAGTCCCCGGAGGCCGTCGTCCACCACCGCGGCCCGGTCCGGGATGTCTGGATCGAGGGACGATGGACGAGCGTGACACCATGAACGGGAGCGGCGCAGGTGAGGCGCACGGCGGCTTGGACCGGGAGCTTGCCAGCCGCTTGGCGACCTGGGAAGCCGGGTCCCTGCGCCGCGACTTGCGGCGCGTGGATTCTCTTCAGGGAACAACGGTCGAGATTGGCGGAAGCCGGCTGCTGAATTTCTCCTCGAACGACTACCTGGGGCTGGCGACGCACCCTCTCCTTCGTGAAGCCGCCGTCCGGGCCGTCGAAAAATGGGGCGCCGGGGTCGGCGCCTCCCGCCTGGTTTGCGGTTCGCTGCGGGTGCATCACGAACTGGAAGAGACCCTCGCCGCATTCAAAGGAACGGCCGCCGCGCTGGTCTTCTCCAGCGGCTACGCCACCGCGCTCGGGACCATTCCCGCCCTGGTTGGGCCCGGGGATGTCATCGCGATCGACCGTCTGGCGCACGCCTGCCTGGTGGATGCCGCGCGGCTGTCGCATGCCAAGCTGCGCGTGTTCGCCCACAACGATGTCAACAACCTCGAGCGCATCCTCCGCCGGGTCGATGCCCGGGGCCCCGGCGGAGCGGCGGGCTCCGGCATGCCGGCGGCGGCGGCGCGTCGCCAGCGGGTGCTCGTCGTCACCGAGTCCGTGTTCTCGATGGACGGCGACTGGGCGCCGCTGCGCGAGTTGGTGGAGCTGAAGGACCGCTACGGGGCCTGGCTGCTGGTGGACGAGGCCCACGCGACCGGCCTCTACGGCGCGCATCGTCGCGGGTTGATCGATCACTTCGGCCTCGGAAGGCGGGTGGACGTGCAGATGGGGACGTTGGGAAAAGCCCTCGGCGCCGCCGGCGGGTACATCGCCGGATCGCACGTCCTGATCGACTACCTGCTGCACCGCGCCCGGAGTTTCGTGTTTTCGACCGCCCCCGTCCCCGCGGCGGTGGCGGCGGCGCGCGCCGGGGTGGCGCTCGTCCAAAGTGCGGAAGGACGGGCGCGCGGCGAGAGGTTGTGGGCCCGAGTGGCCGAGTTCCACGGCCGCGGAGCGGTGGCAAGCGAGGGCCGCCCACACCAGCGCAGCGCCATTCTGCCGTGGATGGCGGGGTCGGAAGAACGAGCGCTGGCCTGCTTTCAGAGGCTGAAGGCGAAGGGGATCTTCGTGCCGGCCATCCGTTATCCCGCTGTGCCTCGCGGCCGGGCGCGTCTCCGGATCACGCTGACGGCGGAGCATTCGACGGCAGACGTCGACCGGCTCACGGAGGCACTGCGGGCACTGCAGGAATCGTGACGCGCTGATGTGTCGACGCGGCGTAATTCGGGGAGCTAAGCGCGGATGGAAGCGGGCGGGCGCGCGTTCTGTTCCAACTGTCTCCATGAATTCCCCTGGCAATTTTGGGATACTACTCGCATGAAAGGTAGGGCGACCTCTCCGAGGGCGCCGCGGGATGCGGTCGCCGAACCACTCCACCGCGGCGCGATGCAAAGATCGCGCCCTACCTTCTGACGGTTCATCGCCCAAACTCACCGTCCTGCCGTCCCACGGTCGTACCATCGCACCGTCCGCCTGGGATTCTCTTTGCCTGCGGCGGCGCAGTTGCGCGAAAGTGCGGCGATGCACCGGCTCGCCCGACTGGACCAGCGTTGCGTGTGGCACCCCTTCACGCAGATGCGCGACTGGCTGCGACGGGAGCCGACGGTTATCGTCCGCGGCCGCGGCGCGGAGGTGGAGGACGCCCACGGCAGAAGGTACTTGGACGCCAACGCCTCGATCTGGACCAACCTGCACGGGCATCGCCAGCCCCGCATCGACGCCGCAGTTCGGGCGCAGTTGGGTCGGATCGCGCACTCCTCGGCGTTGGGCTTGGCCAACGAACCGGCGGCGCTCCTGGCGGAACAGTTGGTGCGGGCAGCCCGATTGCGAAGGATGCGGTGCGGCCAAGGGATGATCCCGCGGCAGGGCGCCCCCTCGTTTCCCCGGCCCGCGCCGGCCCTGCCGAATCCCGAGCTCAGCAAGGTATTCTACTCCGACGACGGTTCGACCGCGCTCGAGGTGGCCTTGAAGTTGGCTTACGAGTTCAGCCGTCGCAGCGGCCGCTCGCCGCGACCGCGGTTCCTGACATTGCAGGGCGCGTATCACGGCGACACGATTGGCGCGGTCAGCCTCGGGCACATCGACTTGTTTCATCGGGCCTTCCACGGGTTGCTGTTCCCGTCGGATGCCGTGCCGGCGCCCTACTGCTATCGTTGCCGGTTCAACCGGGCACGTCCGGAGCGGAGGGACGCGCGCGACTACCGGCGGTGTGAAGGCCAGTGTCTCGAGCAACTGGAGGAGCGCCTGGAGCTTCAGGCGCGGAAGGGTAATCCCTACGCTGGTTTCGTGTTCGAGCCGCTCCTCCAGGGGGCTGCCGGGATGATCGCCCAGCCCACAGGATGGCTCCGGCGCGCCGCCGACGCCGCGCGAAAGCATAGCGCCCTGCTGATTGCCGACGAGGTGATGACCGGGTTCGGCCGGACCGGGATAGGGAGCGACTCCCGGCGTCCGTCCTGGTTCGCCTGTCACCACGAGGATGTGCAGCCGGATTTCCTGTGCCTGGCGAAGGGACTGACCGGAGGATACCTGCCCATGGCGGCCACTCTGACCACCACGGCGGTGTTCGAGGCCTTTCTGGGTGAGTATGAGGAGTTCCGGACGTTCTTTCACGGGCACAGTTACACGGGCAACCAATTGGGGGCAGCCGCCGCGCTGGCGAACTTCGAGTTGCTCCAAGAGCGGGAAGGCATTCGGCGTAGAAAGGCTCTCGAGGATGTGCTGGCCGCGGAACTCGAACGTCTCTGGGCGATACCGCAGGTGGGCGACGTGCGGCGTGTGGGGCTGATCGCGGGGATCGAGTTGGTGCGGGATTGGCGCACGCGAGAGCCGTTCGACCTGGGAGCGCGGGCCGGCATCCGCGTCTGCGAGGCGATGGCGGCGCGCGGAGTGCTCACCCGGCCGGTGGGCAACGTCGTGGTGCTGATGCCGCCGTATTGCACAACACCGGCGCAGTTGCGGCGCATCATCCGCGCGCTGTGCGAGGCGCTGCAAGAGGTGTTCGGCTCGCTTCCTTCGGTTATTACTGTGAGCGGGCGCGGTCGACGGCGATGTCTGCTGCCGCGCGGAGGGGAGCGGGGTGCTGCTTTTCGTATTCCTGCCGGAAAGCTTCGAGCAATGGCAGGTCGACCAGGTCTTTCTGTCGGCCACTGGCCTGCTTGCTGGCGATGATGTCGCGCAGGTTGGCCACCCGGAAAAGGCCCACCGTGAGGCTGCGGGCTCGGGCCTCCTCGAAGCTGGCGATGCCATCCGGTGCGAAGACGAGATCGACATCAAACGGACCGGTCTTGATCTGGACGAAGTCCTTGCCGGCGAGAATCTCCTTTTCCAGCTCCGCGCTCATCTCGAACCCGATGCGCCGCAGCGCCAGAACAATCCGACGCCCGTTCTCGGCCGACCGCGCGGGGAGAATGTCCACGTCTTGCGTCGTCCCCGGATAGCCCAGGAGGATGGCGCCGCTCTTGCCGATGAACAGGTAGTCCACGCCCTGGTCGTGGAAGGCCTGGGCGATTTCCTGCGCCTGAAGCGGGTGGAATTCCCTGCGCTCGGTCATGGGACGCGTCGGAAACCGAGGTACTCCGGGAGGTTCGCCTCACACCAGGCGCGGTAGTCTGCCATCGTGTCGAAAGCGCGCCACGGTGCGTCATCGAGGACCGGCCTGTACATGCGGCAGAAACCGTAACGGATCCGGTTCTCAAGGGGACGGCGGATCTGACGGCGGCAACGCTCGCGGAACTCCTCCAGGGCTTGCTCGTCGGTCTGCTGCATCGCTCACCCAACCTAGTCCTTCCCGCCATGCCGTCAATCCCGGTGTCCAACCGCGCCCGCGCTGCGGACTGCAGAACTCGGCGCCGGTCGTTCGTCCTCCGACGTCCGCGATCCGCTGCCGGCGGCAGTCCGTGGGGCCGCAGTTCTGGGGCGGACCCGTCCGTTATTCCCTTTGCCTGGGCCTACGTGATTGCGCAGACTGATCGGGATGAAAGCGTGCCAGACAGCTCCGTTGGGCGACTGCCGTCCGCAGGATCTCCAGCGCTTGGACCACGTCAAGGCATACTCCGAGTTCGAGGCTCACGTCCAGCCGTGCTCGTCGGAGAATGCAGCCGGCCACCGGCTCCGGGCTTCGCTCGGCCTCTTATTCCTGCTTGGCGTTGTGATGCCTGGTTGCGCGGCCGGAGACATCTCGAATCCTGCTCCCGCGGCAGCGCCCGGTCAGGGCTACAGCATTCGGAGCTTCGGGATCGACCCGACCGGAACGCCGGCAGCGAACCGGGATCGATTGCAGGCGGCGATCGAGTGGGCCGCGCCCCGGGGCGCGGCGTTGTGGGTGGAGCCGACCGACGAACCCTACCCGATGGCGGGAGGTGTGGTCCTGCGGCGCAACGTCTCCCTGGTGGGGGTCCATGGGCCGGTCGGCCGCGGGACGCGGCACCCGACGAAACCGCAGCCGGTCGGATCTGTCTTCCGCCTTGAAGATGAGGAGCGCCCGTTCCTGACGGTGGAGTCCGCGACGCAGGTCAGGGGGATTCAGTTCTGGTATCCGCGCCAGACCTTGAGGGACCCGGAGAAGATCATCCGGTACCCGGCGACGATCCAAGTCTCGCACGATGCTTCGGCGCAGGGGGTGACGCTCTCGTGCCTGACGTTCTACGGCGAGTATTTGGCCATGGACTTCCGGGCGCTCCGGAACTGCATCTGCGAACAGATCCTGGTCGAACACTGCTATGGGTATCCGCTGAGCGGTGAGTTCTTCCGGATCGACTACTGCTACGACATCCCCCGGGTCCTGCATTGTCATGTGAACCCGGCGAACCGGCGGTTCATCGATGGCGGTTACAGTCGCGCGGTGATCGACGCCGTCGTGAAGGCCGGGACGTTTGCCTACGCGGTGGATCACACGGACAACGCGGTGCTGATGGACGTCTTTACCTTCGGCACCTACGGCGGAGTCTGGCTGGGGCCGGCGACCTACGGGCAACTGACGAGTTTCAACCTCGATTGTGTGACCGTCGGTATTCACAAGCAGGGGGATGGCACCTTCAACCGGAACTGGCAGATTGCCCAAGGCTCGATCATCGCCAACACCGGCCCCCGTCTCGAAGACATCCATCCGATCATCATCGAGGGACAAGGCCACACCGCCATCGCCAACGTCGAGGCCTTTTCCGGCCCCAACGGCGCCTTGACCGCCATCGGGAAATCACAGGACTTCCTCCTTGTGCGGGGCGACCAGCGGTTGACCGTCAGCCTGAGCGGCTGCCGCATGCGCAACTACGCGGCGTCCGATCCGATCACCTGCCTCAACCCGAAGGCCCTGATCCAGGCGCGGGCATGTGTCGACCAGGCAGAGCAGGCCTACGAGCGAACCATCGGGCAGTAAGTCGCGCCCTACGCCTTGCCGGGGCGACGTTCCTGGATCCTGGGGAAGTAGAGCCACAGATGACCCAGGTCGTCGTCTTCGCCGAACACGATCTGGCCGTCGCGCCCGGTGACGGCGTCGCCAAACACATAGCCATACCGGCGCCGCTCGAGCACCGACACGGCAACGCCCAGGTTCGCGACCGTGCGGGCCGCGGGATCGTAACAGAACATCTTGGCCATCTCGGGACCGCAGAAACCGAAGACCCGGCCGTCGTGCGTGACTGCCATCGGGCCCGCCGGCGCCAGGAGAGTGCGGCCCAGGACGGGACTGAACCCCCGCTCTTCGTCCAACGCGAACAGCCTGCCGTCCGCATCCGCGGTGTAGAGCAGGCCGTCGTGCCGATCCGCGGCCCAAGTGAGCGGCGACTGGTCCCATCTGCCCTCAGGCAACTTCACCGCGTGGCGAGCAATGCTCCTCGAGACGGTGTCGTAGCGCCAGAGGTGTTCCGGTCCGTCTTGTCCAAAGACGCCGCCTTTCGACCCCAGGGCGATGCGGCCGGCACCCGGCACCGCTCCGAGGACCGTGGCCTTGCCCGCTTCGATGTCCACGGTAAACAGGCTGCCGGTCGTGACGCCCACGAGTGAGGTCCCGGTGCCGTCCGCGACGGCGTGGACGATTCGTTCGCCGTTCACCGGGCCCAGGTCCCGGAGCGCCGGCCGGCCGAAGCCCCACTCCTGGATCAAGTCGAAGGGCAGTCCCTGGAGCGCACCGGTGATCACCCGTCCGCCGCCCGGACCGTTGACGCAGGCGGCGAACCTGGTCTTGCCGCAGCACGCCGCGGCGCAGTGGTTCGCCCCGGCCACTGTTCCCCGGTCGAACACGATGCCCGTGACGCCGTGGAAGATCCCGACGAAGAGGTGCGTCGCCCGGCCGCTCGTCCCGCCGTAGATCATCCCGTCGGCGGAAACCGCCAGGGCGGTGATGTGGCTCTCGTCGGCGGGGATCGGGACGGTGGCCCCGGGAAAGCAGGTGGGGAAGGCCGCCATCGTGCCTTCCTTCATGAACGTTCCGTGCACGATCTCGTCCACAAGGGCGCGTGCCTCGGGTGAGTTCAGATCGTACTTCTTCTTGGGTTTCTCGCTCATAGGAGACCTCAGCCCCAAATCCGGATGGGCAGGTGCGCGTTTTTCTTTCTCCGCGAGGCGGGCAGGTGCACTTGGAAGATGCCCACCGGTTTTGTGCCGACAATGCCGAAGAAGAGGTTTCCGTTATGATCCACCGCTCCCCGCGAAACGTACTGGGCCGGGTCGGTCGGGTGCTGCAGGATGGCGACCTCCTCGCGCCGGAGGGTTTTCGGATTCAGCCGCCAGACGACGCCTTCGCGAGGGTGCTGGCTTCCGGGCATCGGCTGGTGAACCGGGTCGCGCCAGCGCGACGCCACGTAATAGAGCTGCCGGTCGCCGGCGAAGACCAACCCCCCACAATGGTCCGTAAACGTGTCCATCGGAACGCTCGGATCGCGGTCCTGGGTGACCGCGCCCAGGTCCTCCACGCGGGGCCAGGGTCCTTCATTGGGCCAGAGGCGCATGAGCCGCGGCTGGGCGATCCAGGTCACGGCGAAGACGCTTTCGCCATCGGGCGCCGCCGCCACGTCGTAGAAGACGCTGTGCCAGCCGGTCTGGAATTGGGGATTGTGGGGGAGGACAAAGGGCGAGCGTTCGAGGCGGTCCTTGTCCGGATCGTAACGCACGAGATGCCCGTAGTCGTCGGTGGTCCAGACGCGGTGTTTGCGGTCGAGAAAGAGGGTTTGGGCGTTGATCGAGCCGATGCGGCCGACGTCCCGGCGGGTGCGTTTCCGGGTGTCATAGATGATGAAGTGATCGCGGGGGTAGCTCAGCGCGTAGAGCAGACTCCGCTCCTCGTCATGCAACAGGCAGCGGCAGCCTTCCTTGGGGATCATCGTATCCCACCAGAGCACCAGGTCCTTGCGGGTGTCGAACGCGAGCAGGGCGCTTCCGCGGAAGCAGCGCCGCGGATCGTGCCACGAAAGCCACGGCGAATACGCCGGCTGATCGATCGGCGGCCCGGAGAGATGGGTCGCCATGTAAAGAACTCCGTCCGCCATCGAGGGGGCGAAGCTGTAGTGGATCTTGCACTGGGTCGCCCGCCCGGAATCGCCGGGATCGTCCACCATCTCGTCCAGCGAGAAGAGGTAGTCCAGGGAGTCCTTCTGTTCATTGTAGCGCGCCAGCTTCACGACTCCGCCCGGAACGCCCTCGGCGCACGCGGCGGCGTAGATGCGACCGTCCGGTCCAGTGGACAACGACCAGCAGGTGTCGGCGTCGGGATGACCGGTGAACGGATACCACGAGGTCCGGTAACCGCCCTTGATCTTGCTCTCCCCTGCCTTCGCGCCCGCGGCGGTCGCCCTCACTGCCGCGGGCAGCGCCCACCACGTTGCGGCGGCGACGGCACCGCCTTTCAGAAAGTCCCGTCGTTTCAGTTGGCCTGGCATGGCGTTTCTCCTGAGGGTGTTGGCCAAAGTCAGCTCTCAACCGCATCCGATGTCAAAAGGAATTGGTCCGGAAGGTCCGTCACCGCCGCGGGCGACAGTTCGTTGGGACACACGGCGGCCCGCCGGGATTGCATTGCGCCGTGGAAATCCGCAAAGATGCCGCCGCGCAACGACAACCCCCTGAACTCACCATGAACCGACGCAGTTTCCTGACCGTCACCGGCACCGCCGGCGCCTGCTCCCTGGTCCAACCCCACACCGTGGCCGCCACCAGCCCCCAGGGGCGCCTCTACCTCGAGTTGCAGAAATACACCCTCGAGAACGAGGCCCAGCGACAGGCGCTGGATGCTTACTGGAAAGACGCCGCCATCCCGGCCTGCAACCGCCTCGGCCTTCGCCCCATCGGCGTCTTCCAGGACCCGAAGGGGATCTCGCCAGTCTTCGTATTGCTCCCACATCCCACACTCGAGAGCGCCGCGACGCTCAACCGGAAGCTGCTCGGCGACGCCGAGTTCGTGGCCAAAGCGGGCTCCTTCCTCAGCGCACCGAAAGCATCCAAGCCCTACGCGGAGCTCGAAAGCTGGTTGCTGCTGGCGTTCAAGGGCATGCCGGGCATCCAAACGCCCGCCACGGGCCCGAACCGCGTCTTCCAGCTCCGCACCTACGAGAGCCCCAGCTACCAGACCGGCCAGAAGAAAATCGAGATGTTCAACGACGCCGGCGAAATCAAGATCTTCCGCGAGGTCGGCCTCACTCCCGTCTTCTTTGGCGAGGCCCTCTTCGGCGCCAGGATGCCGAACCTCACGTACATGCTCGGTTTCGAAAGCGAGGAAGCCCAGAAGGCCGCCTGGGGCAAATTCGGCCCCCACCCGGAATGGCAGAGGCTGAGCAAGATGCCCGAATACGCCGACGGCACCATTCTCCGGAACATCGTCAATCTCCCGCTGAAGCCGACGGCGTACTCGCAGATCTAAGGTGAACGTATGGAATGCCGCCAAGCCAGGAACCGGAAGCGCTGTTCTTGCTCGTACGCGCCCTGCCCGCGCCAGGGGATCTGCTGCGAGTGCCTCGAATACCACCTGCGCCAGCGCGAACTGCCAGCCTGCTGTTTTCCCTCCGAGGCCGAACGCACCTACGACCGGTCCTTCGAACACTTCGCCCGCCTGGTCAGCCAGGGCGCCGTCTGACCGCACCCCCCGCCCCTCCGACGTGAACACTCCCCCACCCCCCATCCTGGTTTCCGACTTCGACGGAACCATGACCCGAAACGACTTCTACCAACTGGTTCGCGCCCGCTGGTGGAATGAGTCGGAGCCCGATCCCTGGAACGATTACCTGGCCGGACGCCTCACCCATTTCGACGCCCTGAACCGTTTCTTCGCCCGGATCCGCGCCGACGAACAGACCCTCCGCGACTTCATCCGCGGCATGGAACTCGACCCGACGCTGCCGTCGGCGCTCGAGCGGCTGTATCGGGCCGGCTGGAAACTGGTGATCGCTTCCGCCGGCTGCGAGTGGTACATCCGCCACCTCCTGGCCGAGATCCGCACCCCCCTCGTCGTGCACGCGAACCCCGGCCGGCTCACTCCCGAAGGCGGCCTCGAGATGCTGCCGCCTGTCTCCTCGCGGTTCTACAGCCGGGAAACGGGCGTCGACAAGATGGCGGTCGTCAGAGACGCGCTGGCCCAGGGGGGCTGCGTGGCGTTTGCGGGCGATGGCCCGCCCGACGTCGCCCCCGCCAAGCTGATCCCGGCGAAACTGCGCTTTGCCAATGGGTATCTGGCAGCGGCGCTCGAAAAACAAGGCGAAGGCTTCACCCCCCTCCGGAGCTGGGACCAACTGGCGGACGCTCTGCTCGACCGCGGATGAGAACCCTTGTCTGGCAGAGAGAAGAGAGGATTGTCTCGCAACCACGGCTGACTCTTGTCTATCGCCATGAACGCACCACGCCAGATCTGCATTCCCACACTCGTCCGCATCAAACCCGGCGCGCTCGACCGGATGGGCATCTACGCCACGCGCCACGACCTGCGCCGCGTGGTCGTGCTGCTCAGTCAGGACCTGCCCCCCGACCTCACGGGGCGCCTGGAGCGGGCCTTGCAGGGGAGTGGCGTCGAGATCCTGCACGCGCAGTCGGTCCGCGAGGCGAGCTTCGAACAAGCCCAAACGCTGTTTGCCGCCCTGCCCGCAACCACCCAGGCCGTCATCGGCCTCGGCGGCGGCAAGGCCCTGGACACCGCCAAATACGTGTCTTTCCTCGGACGGTTGCCCTATGTCGCAGTGCCCACCTCGCTGTCGAACGACGGTTTCTGTAGCCCGCAATCGAGCCTCACGCTGGGCGGCAAGCGGAAGTCGCTGCCCAGTCGGATGCCTTTTGGAGTCGTGATCGACACCGCCGTGACGCAAGCGGCGCCCATCGCCCTCTGGTGGTCCGGCGTCGGGGACCTGGTGTCGAAGATCACGGCGGTCCGCGACTGGAAGCTGGCCTTTCACGCGCGCGGCACGCTGGTCGACGACTTCGCGGCACTGCTCTCCGATGCCACCGTCTTCCAGTTCCTGGCGCGGCCGGTCCGCGACCTCGAAGGCGAACGCCTGCTGGGCAATGCCCTCATGCTCAATGGCGTCGCCATGGAAGTCTGCGGCTCGTCGCGCCCGGCCAGCGGCAGCGAACACCTGATTTCCCACGCTCTCGACGCCCTCAGCGCCAAGCCGCGCTTGCACGGATTGCAAGTGGGCGTCGCGACCTACATCGTCAGCCACCTGCAGCAACAGGGCACCGACCAGATCACCACCCTGTTCGAGCGGACACGGTTCTGGGAAGCGTTCCGGGACCAACCCTTGTCGCGCCGCGAATGGCTCGATGCCGTGCGCCAGGCCCCGACGATCAAGCAGGAGTTCCACACCGTGCTGTCCGAACGCGATTGCGTCCCGGAAGTCGGGCGCCTCTTGGCCGAGGACCCGTTGCTGCGCGCGGTGTTTGCCGATTGACGCGGTTTCTAGGTTGCGAGGTTCAGGGTTGGGAGGTTAAGCCGCCTGCGGTCCGATCCACGGCGGGCAGGCCGTTCGCGCTTGGGAGGTTGGGGAGGATCGAGCCAATGTTCTGCTGGGCGATCCCCTTACTTGGCTCAACGGCGTGATTCTCTCTCCCGCGCGCGCTGGGTGCCGCGTAGAATCCGCTCCGCGTTCCCGGCGTAGATCTTGCCCAGGACCTTGTCCTTCAGTGCCAGGCCGTGCAGCGGCCAGTGATAGGAGAAGAGGTCCCAGTCGTAGAAATGCTCGTCGTCGGTTTCGAGAATGCGGAAGGTGGTTCGATACATCTGCGGGTTGCATCCCATGTCGGTGCCATAGACGAGGCGGTCCTGGTATTTCTCGAAGAACCGGTTGACGGCGCGAGGGATGGTGGCCGTTTCCGCAAAGCGCGCGCTGATGTCGGCGTGGAGATTGGGGTATTGGTCGAGCAACGCGCCCAGTTGGGAGAGGTCATAGCAGCAGTTGGCGAGGTGACATGCGACGAACGTGGTGCGGGGGTGTTTTCTCACGGCGCGTTCCAGTGTGCCGATCAGTGCGGAGTGCGAGAGGAGGTTGGTCTGGTTATCGAGGCGCCAGGTAAAGGCGTTCATGAGACCGTCGTTGTGCTGGTCCATGGGCTCGTACATCCACCGGGGATCGGCGACGTGAATGCTGACCGGCATGCCGAGTTCGCCACATTTCTCCAGCAGCGGGTCCATGCGGGGATCGTCCAGGTGCATCCCCCGGGCCGCCGGCTTGCTGTAGAACATGCCTCTGCCCTTGTCGCCGAGCTCGCCGACCCCATCGGCCCCGGCCCGGAAACAGCGCTCCAATTCCACAACCGCCGCCGGCCCATAACCGGGTTGGTCGTAGCCCGTGTAGTCGAGGCCGCACCAGACCGAGAACCGACCCGGATACTCCCGGTAACGGGCGATCACTTTGTCGAACTCCGCGCCGTGGGCCTGAGTGAGAATGACCGTCCGGCGAATGCCCAGTTGGTCCATGGTGCGGACCCACTCGGCCAGTTGCGCGTCCGACTTCGGGTAGTTGTGGGAGTGCATGTCCACCACCGGGAATCGGGCCTGGCGGGGCAGCGTCACCGGAACCCGGTAGATGGAGCGTGGTCTGTAGTCTTTCAGCAAGAGCTGTTCGGGCGCGGCGTCCTGGGCTGCGGCGGGGGATAGGGTTGCCAGCGAGAGAATCACCAGGCAGAGGAGGCTCCGATGCGAGTTCATCATGACGCAGCTTGCACCGACAGCGCCACGACGGTCAACAGAAGTGAACTCAGCAAGAGGGATGTGACCTGCGTCATGCGAGCGCCGCGTTGCACGCGGCCAGGGGCGCGGTCACCGATCGCTGTCCTCGGGCCGGCAACAAGCCGGCGCTCCGGGTGCCGGACGCGCTGTCGTCCCTTCCCAAGCCGAACACTTGGTGGAGCGCCCTGCTCCGCCCGGCCAGGGCACGGTCACCGATCAGTGCCCCTAGCGAGGCGGCGCCTCAGACCATGGCTGTTCCACTTGACGCGGACATCTGACGGCCATTCGGTTCCGCCCCTGCCGCCGCCTCGCCTATAGAGTCCTTGAATCCTGAAACGCCGAATTCAGAACTTGATCTGTCAACAACGTGTTTTGAGCTTCAAGGACTCTAGGGCACCCCGTTACGGATGAATCGTGCATATGCACGTTTTATCGGTCGCTCCCGCGGGTGACGACACGCGCGGCGAGACGACGCTGGGCGCCCACGACCAATGCACCTGGAGCAGCCCAACCGGCGCCAACGAACGGGCTGTGTTCGACGGTTACTGGCGGAGCCGGTAGTACTGGCTGGAATCGGTTGCTGGAATCGTGACGGAGTTGCCCGTCACGTTCGGCACGACCGACCAGGTGGTGGCCGGCAGAATCGGACTGGATTCGAGAGTGTAGCCCGTGGCATCGGCCGGCCACGAGATCGTCAGCCCGCCGGCGGTGCGGGCAGCCGAGAGAGCCGGCGGTTCGGGGAGATCGATCGCGACGGGGATGCCCGAAGCCGAAGGCCCGCCGAGCGCCTCGATGGCCGCGTTGGAAAGCCGGCCCGAACGGATCTGGACGGAGTTGACCCACCACTCGCGGCGTTCGTCCTGGTCCCCGTCGGAAAACAGGACCGCCGCGGGCAACAGTGCCCGCCGCGGATTGTCGAGGGCTTGGTTGGCCGTCCAGTTGTGCTGGAAGATGCCGTCGACGTACTTCACCACCACGGGCGGTGTGTCGGCCATGTCGTACGCGGCCACAACGCGGTGCCATCCGCCGGCCGTGAATTGCCCGGTGCCAATGTAACCGTCGGTGCCCTGGCCGAAGTTGTTGCCCTGCCAGAAGAGATCGCCGTCGTCGTTCGCCGTGTTGTTCGTGGTGCCGACCTGGAGCATGGAGGCGGCGCCGCTCCCGGTCGTGGCGATGAGCACGTCCATGATCAGCGTGTATTGGTTGACGCGCGTTCCGCCGCCGTTCGGCGCGATGCGATGGTGCATGAGGTAGCCGATGCGGCGATCGAGGGTGCCGGGCACCCGCATGATCTTGGCCGGGCTGCCTCCGATGTCGGGCACGCCCAGATCCGTGGTGGTTCCGAATTGCGTCGGGTCGTCGGTGATACCCGAGGGACCGTCGAAGGTGGGATCGAAATAGGCCAGCGGGGTTCCGACGGTGGCGCCCAGATCGCCGAACTCGAAGTCCCACTGGCCGGTTACGGTGGTCTGCGGCAGCGCGGCGGGGATGCCCTCGGCCGACGGCCCGCCGAGGAGAACCGCCTCGGCGTCGCTCAAGCAGCCGGCGCGTATCTGGATCGAGCTGACCCACAACTCGCGTCGTTCGTCCTGGTCGCCGTCGCTGAACAGCACCGCCTGCGAGAGCAGGGCGCGGCGGGGAGCGTCGAGGCTCTGGTTGGCGGTCCAGTCGTCCTGCTTGATGCCGTCGACGAACTTCGCCACCACCGGCGGGGTGGCGGCCATGTCGTAGACCGCGACCACGCGATGCCATTCGCCGGCGGTGAAGGTGCCGCGGCCGTTGTAGCCGTCGGTGCCCTGACCGAAGTTGCCGCCTTGCCAGAAGAGATCGCCGTCGTCGTTCGCCGTGCTGTTGGTCGTGCTGACTTGCAGCAATGAGGCGGCGCCGCTGCCCGTGGTGGCGAGGCAGATGTCCAGGATCAGGGTGTATTGGTTGACCCGGGTGCCGCCGCCGTTCGGGGCGATGCCGTGATCCATAAGAAAGCCGATACGGCGGTCGAGAGTCCCGGGGACGCGCATGACCTGGGCGGGCTGCCCGCCGATGTCCGGGACGCCGAGTGCGGTGGTGGTACCGAACTGGGTCTTGTCCGCAGTGCTGCCCGACGGGCCGTCGAAGGCGGGATCGAAGTACTGCAGGGCGTTGCCGACGGTGGCGCGCAGGTCACCCTGGTCGAAGTCCCACTGGCCCGTGACGGTGGTGGTGCTGCCCCCGGTCGTCACGATGGTGAAGGTCCAGGTATTCGTGCGGTGCACGGACGCCGAATCCCGGTATTCGAGCCGGACGACGTTGTTCACCTCGGTTCTCGAGGCGTTGGGGACGTAGCGAAGCTGGAGGCGGTTGCCCGTCTTGC
>CAYSPU010000012.1:30370-40244 GCA_964432995.1 uncultured Verrucomicrobiota bacterium
GCCGATCGACTGCGGGGTGACTTGGGCGTCGTTGAGGTACAGGGTCACGCCCGAGGTGGCGACGGTTGTGGCGCCGTCGATCAGGACGGCTTCGATGGGCGCCGAGGAAGCGTTGCCCACCGAGCCCGGGGGCGGTGACACCTCGCCGACATAGGGCGCGTTGGCATCCGCGACCGTCGAATCGCGGTAGGCTTTGACGGCGCGAGTGTCGCCGGGGTCATTGACGAGGATGCGCTCGCCGGTGTCTGGATGGATGGTGTAGAAGGCGAGGCTGGCACCCATCCCGGTCTGCCAGTAGACGATCCGGAAGGGATAAAGCCCGGCCGCGGTGACCGCGACCGTGAAGGGCGTCTCGTTGCGCCAGTCGTTTTGGAATCCCGGCGCATTCCGCGAGAAACCACCGAGGCTCAATCCGAAATAATCGCGGGGGTTCCTCGCTACGGAAAGCGTAAAGCCGTCGTCGTTGTTGACATCCGTCCGTTCGGCGTTGGCCGCCACGCCGAAGGTGTAGGTTCCCGGAGCGAGTTCGAGGAACCCGACCGCTTCCAACACGAAGTTGTCCGCATGGCCGCCACTTCCCGGGATGCCCGGGAACAGCTCGGTGTAGATGGAGGCCACCACCGAGCCGTCGGGGGCGTCGTAGATGTCGAGGCCCACGGCATCCTTCTCGAAGGCGATCAGGTCGAGGAAATAGCTGCCGCCGGGGTCGGGGCCGGCGACCGCCTCGTTGGGAACCAGCGCGCCGGTGTTGTCGACGAGGGTCCCATTGAGTTGGCGGATGGCCCGGAGGGCGTTGTTGCCGAGCACGGGTTCGGCCGGGGCCTGCAGCGTGCGCACGACGAAGCCGCGGTTCGACGAGGTGCCGACGGGCAGGGCGGCCGCGGCGGGCAATTCGATGGGCGCGGCCGCCAGGGCCACGCCGGCTCCCAGCATGCCCGCGATGCAAAAAGACGAACAGCCGCGGGCGAGTTTCAGGGAAAGGTTGCTCATAGCAGTTTTGGGTTATGCCGAGCTTACTCAGCCCGGTGATCGGGTCAACCGAGAACGGCGCTCCACACCCCCGTGCAACTTTTTGTCGTATATACGACAAAAGGTTGCACTCCGGAAGCGGGGGCCGTTCGGCGTCCGAGAGGCTGTGCGGGTTTCTGCCAATCTGCCGGCGCTCAGGCTCAGTGTTCTGGCGCTGCCTGCACATACACGGGCGCGGCTCCGTGAGGGTATGGTCCAGCGCCCCGCGACACGCCCTGCGGGAGTTGTTGCGGCTGGGCGGGGGATTGGCTTATAAGGTCGCCGCAACACGACACGCACCCCGAGCTCACGACGACTTGGGGCGCCAGAAGACAACGAGACCCGGAAGGGAGAACTATGAACAAGCGACGATGGACAGTAGCCGCGAGCGCACTTCTGCTCGCGGGCGCATGGCTGACGGCGTGCCGGCCGGCGGGAGATCGCCCGGCCGCCGGGCCGGCCCAGCCGGCGGAAGTCATCAAACTCTCGTACAGCATCTTCTTCCCCCCGACGCACGTGCAGTGCATCGCGGCCACGAACTGGGCGCAAGAGATCCAGAAGCGCACCGGCGGCCGGGTGCAGATCACGATGTATCCCGCCGGGTCGCTGACCAAGGCCGATCAGTGCTACGAGGGCGTCATCAAGGGGATCTCCGATCTCGGGATGAGCTGCTTTGCCTACACGCGCGGGCGCTTTCCGCTCCTGGAGGGGCTGGATTTGCCGCTGGGCTATCCGGACGGCATGAGCGCCACGCGCATTGCCAACGCGGTGATTGACAAGTATCAGCCGGCGGAGCTGGCGGACGTGAAGGTGCTCTACGTTCATGCGCACGGGCCGGGCATCCTGGCCAGCAAGAAGGCCGTCCGGTCGCTCGCGGACCTCAAGGGTCTGAAAGTCCGCGCCACCGGGTTGTCGGCCAAGATCGTGGAGGCCCTGGGCGGCACACCGGTCGCCATGAGCCAACCGGAAACCTACGAGGCCCTCTCCAAAGGCGTCGTCGAAGCCACCCTTTGCCCGATCGAAACCCTGAAAGGTTGGAAGCAGGGCGAGACCATCGAATACGTTGTGGACTCCACGGTGATTGGCTACACCACGGCGATGTTCGTGGTGATGAACAAGGAGAAGTGGGCGCAATTGCCGGCCGACGTGCAGAAGGTCTTCGGCGACGTGAGCCAGGAGTGGATTGCCAGGCACGGCGAGGCCTGGGACCAGGCCGATAGGGAGGGGCGCGAGTTCGTGACCGGGCTCCAACGCCAGTTCATTCAGTTGCCCGAGGCCGAGCAGCGGCAATGGAAGGCGGCGGTCCAGCCGATCCTCGACGACTTCGTGAAGAAGGCCAAGGAGAAGAACCTGCCGGGCGACACGCTGGTGGCGGACATCCAGCAGGGAATCGCCAAGGCGACGGCGGGCAAATGAGTTCGCCGGCTGAGTCTGCGGCCAGCCTGCGAGGACCGTTGGCGTGGTATCACCGGGTGTTGCGCGGGGTGGTGATGGCGCTGGCGCACGTGGCGGGGGCGAGTCTCCTGGTGATGGTGCTGGTCACCAGCGCGGAGGTGGTGCTGCGCCTCTTCCGCCTGTCGCTGACCGGCGCCTATGACATCGTTCGCATTGCGGCCGCGATCACCATCGCGGCGGCGCTGCCGTATACCACAGCGATCAAGGGGCATGTCGCCATCGAGTATTTCTTCCACAAGCTGGGCCGGCGCGGGCGGATGGTGGTGGACGCCGGGATGCGGGTGACGGGCATGGCGCTGTTCAGCCTGCTGGCGTGGGGGTGCGTGGACTACGGCAATTCGCTGCGCCGGCGGGGGGAGGTCAGCGGGACTTTGGAGCTGCCGATCTTCTGGGTCCCGTATGTGTTGGCGGCTTCGTGTGCTCTGGTGGTGCTGATCAAGCTGTATCACCTGACGCACCCGGGCCGGCCGATGATCAAGCCATGAGCCCGAACGAAGGGGCAGTGATCGGGTTTGCCTTGCTGCTGGTCCTGCTGGCGGGGTCGATGCCGGTCGGCTACGTCATGGCCGCGGTGGGCCTGGTCGGCTTCGCGATCATGGTGTCGCCCCAGGCGGCCTTCAGCATGGCCACCATCGAGCTCTACGGCACCTTCTCGGATTACAACCTCACGACCATCCCGCTTTTCGTGCTGATGGGACAGGTCGCGTTTCACACGGGCGTCAGTCGCGGGTTGTTCGACGCCGCGTATCACTGGATGGGGCGGCTGCCGGGCGGCCTGGCGATGTCCACCGTGGGGGCCTCGACGGCTTTTGGGGCGATCTGCGGGTCCGGGCCCGCCACCTCGGCCACGATTGCCTCGGTGGCCCTGCCGGAGATGCGCCGTTACCGATACGACATGCAGTTGGCGACTGGCTGCGTGGCGGCCGGGGGCGGCCTGGGGATGTTGATTCCGCCGAGCATCGTGTTCATCGTGTATGCGATTCTCACCGGGGAATCGATCGGGAAGCTGTTCATCGCCGGGGTGGCGCCGGGGCTGTTGATCGCGCTTCTGTTTTGCGCGGTGATCTTCATCCAGTGCCGCCGCCGGCCGCAGTTGGGTCCGGTGGGACCGGTGTTCCCCTGGCGCCAGAAGCTGACCTCGCTCCTGGGGGTGTGGGAAACGCTCGCCCTCTTTGTGCTGGTGATGGGCGGGATGTTCGGGGGCTTCTTCACCGCCACCGAGGCCGCCGCCGTCGGCGCCGCCGGCACGCTGGTCATTGCCCTGCTCAAGCGGGAACTGACCTGGGCGCGGCTGCTCCAGTGCCTGAACGAGTCGATCCGCACATCGTGCATGGTGATGGTCATCGTGGCGGGTGCGATCATCTTCGGGAGATTCCTGGCGGTGACCCAGGTGCCGTCGAACCTGGCCGCCTGGCTCGCGGGGTTGCCCCTGCCCGGATGGTGCATCATCGCGATGATCCTGGCATTCTATCTGGTGGGCGGCTGCTTCCTGGACGCGCTGGCGCTCGACATTCTGACGATCCCGATCTTCTACCCGGTGATCCTGGCGCTGGGTTACGATATCATCTGGTTCGGGGTGATGATTGTGGTGGTGACGATGATGGGCGTGATCACACCGCCGGTCGGCGTCTGCGTGTATGTCGTGGCGGGAATGGCGCGGGATGTGCCGCTGGAAAAGGTGTTTCGCGGCAGCCTGCCGTTCCTCTGGGCGCTGGTGCTGGCGGCCGCCCTGCTCGTCCTCTTCCCGCAGATCGCCACCTTCCTGCCCTCGCTGGTCAAATGACGGAGACACCATGAATCCGGCCGCCCTGCCCGAAAGCCGTTTCCAACGGATCCTCTTCTGCACCGACTTCTCCGAAAGCGCCGACGCCGCGTTCGAGTTCGCCGTGGACGCCGCCGTGCGTCGTCCGGGTTCGACGCTCCACTTGCTGCACGTGATCCACGAGCCGGACGCCCAATTCTGGAAGTCCTACATCGCAGAGGTGGACAATGTGGACGCCGAGGCCCGGAAGGCGATCGACGCCAAAGTGGCGGCGACCTACCTGTCACGCGTCCCGAAGGGTGTGGAAGTGAAGGTGGAGTTCCGCATCGGACCGGGTGCGGCGGCCATCCTCGAGTTCGCGCGCGCCCACCGGGTGGACGTCATCGTTCTGGGTCGGCACGGGCACAGCCGGGCGGGCAAGGTGCTTTTCGGGAGCGTGGCGGAGAAGGTGGTGCGGAAGGCCGAGTGCGCGGTGCTCGTGGTGCCGTTGAGCTACGCGAAGGCTCGGCCGGAATCGTCCGCGGGTCCGCAGGAATGACGGGCGATCAGCCGTTCCAGAGCGGTGCGCGCTGACGCTCCAACTGGCGGAACAGCCAGGCCCGGGCGTAGGCCCAGTAGCGTTTGGCCGTCGGCTCGGAAATGCCCAGAATTTCGGCTGCTTCCGCCAACGTCAGGCCGACGAAATGCCGCAGCTTGACCAACTCGGCCTTCTGGGGCTCATGCTCGGCCAACCGCTCCAACGCCTCGTCGAGCGCCAGCAATTCGTCGTCGGGAACCGGCGCCGGGATCTCGAGCGCATCGGTATCCACGCGCTGGGTTACGCCGTGGGTCTCCGGCCGCACCTCTGACTTCACGGGCCACAGTCCACTCCGATTCTGCGGAGAGTGCGAATCAAAAAGCGGTCAATACTATCGACCTTTCCTCAGTATCCAGGGCAACTGCGCGGAACGACCTCTTGCGCGGCGCCGGCCTGAATCGGCTTTTCTTGAGGCGCTGGTTGCCTCATCGTGCGGCATCTGGTCCCCGCGGTAGGAGCGCCATTCGCAATGAAGCTCGTGTTTGTCAACATCATGCAGGAGCTGCACCGCTTCGATTCAACCTCCTACATCACCCAGCCGCCAGTGCCCCTGGCCGTGCTCAACGGCGTCACGCCCCAAGCCATCGAGACCGACCTGCTGGATGAGCAGACGGACGACATTCGATTCGAGGGGGACGTTTTCGCGTTCACCCTGTCAACTCAGTACGCCCGCAAGGTGTATCGGTACGCGGACGCTCTGCGCGCGGATGGGAAGAAGGTGATTCTGGGCGGTATTCACCCCACGGTGTGTCCCGAGGAGGCCATGCGCCACGCCGACGCCATTGTGACCGGCGAAGCCGAACTCCTCTGGCCGACCGTTTGCGACGATCTTCTCGGAGGCAGACTGCAGCCCCGGTACGACGGCTCGCCCACGCCGCCGTCCCGGATGAGACCGATCGACTACCGGTTTTTCGGAGAGCGTCGGTATCTGACTCCCGCGTCGCTCTTTGCCACCCGCGGCTGCAATCGTCGGTGCTCCTTTTGCGTGAGTTCGCGCTACATGGGGCCATTCCGGACCAAACCCCTGGACGTGCTCGAACGCGAGATGGACCAACTGCAGGAGCTCTATCCGGCCGCGTTCCTGCAGTTCACCGATGACAACCTGCTGGCGGATCGGGAATACGCGACCGCTCTGCTGGATCTGGTCCGACAGAAGCGACGGCGCTTCGTTACCATGGTGACAGTCGATCAGTTCTGTGACACCACGCTCCTCGAAGAGATGGCGTCTGCCGGCTGCCTGGGTGTCGCGGTGGGACTCGAGCCCGTGGACGACGACAATTGCGTTGCCGTGCGGAAGTTCCAGAATGTGGGGAAGTCGTTTCCCGAGGCCGTCCGGCGCGCGAACGATTTGGGCATCCAGGTCTGTGGCCTGATCATGTTGGGCCTGCCGCACGACACCCCGGACCGGCTCGCCGCAACACTGCGTCGACTCGAGGAGATCCCGTGTAGTCTGTACGACCTGCGCACGCTGCGCCTTTACCCCAGCACGTCGCTTTACCGGGACATGCTCCCTCGGGGGAAGGTGATCCCCGAGTGGTGGTTGACCGAAGAGACCGAGCCGGGGAACCGACTGCTCCCCGGCTGCCTCGGGGTACACTACCATCATGACCATTTCGCGCCGATGCAGCTTCAGCATTGGGCGTTGCGATTCACGATCGAGCTCGGCCATATGCGCCCCGCGGCGGTGGCTAACGTCGTTCGGATCGCCCGGCGGGGGCGGGGGCTGAAGTTCGCGGGTCTCCTGCTCGCGGCCCGCCAACGTGGCGCCAAACAGGCGCGGATGCTTCTGGCCCGACTCGAGGAGGCGATGGCGGCGAATGGTGAGCCGCCGCGGGAAGAAACGACTGCCCGGCAAGCGGTCGCTCAGCCCCTCCTCAGTTCTGTAGCCGAATCGAGCCCGGCAACGCTCTGCGGCAGTTGTTCAGATTGCTCGCCGCCTGCGAGCGAATTGGCTCGACCAGCCGCGGCCCAGGAGGCCAAGGGCGAACGAGAACAACAGGCGTGGCCAAGACTGCCCAGCGTCGTTCAGCCGACACACCGCAACTGATCAACCTGCTCAAGGGCGACCTCGATTGGATCGTGATGACTGGCCTTCGCGCTGGCGCTTTCCCACCAGCATTTACCTGGGCCAGGCACTGCGCTTGGAGGCGGCGCAGACGTTCCAGCGCAACGGCATTCCGGTGCCGCCACCGTGACCAAGCCGCGCGTTGACTCCTCCCGGGAACGGTGTTGAATTCAGCCAGTGATTCCTGAGGAAGAGAGCGGCGAAGGAGGAGCTGCGACGACACGGCCGCGCGGTTCCCAAGTGGCCGAGGCCCTGCTTCCCCAGATGTACGACGAACTGCGGCGCCTGGCCGCGCACAAACTGGCTCAGGAGGCCCCCGGCCACACACTCCAACCGACGGCCCTGGTGCATGAGGCCTGGCTGCGGCTGGCCGCCCAGGACAAGCAGACCTACGCCAACCGCACCCATTTCTTCGCTGTGGCCGCCGAGGCCATGCGGCGAATTCTCATCGACCGTGCCCGGCGGCGGCAAGCGGTGCGCCGGGGCGGACAGGCCCAGCGTGTGGATACGGACGCGCTCGAGATCGCCGCGCCCGCTGCGGACGATCAGTTGCTGGCGCTGCACGAGGCTCTCGATCGTTTTGCGGCCCTCGAACCGCAGAAAGCCGAGTTGGTCAAGCTGCGTTACTTCGTCGGGCTGAATTTGGCTGAAGCGGCCGAGGTGCTGGGAGTCTCGGAGCCGACGGCCAAACGCCACTGGGCCTATGCCCGGGCGTGGCTTCTTTGCGAGCTCGAGCACGATTTGCCCCGCTGAGCGTCCCGGTTCCCAGTGTGTCGCGGTCGGTGCGGCGCCTCCACGGTCGGGCGGCGGATCTTAGGGTGATCCGTTTCGCCGCAGAGCTGCGCGTTATAGAGCGGATGGAGTCCTTCAAAGCATCAGGAAGCTGCCATGAAGCCGTCCGGATCCACCGAGGAAATCTTCGCCGCCGCGTCGGCGCTGACTGATCCGAACGCGCGGCTGGCCTATCTGGACCGTGTCTGTGCGGGCCATCCGAGGCTCCGCGAGGAGGTCGAGCGGCTGTTGGCCGCCGCCGGTCGGGCCGGCACATTTCTTGATTCGCCGGCTGCCGGGATCACGGAGGTCTTGCGGGAAGTCCACGAGGCAGGAGGAGTCCCGCTGGCGGAACAGGCCGGGAGTCGGATCGGGCGCTACAGACTTCTCGAGCCAATCGGTGAGGGCGGTTTTGGGGTGGTCTGGATGGCGGAACAGGAGGAACCGGTGCGCCGACGCGTGGCGCTCAAGATCATCAAGCCGGGCATGAACACCCGGGAGGTGGTGGCGCGGTTCGAGGCGGAACGCCAAGCCCTGGCGATGATGGATCATCCCAACATCGCCAGGGTACTCGATGCGGGCACCATCGACGCCTCGAACTCGCAACTCTCAACTCCCCACTCGCCACTTCTCCTGGGCCGGCCCTATTTCGTCATGGAACTGGTCAAGGGGATTCCCATCACGAGGTTCTGTGACGAGCGCAGGCTCTCGACGCGACCGCGGCTCGAGCTCTTCATGCAGGTCGGTCACGCCGTCCAGCACGCGCATCAGAAAGGCATTATCCATCGGGATCTGAAGCCGTCGAACATCCTGGTCACGGTGCAGGATGATCGGCCGGTGCCCAAGGTGATTGATTTCGGCGTGGCGAAAGCGACCCAGGCGCGGCTGACGGACAAGACGCTGTTCACACGCTTCCACCAGTTGATCGGCACACCCGCCTACATGAGTCCGGAGCAAGCGGGACTGGGGAGTCTTGACGTGGACACCCGCAGTGACGTGTACGCTTTGGGCGTTCTGTTGTACGAGCTGCTGACCGGACGCACGCCGTTTGAAACGGAGAGACTCCTGGCCGCGGGATACGAGGCGATGATGCGGACCATCCGCGAGGAAGAGCCGCCCAAGCCCAGCACCCGGCTGAGCACGCTCGATGACGCGGAACGAAACGCCGTGGCGGACCGACGCCAAGCCAAGCCGGACAAGCTGGATCGCTCGGTGCGCGGCGATCTCGATTGGATCGTGATGAAGGCGCTCGAAAAGGACCGGACCCGGCGTTACGACACGGCCGCCTCGCTGGTCCAGGATGTCGAGCGGCACTTGCGCGGCGAGCCCATCGCGGCTGCCGCGCCGTCGGTATCCTACCGGCTCGCGAAGTTTGTCCGACGCAATCGCGTGGTCGTGGGGACAGTCCTGGTCATCGCCGTGACGCTGGTGCTGGCCACCGGCATCAGCCTGCGATCGGCGTGGGTGGCCCGCCGGGAGCGGGTGGCGGCCGACGCGGCGCGGGCGGAAGCGGCTGACGCCCAACGAGCCGAGGCGGTCCAACGGACGATTGCCGAGTCCACGGCCCAGGAGAGCCAGCAGCGGCTCGCGCGACTGAACACCGCCCAGGGCGTGCAACTGATGGATCGGGGCGATTGGCTGGGGGCCGCGCTCTGGTTCAGTGACGCCCTCCGCCTCACCGGCCCCCATGAGGCCGCCGAGGCCGCGAACCGCCTGCGCCTCGGGGTCATCCTGGCGTACGTGCCCCGTCTGGTGCGGCTGTGGTCTCATGCCGGCCCCGTCAACCGGGCGAGCTTCAGCCCGGACGGCCAGTGGGTGTTGACCGCCGCCCAGGACGGCCAGGCGCGCCTCTGGGATTTGGCCAACGACCAGCCGGTGGGAGCCGCCATGCGCCACGCCGCGCCGGTGCGGGACGCAGAGTTCAGCCGGGACGGACGTTATGTGGTGACGACCTGCGAGGACCGCACGGCCCGCGTCTGGGAGGCGGCCTCGGGGAAGGTGGTTTCACCGCCACTGGTCCATCCCTTGCCGCTGTGTCGCGCGTGGTTCAGCCGTGATGGCCGGCACGTGTTCACTGCGAGCAGCCGCGACCAATACTCCTTCTCCTGGTCAGACGCCGGTGAGATCGAGTTCAAGATGCGCCGCGAGCAGAGCGAGATCCGGATCTGGGACACGCTCTCCGGTCGCGAATTGCCGTCGAACTACCGGCGGAACAGCCCGCTCGTCCAGGTCCTTC
>CAYSPU010000013.1:0-18655 GCA_964432995.1 uncultured Verrucomicrobiota bacterium
CACCGACAGCTCGGGCACGTAGGTGACCGGGGGCAGCACCCGTTCGCCGGCGGCAGTAAGGTAGGGCATGTCTTCCGGATGGCGGATCCGGATGAGCAACGATCCGCCCCGCGGTGTTGGCATGGGGGCAGCCGCCGCCATGTGCCTCGCCGGTCGGCCGGGAGTGAGAGAGTGGTTGTTCGTGTGGCGGACGATGGTCGAAGGGGAGGGGGCGCTCAAGCCGAAAAGGCCTCTGGTTTGTGAGGGTCAGGTTTTCTCCGTGTGTTTCCGACGGAGAGGGAGAGGCCGCAGGCCAAGCCGGCGACGATGACCGCCATGCCCCAGAGTTGCCCCCAGTGGACGGATTCGCCGAGGAACCAGGCGGCGATGGCGACGCCGAAGACCGGTTGCACGAGGATGGTCAGCGCGGCGAGGCTGACGTCACTTTGACGGATAACGATGTACCAGAGGGTGTAGCCGACGACGGTGCAGATGACGGCGAGGAAGAGGAGGGTGAGCCAGACGGTGACGGGGAGCTGCCGCAAGCTGGTCCAGGGGGACTCGCGACCGGTGACGGCGGTTTCGATAGAACCCCAGAGCAAGTTGAGGACGGTGCCCAGGATCAGGGAGATGGCGACGATCTTCAACGGGTTGGCCCGTTCGAGGAGCGGCTTCCCGATGACCGAATACGCGCTTTCGCAGATGAAAGAGGAGATGAAGATGACGTTGGCAGCCAGCGTGGTCCAGTTGAGGTCCAGTCGCCAGGCGCCGTTGAGGATTACCACGCCGAACATGCCGATGAGGAACCCGAGCCATCGCCGGGCCGGGACATGCTCGCGGAGGAACAAGGCGGCGGCGACGGCGGTGATGAGCGGCTCGATGGCGACGACGACGGCGGAGTCACCGGCTTTGCCAAGGTTGACCGCAAAGACCTGGATGCGCGGTCCGACGGCGAAGACCAGGACCCCCATGAGGGCGGTCTTGACCAGATCGCGTCCTCGGGGGGCGGCGCCGCGGAGGAGCGGCCAGAGGAGGGCGGCGAGGAGGGCGGCGAGGCCGAAACGGGCGGTGACGATTTCGCTGACGGTGAGGTGGGCGGAGAGGGCCTTGAAGGCCGTGTAGGTTCCGGCCCAAAAGACGTTCATGAGCAGGAGGGCAATCAGGTGCGACGGCTTCATGGGCGGCGGTCCGGCAATTCCGCGGGTCGGGACTCGATTCGATGCGGTGCGGAACGTTCAACGTTCAACGTCCAACGCTCAACATTCAACCGAGGAGACGAACAGGGTGAGGGGGACGGATGCGCGGAGAGGCTCATAGAAGGCACGGCATCCCGCGGGTCGGCGGAGCGACAATCGCGTTCGCGCATGCAAGGAGGAGGAAGCCGTTGCCCGCCCTGGCGGGGAGTGAGGGAGCACAGTGCAAGGAATGGTGGCCTTGAGTGTCGATACGCATCCGGAGGCTGAACCCGGGTTCCGAGCCCCGGGCTCCGGACTTCGCGCTACGGTTTCTGGGGCCGGCGTGTTTTTGGCATCACGTCGCCTGGGGCGCGCTGATGTTGACCCAATCGACACCGATCTTGCGCAGGGCGTAACCGGTTTCCTTGAGGTAATCGCCGTAGCAGAGCATCCAGTGGAAGCCCTTCATTTCGCGGAGGAGTTGGTCGGTGCTGCCGTGGATCTGGACGTCGATTTGGGAGCGGCAGATGTCGAGGAACGGATTGGCGGCGATGGTGCCGAGGAAGCCGACCCATTTCTGGCTGGCGAAGTCGGGAATCAGGTTGGTGCAGGCCTGGCCGATCTTCATTTCGACCTTGGGCGCGGCGCCGTAGTCGGACTCGAAGTGGGTGAGGATCCGGGCGGGTTCGGCTTTCTTGCCGTCCATTTTTCGCGGAGCGGTGCAATGGGCGAGGGTGACCAGGTTTTTGTAGGGGTAGGTGGGGTCGTTGAGGAAGGACGGTTTTCCGGAGATGTAGTGCAGGAGGATTCCGGAGGGGATGACGACGAAATCCGACTCGCAGAAGGCGAGGTAGCCGTCGTCGTTGAGCAAGCTCAGCGGCAGGCAGGCCGTGGTTTCGGAGATGGGCATGATCGTGCCCATGCAGCTATTGATGGTGAAGGCGTCGGTTTGGGCCTGATCGAGGACGTCCTTGAACACCTCGGTGAGGAGGAAGGCGCGTTTGACGAAGTCGCGTTCGGTTTCCAAGGTGACGCCTCTTTGGTTCAGGTAGGCGGCGGCGGCCTGGTCGGTGCGGCTGACCAGGGCCGGTTTGAGGCGGGCGGCCTGGATTTGTTTCCCGAGTTCTTCGTAGGGGAATTCCACGATGTCCATCTTCCAGAGTTCGCGGGTGCGTTGGGGGGCGGTGCGTCCGCCTTCGCCCCAGCCGCTGGCGCCGCCGAGGGCGACGATGCGCTTGCCGAGGGTGTTTTTGAGGCCGGCGAGTGCCCGGAGCCGCCAGAGCAGTTCGGCCGGGTCATCGACCACCACGTCCTGGACATCCATGCCCGGCTGGCCGAAGTCGTCGACCGTTTTTCGCAGGTAACGGTTATGGGCGATCTCGTACCAGAGGTAGACGGGGCCGGACCGGTGGCGGAGGAACATCAGGGTCCATTTCTTGGGATCGGTCAGGGCCTCGAGGACGTTCAGCCAGCCGCCGGAGGCGTAGAGAATCACGCCGTCGTGGTCGCCCTTGGCGATGTTGGCGGCCTGCTCGGCGGACTTCACCATGACCGTTGGCAACAGTTCGAGGGGGAAATCGGCTTCGCTGCGGAGTTTCTTCAGCTCCTTTTCGATGCGGGCGAGTTCATCGCGGGCGTGGTCCTCGGTCTGGATGGCGCCCCAGTTGCGCCAACTGGTGGCCTTTCGGCGCTGAGGGGTTTCGTAGGTCAGGACTGGCTGCATCTTGAGCGATTTCCGCTGGGGCAGGCGGTGGTTGGTGGGAGTCGCGTCGTTTGCGGCGGCCAAGGCGGAGAGGGCCACGCCCCCGACGGCGGCGGCGCTGACGCCGGTGAGGAAATCGCGGCGGGTGAAGCCCCCCTCGTCCGGCGGCAGCCGGCGCGTCGAGCAACAGCCGCAGGCACAGGCGTGGGCGTGAGCGGGGATCGGTGAGGAAGCCGAGTGGGGATGGTTTGCGTCGTTCATTGGGTGCAGATTTGACACGGAGGATGGCGGGCACCGGGATGGGACACAAGCCTGATCTGGGTGGCCGATCCCGGTGCGAATTGCGCGTCCAGAAGGGCAACAGATTCCCCGGGGATCAGGACTGTAGTGCGGATGCCGAGGAGTTCCACGCCTGGAGCGCCTCAATCCTCGCAGCACCCGACCCGGCCTGGGGGCTACTGGGGGCGGGCCGGCTCTGCGCTTGTCAGGGCTTCACTGCCAACCGATAGAAGCGATTGGCCGAGGTCATCGGCACGATCACTTGGATCGCGTCGCCGACAATCGCCGGGACCTGGGTGACCGCTTGCCATTGCGTGGCCGGTCCGTTCAACGCGGATGTCTCCTGGAGCTCATAGCCCGGCGACGGGCTCGGCCACGAAAGAACCAGGTTCACATCCGACCGGGTGATGCCTGCCTGGAGTTGAGCGGACCGGACGACCACGCCATAGATGATCCGCATCACGCCGTCGGCCTGTTGCAGCAACGAGAACGTGCCGGGGAGAAAGCTTTTCCCGTAGACGGAGAACCAGTTGTTGAGTGATCCGTCGGCACCTTCGTCGAGCCCCACTTCGTCCGGGCGGGCGGGGTCGGAGGCGCGGTTGGCGCCCGTGGTGACCGGTTCCCAGCCATCGTCCAGCACCCACTGCATCGTGGGGCTGAGGAGGGGTGGATCGGCGCTGTTGTCGTCCCCCAGGCGATTGTCAACGAGCAGATACACCTGGGCCGTCACACTCACGGTCACGTCGAGCCGGTAGTCAAGGTTATCGCGGTTGTCGTTGCCGCACATGATGTATTCGGAGCCGACCAAGTAGGCGGGAATGGGCAGCTCAGACGAGGCCGGATCCGCATAGCGGTGATTGCGGTCGACCATGGCCGGCGCGTTGTGTTCGAACCGGCCTACGGTGTATGGCTGCCCGGCTGCGATGCCGAGCACGGGAACGCCGTCCGGATGGTCCGACCAGGAGATGCCGGTCCACTTCGCCGTCACGGTGTGGCCAGGTTCATCGTCACCACCAGTCTCGACGACGCTGGTGATGATAGTGTCCGGGACTTGCACGGTGAGGGTGGCCGCCGTGCTGGTGACCGGACCGGCGGGATTGCTCACCACCACGCTGTAGACGCCGGCGTGGGTGGACTGGGCGCTGGCGATGGAGTAGCTGGCGTTGGTGGCGCCGGCGATGTTCACCTGGTCCTTCCGCCATTGGTAGGTGAGCGGAGGTGTTCCGGTCGCGACCACGCTGAAGGTCACCCCGGCTCCGGCGGCTACCGTTTGGCTCTGGGGGTGGCTGGTGATGGAAGGCGCAACGAGGGCCTCGACGGTCAGCACGGCATTCGAGCTGGTGGCGCTCCCGTAGGCGTTGCTCACCAACACGCTGTAAACACCGGCGTGGGTGGGCTGCGCACTGGCGATGATGTAGTTGGCGTTGGTGGCGCCGGCGATGTCCACCTGATCCTTCCGCCATTGGTAGGTGAGGGGGGGTGTTCCGGTCGCGATCACGCTCAAGTTCTTTGCCTCCTCACCCACGATTACGGTCCGGCTTTCCGGATGACGTGTGATCGACGGTTTCACGCCCACCGGTTCGCCCAACGACAGCGTGGTTTCCACAAACCATGACGAAGCGTTGTATTGACCTCCGGTGACAAAGCCACGGGCGCGGATCGTGCCGTTGGTTGGCAGCGTGACGCCGGCCAGTTCCCATCCTCCCGGTGTGCGCACTCCCTCCCCACGCAAGCTCCATGTGGCGCCATCTGGTGCGTACTCGAAGGTTGTGCGCCAGACCTCCGGGCTGGTGCCGCCGCGGAGCCAGGTGGCGGTGGAGCCGTCGTAGCTGATATTCTGTGTGGCCGGTTCGGTGCTGTTCAACCGGGCGATCCCCATCCGGGACTGCCCGCCCAATCTGGTGAAACTGCCACCGACGAGAATTCTTCCGTCCGCCTGCAGAGCGAGTGACTCCACGCCACCGCTTGCCCCCTCATTGAAGTCGGGGTCTATTGTGCCGTCAGCGTTCAGTCTCCCGAGGCCGCTTCGTGGCTGGCCGGCCAGGGTCGTGAAGTGACCGCCGACCAGGATCCTCCCGTCCGCCTGAAGGGCTAGCGAGGACACCCATCCTCCGCTTGCTCCCGGGTTGAAGTCAGCATCCAGCGTCCCGTCTGCGTTCAACCGGGCGATGTTCGTACGCGGCTGTCCACCGAGTGCGGTGAAGTTGCCGCCGACAAGGATCTTGCCGTCCGCTTGCACGGCGAGTGCATGGACGGCGGACCCCTCCGGGGTCGGGTTGAACCCGGCGTCGAGCGCTCCGGCTTCATTCAGCCTTCCGAGGTACTTTCTTGTTTGGCCTGCCAGCGTCGTGAACTTACCGCCGACAAGAATGCTCCCATCCGCCTGGAAGGCCAGCGCCAAGATGTAAGTGTAATCGGGGCCGGCTCCGGGGTTGAAGGCCTCGTCCAGAGTTCCGTCTGGGTTGCATCGACCGATCCGGCTGCGAGTCTGCCCCCCAAGAGACTGGAAGGCTCCCCCCGCGATGATCGAGCCTTCCCGCTGAAGCGCCAGCGTATACACATACCAGTCTGCCCCTTGAAGGAACGCGGGATCTATCGTTCCGTCCGGATTGAGGCGTCCGAGGTAGCTCCGCGGCTGGCCAGCGAGTGTGGTGAAGTAACCGCTGGTCAATATCTTGCCGTCGGTCTGCAGGGCCAACGAGCCAACCGTGTCGTTGACCGCTGGATTGAACTGCGGGTCCAAGGCTCCGTCCGGGTGCAACCGCCCCATCCGGCCGCGCGACTGGCCTCCCAAGGTCGTGAACGAGCCGGCAACCAAGATCCTCTCATCCGCTTGCAGCGCCAGGCAAGTCACCCAACCGTCCGCTCCTGGATTGAAGGTTGCATCGAGACGAGACGGATCCACCGTGAGCAAAGCGGTATCGCTGGTCGCCGTTCCGTAGGCGTTGGTGACTACCACAGAGTAAGTACCGGCCTGAGTGGCCGTGATATTGTACAGCGTGAGGGTGGCGGTCGTTGCGCCGGGCAGCGGGTTGCCATTGAACCGCCACTGGTAGCGCAGCGTGGGGCTGCCAGCGGCGGTCACGGCAAACGACGCCGAGATGCCGATGGCCACTCTCTGGCTTTGCGGCTGGGCGGTGATCTCAGGGGGGTTGGCGAGGACCTGTAGCTGGGCGACCTGGCTTGTGGCGGTTCCATACGCGTTGGTCACCACGACAGAATACGAGCCGGCTTGGTTGGTTGTGACGTTGTTCAGGTTGAGTGTGGTGTTTGTCGCTCGGGCCAGCGGATTTCCATTGAACCACCACTGGTAACTTAAGGGTGTACTGCCGCTGGCAGCGACGGTGAACGTCGCTGAATTCCCAGTATCGACCGTCTGGCTGGTCGGTTGCGTCGTGATTCTCGGCGGTGCGCCCACTACCAGAGAGGCTTCGGAAGCGGTGGCCAAGCCGTCCGCATCGGTACCGACCACGAGATAGGTTCCGGCCTGGTTGGTCTGGACATCGGCCAGCAGCAGAGTCGAGTTGGTCGCGCCCGCGAGGTTTGCGCCCTGGAAGTGCCATTGAAAGGAGAGCGGCCTGATGGTGTTCGTGACCGCGAAGGTTACGTCAGCGTCGGTGAAGGCGAACTGATTGGTCAGAGGAGCGAACAGTGGCGGCGAGGGGTCGGTGGCTACCGAGGCGGTTCCGGAGCTGGCTCGGGCGGTGTCCGTCCAGCGGTAATAATAGTGATCGACTCGCTTGATCGAGCCGTTGTGGTTGTAGATGACTTCAGTAGCGAACAACTCGGTGAAGGTGCGCTGCGTAGCGGGGAACTCCGCTCTGAGAGTGTGCGCCCCGCTGGTCAGGCCGGCGGTTGTGAGATAGAGCTGGGCTTGGCATGCGGTGCCGGTGGCGACGGTCTTGTTGGTGCCGACCAGGACATCGTCCAGGTAGAAGGACACGGTGACGCCGGACCAGTTTACGCCGGTTGTCGTGGCCGTGAGGAGCAGTGTGGATTGGCTGGTGGCGTTCGTCGGTGTCACCGTCAGAGTGGTCGCCGTCGAGTAGGTGCTCCCGCCGACGTTGATGTAGTACTCGTAGGCTTGGGACTGAAGTGGAAGAAGGGTCGAGAGAACGAGGCAGAGCGAGATCATGGCTGCCGGGCCTCCGACCGACGGGGGTGTCGGTTTCTGGCCGGTTCCGTGACGGCGGTCACTGCGCCGATTGGCGTTCGAGGGGAATGCGCGTGCTGCGGTTTTCATGTGGGTGAGCCTTTCCTAGCCAAGCTATTGAGCCTCAGCGGCGTCCGTGTGGCCAGATCCGGGAAAACGGGGTCGAGGGGACCGCTTGCTCTGGACCCGGGGTCGGCTTGGAGGGCGCGCGCGGAACTCATCTGCTGGTGTAATCGCAGAATCCCATCTTTCTCATACATCCAAAGCTACGGGTTGGTACCTGCCTCGAAGCGCGCAGCGGCTTCTTCGAAGTCGTCGGCCAGTCCGAGTTGGCCATAGGCAAGGAGCCGGAGCCGGATGGCCAGCGGACTGTCCGCCCACGGAGGTGGCAGTGCGTGTAGGTCGACGAGCGCGTCGCCCACGCAGGGTGGGTCGGTGGAAAGCTGCGCCAGCGCCCGAACTAGCCTGGTTGGAGGATCTTCGGAAAGGGAGGCGCTGCGGTGAGGCAGGGTCATGAAGGTGTGTTCGGCAACGGCGAGGGCGTCTCCGCTTTCGCGCACGATGACGCGGTAGAGCCCGCCTGGGGTCAGGGCGCGACCGGGCCAGGCTTGACCGAAGTCCACCGGGGGAGCGACAGCACGCAACCGTAGGGCCGGCGTCCCGGGTTGGAGCTCGTCCGTGATCGTTACGTCGTATTTGCCGTCTGGTCGGCCTTTCCACCAGATGAGCGGCGTCGGGTTCGCCGTAGCGGTCCGAGGCGAGTACAGCGGGACGGGGGAGCCGCTTCTCGTGGCGAGCAGGAGCCCTGCGGTCCGAATGCGATCCGGCGTCTCAAACAAGGCGGTGCGCATTTGGCGTTCGGCTTGGTCCTGGGGCGCAGAGGGCACGATGGTCGGTGCGACGGCGTCGGTCAAGCGGAGGCGCAGCGGTCCGGCGAGGTTCGTCAAACCTTGGCCCGTGAGGAGTTGCACGATGTCGGTGGCCGTCAGGACCAACTCGTCGCCCAGGAGGGCTGCGAATGGCTGGCGGAGGGAGAAGGACATTGGACCGCGGCGGACCTGGGCGTTGCCGGTCAAAGGGATCAGATGTCCGGCGAGGTGGGTTTGGGTGGGGTGGGAAGGGGCGGAAGGTCTCGAGACCTGGATCCAGACCAGCGCTCCGAGCGTGAGAAGGACGGTGGTGCCGGCGGCGAGGGCCACCTGGTGGGCGCGAAGCCAGGACAGGAGCGGCTCGAGCCAGGCGGCGGCGGGCTTGGCTTCGACCGGAGGGCGGTGAGGTTGATGTTCCTTGACCTGGCGGAGAAGGGTGAACAGACGAGACTCCGGTGGCGGCTGGGGTTTGGCGTCGAGGGCTTGGACCAGGGGGCGCGTTTCGCGAAGGGCGGTCCAGGCGGCTTGCAGTTCCGTGAAGGTGCGTCGACACCGGTCATCGGTGGCGAGGCAGCGCTCGAGCTGTGCGATCTCGGCCGCGTTCGCTTCCCCGGCCATCACCCGGACGGCGAGGGCTTTGAAGTCTTGGTTCGTCATCGCATCATTTCTCATCGCAAGAAACTGCGAAGTTCATGCATCAGTACGGGGAGGCGTGCCAGGCGGGACCGCACGGCGGCGAGTCCCCGACTGACGCGGGCGGTGACCGTTGGCTCTGGTTTGCGGTAACGTTGGGCCAGCTCCCGGTAGGTCAGGCCTTCGCAGACCTTGGCGAGGAGCATGCCGCGCGTGTCGGCATCCAGACCGTGCAGTGCGCGGTGCAGGAGCAAGGCGAGTTCGGCCAGTTGGACGTCGTCCAGCCGACCGGTGGCACACTCGACGTCCGCGGCTACCTCGTTCAGTTGGTTTGCGAGGTCCGAGGCCATGGCGACGGCGGGGATGCGCTTGGCGGCGGAGTCCCGGCGCGCGGCGGAGACGGCGCGCCGGTAGGCGATGGTGGCGGCCAAGGCCCGCAGTTCGTCGAAAGACCGGACAGAGTCGACACGGTGGACGAGCTGAGCCAGGGCTTCGTTGGCAGCGTCCTCGACCTCCTCCCATCGCAGGGCGACGGGGGCGTGGGCGGCGGCGCTGAGGGCGATCGGCCAGAGGATGCGGAAGGCCTCGCGCCACGCATCCTCGCCCCCTTGACGGAGGTCCCTGAGATTGCAGCCAGGCATGGTGTGCCGGTGTCGGCGCGCTTATACGTGCAGGGTATACGCTGCGCAACGGGAATCGGTCTCGAACTGAGTATCGGCTCGTTTCACGTTGGGGTCGGCGAGGCAGCAGTCAGTGCATCTCGAAGTTGACGGCGAGTCTCCACCTGGGTGGGCGGGCAACACCGTTGCCCGCGAACTCGGGCAGGGAGTTCCGGCAGCCGCGGCCAGGCGGTGCTGGCCGCCCACCGCCGGCAACTTGCGGATGCACCAGGCAGCGGTTACCCGGTTCCCCGTGCTTGTCGGCGCTGGCCGGTTCTGCTAAGCGAGGTGCGGTAGCCGTGACCTTCTCCGTGCCAATTGCGGGTCCGGTGGCGCATGCGCGTGTGTCGCGCAGGCTCCTCCTTTGGGGCGTCGCCTTGTGGATGGGGGCCATCGCTGCGGCGGCCGACTCGGCGTCGCTGGACGAGCTTCGCCGGGAGATGGAGGTCGAGGAACAACGGGGACAGTGGAGCAACGTGGTTCGGATCGCGCGGGAGATTCTCGAGCGAACGGAACGGGCACGCGGCGCGGGCGCTGCGGAGACGGCCGACGCCCTGGACGGTCTGGGCCGCCGGCTGGTGATGCTGGGGGAGATTGAGGAAGTGGGTGCGCTCTATCGCCGGGCGTTGTCGATTCGACAGGCTATGTTTGGCGACGCCCACATGGAGACCGCCAAGAGCTACTACCGACTGGGTGAGTTTGCGAAGAACTGCCTGCGGGATCGGGACCAGGCGAAGGAGTTGCTGCTACGGTGCCTCGAGATCCGGGAGCGGCACGCCGCCGAGCAGCCGGGCGTGCTGGCCGACGTGTTGGTGGAGCTGGGCTGGTTGGGAGTGATTTCGACGGACTACGCGCAGGCGGAGCGGTATCTGCGGCAAGTGGACGTGTTGGTTCGTGAAGGGGTGGCGGTGCCTTTGCTGCGGCAGGCCGACGCGCTGTATGCGTTGGGGTGGGTCTACTTTGGTGTGAAGGACTACGCCAAGGCGCACCGGAGTTTCGAGCGGGGCTGGCGACTGAAGCAGGAAGGGCGCGGTCCGGAGCATTGGGAAACGATGGAGGTGGCCAATGCGGTCGCGGTGACCTGCCGAATGCTCGGAGAATATGGGGAGGCCCTGGAGATTTCGCAGGAATGCCTGCGGGTACGGGAACGGATCTTCGGGCCGCACCACGCCAAGACCGCTGAGAGCCTGGCCGCTCTCGGGATTACCTGCGAGATGTCTGGCCGAGTGGCGGAGGCCAAACCGCTCCTCGAGCGGGCAGTCGCGATTCTTGAGCGTTCGGGAGGGAGCGAATCGTTTCACCTGGCGGACAGCCTGTTTCATCTGTCGACGGTATTGCATCGGTTGGGATCCCTGGAGGAAGCGGAGGCGATCCAGGAGCGGGCGGTGCGGAGCCTGGAGGAGGGTGCGCGCGCGTCGCTGGCTGCCCCCCAGTATCGCCACCTCGCCCAGTTGAAACTGGATTTGGGGAATCAGGCCGATGCGTTGCACCACGCGCTTCGGGAGCGGCGTCTGTGGGAAGAGTTGGTGGCGAGTGCCTTCTCCGTTACCTCGGAGCGGCAGCGGTTGGCGCTCATCTCCGATGGCAGTTGTCCCGACCTGCTGGCTACTCTGGGAGCCGCGGTGCCGTTGGCAGAAGCGATTCTCCGCACCAAAGGCATCGTCCTCGATTCGCTCCTCGAGGATTGCCAGTATGCGCGGATCGGCGGGGAGGATCAGGCGGCGGCTATCCTGCGGCGGCTGGAGGAGTGCCGGCGACAGCGGACGGCGCTGCTGGTTCCGGGTTCCGAGCAGGCATCGGCGACGCCGAGGGTCGCCGGGCAGGCGCGGTTGGATGAGGAGATCGGCGATCTGCAGACTGAGTTGGCACGGCGCACCGCGGACCGCTCACCTGCGCGGCGGGCGTTGCAGGTCAGCGTCGCGGAGGTGCAACGAGTCATCCCTGACCGTGCAAGCTTGATCGAGCTGCTGCGGTACGATCACTACCTTGGCCCGGACCGTTCCGAACCCCGCTATGGCGCGCTGCTCCTGGCGCGCCGGGACGAACCGCGATGGCTGTCACTCGGTCCCGCCGGCGCGATCGAGCGCCAGGTCCGGCTCCTGCAGCACAGTTGTCGGAATCCCGGCACAGACGGAGTCCTGATGGAGAGTCTGCGGTGGTTGTATCAGAACGTCTGGAGGCCGATCGAGAAGGCGCTGCCGGCTGGCACACTCGAGGTCATCGTCAGCCCCGACGGAGCGCTGGCGTTCGTGTCCTTCGCGGCGCTGACCGACGGGCTCGGTCCTTTCGTCGGGGAACGTTATCGAATCAGCTACGTGTCCACGGGGCGCGACTTGGTCGGGATTCCAGGCTCCGATGCTGGGACCGGCGGACTCCTGGTGTTGGCGAATCCGGATTTTGGCGCGCCGGCTCTGGACACCGGCTCCGGAAAGGAACGGGCGCTCTCCGGCGCGCCCGGCGAGGAGCCCGTGCTGCGCGGGCTGAGTTTCCGCCCACTGCCCGGAGCGGAGGCCGAAGGCCGGCTTCTCCAGCGCCGGGCGTTTGCGATGGGTTTTCCCGGAGTCGAACTCTACACAGGCCGGGAGGCCACGGAGACCAGGTTGCGCCGGGCGAAGGGAGCCAAGGTGCTACACTTGGCCACGCATGGATTCCACCTTCCGGCGGAGCCCGGGCCGGCATCGTTGGAATCGGCGACCAAGGTGGCGGGGGTAGTTGACTCCGGGTTAGGCCACCCGATGTTGCGCAGCGGCCTGCTGCTGGCTGGTGCCCGCGCCTCGCTGGAGCGGCGGAACATGGGGAAGCGCGTTGTTTCGGAAAACGATGGGATTCTCACCGCTCACGAGGTGGCGACACTGGATTTGCGCGGCACGGAATTGGTGGTGATTTCGGCCTGCGACAGCGGAATGGGCGAGCTGTGGACAGGAGAAGGGGTGCTCGGGTTGCGTCGCGGCTTTGTGCAGGCCGGAGTGCGGAATCTGCTCCTGACACTCTGGCCCATTGAGGACGGCGAGATCGCATCGATGATGCTCGATTTCCACAGCACCAGTCAGCGAACCGGCGACGCGCGCCAGGCCCTGGCCGAGGTGCAACGTGCGTGGCTGAGCCGCCTGCGCGCGGAGCGCGGACCGGCCGTGGCCGCGCGCGTGGCGGGACCTCTGATTCTCAGTTACCAGGCGTCGGCGAAGTGAGGCAGGGGGGCTCCTTCGTTGCCAGGCCGGCGTCCGGCAGTCGCGGCCAATCGGTGCGGGTGCCGCCGAGAGTGGGAACGAGCGCTCAAGTGGCGTCGGCCGGCGGCCGATGACCGAGAGGAACCTCCGTTCGGCGAAGCGGGCTGAAGACGGACAAAGCGATGACCATGGGGAACGCAGAGAGCCGCAAGGAACTGGCGGACCGGACGGTGAGCCGGGTCCAGGCGGCGTTGCGGGACAACAACACGGCCTGCGTAGCGCAGGTGGTGGAGTTGATCCGGGAGATCACGGCGCGCCCGGATGCGGTCTCGGTTCACTACCTGGCGGAGTTGATCGAGCGGGATGTGGCGGTGGTGGCGGAGATCATCCGCATCGCGAACACGATCGGCTTCAACCCGGAAGGGGTCGAGATTGTGTCGGTGGCACAGGCGATCCAGGTGGTGGGCTTTCTCAAGATCCGCAATTTGGCGGTGTCATTGCTGTTGCTGCAGAACGCGGGGCAGATGTCGAATCCGCGGGAGTCGCGGGAGATTTCCGGGCTGGCGGTGACCTGCGGTTATTTGGCGGAGGCGGGGGCGGGGCATTTCGGGCAGGGTGCGGATCCGGGGCAGGCGTTTGTGTGTGCGGCGTTGCGGCACTACGGCAGCTTGCTGCTAACGACGTTTCTGACCGACGAGCATCGGCAGGCGCAGGCACTGGCCCGGACCATGCCTGAGGAGGACGCGTTCCGGGAGGTGTTCGGCCTGACGGCGCTCGATTTGGGGCGCCGGGTGCTCGAGCTGATGAATCTGCCGGAGGGGATTCTCTCGACGTTTCGCGGTCTGCCGGACGTGACGGAGCGGAAGGCGATGAATGCCGCGACGGTTCGTCTGCTGGCGGTCGCGGATTTTGCGACGCAGGTGGCGATGTGGCTGACGGCGCGGAAGCCGGCCGGGTCGATCGAGGTGCTGGCGGCGGAATTGGCGGAGCGGTTCGAGTCGGTGCTCGAGGTGCGGGGGCCGGTGCTGCAGGAGATTGTGGTGGAAGTGGACCGGCGGCTCGCGCTGGTGCGCGGGGTGTTGGGTGCGCTGCCGATGTTGGATCGGGTGCGCACCACGGTGGCTGCGGTGACGGGGGCGAAGGTGGCGAGCGCCGGCGGCCGACCCGGCGCCCAGCGCCAGGACACCACCCGATTGCTGCTGGACGGCATCACCGAGGTGAGCGATCTGCTGTCGGGGGCGACGGTCCGCGGGCCGAAGGTGTTTCTCGCCGGGGCGCGCAGCATCGAGGCGGCGCTGGGTCTGGTGGATTGCTGGGTCTTCCGCCGCCACGCCGTGGAGTCGGTGTACCGCCCTTTTGTGGGCAGCGGACCGCTCTTTCCTCAGTTGTCGGTCCGCGCGTCCATCGATCCCGGCCAGCGAACGGTGTTCACGGTGTGCACGGGGCGCGGGGAGATCGTGCTGCTGTCGCATCCGGAGGATCCGAAGATTCTGCCGTTTGTGCCGCCGTGGTTGACGCAGGTGACGGGGGAAGCGCCGCTGGTGTTGATTCCGGTGGGGCCGGCGGGTGCGGTGACCGCCCTCTTGTGCGGCGTGGGCGAGGTGGGCGAGTTGCAGGAACTGGCCCCGGCGGTGCGGCAGCAGCTCCAGGTGCTGGCCCGTCTGCTGGCGCAGGCGAAGGAAGCCTGAGCGCGGCTGCCGGGAGTTGGATGTTCGATGTTCAAGTCTTTGCGTTGGAGTTGGGGTTTGAATGCGGGGTGGGGTGTGCCATCTTTCGCACATGAGAACGCATCTGTTTCCGTGGGTGGTGTTCGTATTCGTCCTCGGCGTCGGCTTTGCGGCCATCAGCGGCTTGCGCGCCGCGGATCGTCCGGGGTCGGACGCGGCCGCGCGGGAGAGGTTCCTGCAGGAGTTTCGGAGGACGGGGCTCAACACGACGCCGGGCGACGCGATGTTGCTGCGGATTCTGGTGCAAAGTTCCGGAGCCAAGCGCGGCGTGTATCGGCAACTATGTGGCGACGGGCTACGGCGCGCTGCACATGGGGATCGGTTTCGAGCGGAACGGGGGGGAACTGATCACGGTGGACATCGACCCCGGCATGGTGCGGAAGGCGCGGGAGAACATCGCCCAGATGGCGCTCGAGAAGACGGTGACCGTGGTCGAGGGGGATGCCCGGAAGGTGCTGCCGGAGTTGAAAGGGGAATTCGACTTCGTCTTTCTCGACGCGTTGAAGCGGGATTACTTCGAGTATCTCCAGGCGTTGGCGCCCAAGCTCAAGCCGCGGGCGCTGGTGGTGGCGGACAACGTGATCCAGAGCGCGGCCGAGATGCAGGACTTCCTCGAGTTCATGCGCACCAGCCCGGAATGGGAGATGGTGATTGTGCGGGCTTCGGACGAGAAACGGGACGGGATGGCGATCTGCTACCGAAAGGCTACCCGGTGATGGCCTTGCGCTGCTTTTTCCAGGTCTCCGCCAGGGTGGCCAGAGTCTTCGTCTTGAGGAGTTTCTCCGCCATGGGGAACAGGATGCGCTCCTCTTTGTCGAAGTGACTGCGGGATTCGAGCACGGCCTTCTGCAGGCAGCGTCGGGCTTCGCGCAGGGTGCTCGCTTTGAGGGCTTGGCGCAGGCTCTCACCGATCTCCTCGTGTTCCTCGTGAAAAGGCTCCTGCTGTCCGAGTTGCGCGATGCAATGATCCAGCGGGGCCAGAATGAGTTCGTCTTCGACCTGTCCGTGGGCTTGGACGAGCGCCTCCATGACTCCCGCCAGGGCGCGCACTTCCGCCAGGCTCTTCAGGTGGGGAAGTGTTCGCTCGAGGTGATCGAAGAGGTTGTGAAAAACCACATGCTCGGCGAGCAAGGCATCCGTGATTTTCAGCGGCATGGCCCGTATCATGGCGTGCAGGGCGTCATCCGTCAAATGGTCGGTGCAATCGGGGTGGTCCAAGCTGGTTGGCGTGTGGGAGTGCCTGGCGACCGAGGGCCCGCGTTTGGGACCGCGGCTCGTCCTCGGCTCGCCGTAGCCTTGGCGGAGGCGGCTTGAGCCGCAGCCACGGGTGTGTGCGTTCGGCTGCGGGACGCAGTCCCGGAAGCCGTCAGGCGCTCGGTTTCAGTCCGGGGCAGGTGCAGACGGGGTGGCGGTCGCCGTAGACGTTGTCGATGCGGGCGACGGCGGGCCAGAACTTGTGCTCGCGGAGCCACGGGGCGGGGAAGGCGGCCTGCTCGCGCGAGTAGGGCCGATCCCACTGGTTCGCCATCACCTGGTCCATCGTGTGGGGGGCGTTCTTCAGCGGATTGTTGCGGGCGTCCATCTGGCCCGACTCGATCGCGGCGATTTCGGCGTGGATGGCGATGAGGGCGTCGCAGAAGCGGTCCAGTTCCTCCGTCGGCTCGCTTTCGGTGGGTTCGACCATGACGGTGCCGGCGACAGGCCAGGACATGGTGGGGGCGTGGAACCCGAAATCCATGAGGCGCTTGGCGACGTCCTCGACGGTGACGCTGTGGAACTGGCGGAAGTCGAGGATGCACTCGTGGGCGACGAGGTTGTGGGGGCCGCGATAGAGCACGGGGAAGTAGTCGTGGAGCCGATGGGCGATGTAGTTGGCGTTGAGGATGGCGACCTGGCTGGCTTGGCGGAGGCCGGCGGGGCCCATGGCGCGGAGGTAGACCCAGGAGATGGGGAGAATGCTCGCGCTGCCCCACGGCGCTGCGGCCACGGTGCCCGCGGCGTCGGCACCGCCGGTGGGCACGACCGGGTGACTGGGGAGGAAGCGCGCCAGGTGGGCGGCGACGCAGATGGGGCCCATCCCCGGTCCGCCGCCGCCATGGGGGATGGCGAAGGTCTTGTGGAGGTTGAGGTGGCAGACGTCGGCGCCGATGTCGGCCGGCCGACAGAGGCCGACCTGCGCGTTCAGGTTGGCGCCGTCCATGTAGACCTGGCCGCCGTGGTCATGAACAATCCGGCAGATATCCTGGATGGCGGTTTCGAAGACGCCATGAGTGGAGGGGTAAGTGACCATGAGCGCCGCGAGGTTGGGGGCGTGTTGTTCGGCTTTGGCGCGGAGATCGGTGACATCGATGTTGCCCTGGGCGTCGCAGGCGACGGGGACGACGGTGAGCCCGGCGAGGGTGGCACTGGCGGGGTTGGTGCCGTGGGCGGAGGAGGGGATGAGGCAGACGTTGCGGTGGGATTGGCCGCGGTGTTTGTGGTAGGCGCGGAGGACAAGCAGGCCGGTGTATTCGCCCTGGGACCCGGCGTTGGGTTGGAGGGAGGTGGCGGCGAAGCCGGTGATTTCGGCGAGCCAAGATTCGAGGTGTTGGAACAACGTCTGGTATCCCTGGGTTTGGCTGGCGGGGGCGAACGGATGCAAGCTGCTGAACTCCGGCCAGGTGATGGGCAGCATCTCGGCGGCGGCGTTGAGCTTCATGGTGCATGAGCCCAGCGGGATCATGGAGGTGGTGAGCGACAGATCGCGGGACTCGAGACGCTTGAGGTAACGCATCATTTCGGTTTCCGACCGGTACCGATGGAACACCGGATGGCGCAGGAAGGAAGTCGTCCGCCGCAGGGAATCCGGCGGAGCGTCCGCGGGATCCGGCTCGAGGTCGGCCGCGGCAAACGACGGTTTGCAGCCTCCGTGGAAGGCCCAGAGGAGATCGTCGAGGTCGGCCGCAGTGACGGTCTCATCGAGGCTGATTCCGAGGGTGTGATCATCGATGGGGCGCAAGTTGATTTGTCGGGTCTCCGCCAGGCGCACGATGTCACTGGCGGGGCGCGCGCTCAGGTGGACGCGGAGGGTGTCGAAGCCGGGAGCCTGGACCTGGCAGCCCGCGCGGCGCAGGCCGACGGCGAGTTGCCGGGCGAAGCGATGGACGCGGGCGGCGATGGCGCGGAGTCCCTCGGGGCCGTGGTAGACGGCGTAGAAGGCGGCGATGTTGGCGAGTAGAGCCTGGGCGGTGCAGATGTTGCTGGTGGCCTTTTCCCGTCGGATGTGTTGTTCCCGGGTTTGGAGGGCGAGCCGGAAGGCGGGTTGGCCGCGGGCGTCCTTGGAGACGCCGACGATGCGGCCGGGCATGAGCCGTTGGAGGGCGCTGCGGGCGGCGAAGAAGGCGGCATGCGGCCCGCCGTAGCCGAGGGGCACGCCGAAGCGCTGGGCGCTGCCGATGGCGATATCGGCTCCCAGTTCGCCCGGTGGTTTGAGCAGCGTCAGGCTGAGGAGATCGGTGGCGATGACCGCAAGGGCGCCGGCGGCGTGCGCGCGCTGAACCAGGGAGGTCGGGTCGACGACTTCACCCCAGGTATTCGGGTATTGCAGGAGCACGCCGAAGACGTCGGGGGTGAACTGGAAGTCGGCGGGATTCCCGAGCTCGACCTGGATGCCGTGGGATTGGGCGCGGGTGCGCACCACCTCGATGGTCTGCGGGTGGCAGGTATTGGCGACCAGGAAGACGCGGCGGCCCTCGGCGCGCTTGGCGGCCTGGCAAAGGGTCATGGCCTCCGCCGCGGCGGTGGCTTCGTCCAGCATGGAGGCGTTGGCGACGTCGAGTCCCGTGAGATCGCAGACCATCGTCTGGAAGGTGAGGAGGCCTTCGAGCCGGCCCTGGGAGATCTCGGCCTGATAGGGTGTGTATGCCGTGTACCAGCCTGGATTCTCGAGAAGGTTCCGCTGAATCACCGCGGGCGTGATGCAGTCGAAGTAGCCCATGCCGATGTAGGAGCGGAAGACCTGGTTCCGGCTCGCGATTTGGCGCAGTTCGCGGAGTGCCGCCGCTTCGGAGAGCGGCTCGGGCAGGGCCAGGGGACGACGGAGCCGGATTCCCGCGGGCACGGCGGCGTCGGTGAGGGCGTCCAGGCTTTCGAAGCCGACCGCGTGCAGCATGGCCTGGATGTCGTGCGGGCGCGGTCCGAGGTGGCGGCTGGCGAATGAGTCTTCGTGGCCAGTGCTCTCCGCCTGCGAGTTGGCCGTCGGTTGGGGTGTCGCTTCCGTGCGTGACATGTGGGGAAGTTAAGGACCGACCCGGGCAAATCAAGATTCGAGTCG